>NZ_CAWQNB010000027.1:0-85330 GCF_963896135.1 Proteus sp. G2609 | reverse complement strand
CTTTGGTCTATGAAAAATGAAACTAATATTCGCCGTGGCAGACATTGTGTATTCCTGATGCACATCCATTTGGTCTTTATCACAAAATACAGGCGAAAAATATTTGATCAGGATGCAATTGAAAAATTGCGAGGCTACTTTGCCAGTGTTTGTGCTGATTTTGATGTTGAACTGGTTGAAATGGATGGGGAACGGGATCACGTTCATTTATTGATTAATTACCCGCCAAAACTGGCGATATCTAATCTGGTTAACAGCCTTAAAGGGGTATCGAGTCGATTACTTCGACGTGATCGTCCTGATATTGCCCAACGTGATTACTACAAGGGGGTTCTTTGGTCGCCGAGTTATTTCGCGGGGAGTTGTGGTGGCGCACCAATATCCATTATCCGCCAGTACATTGAGCAACAGGAAACACCTAGTTAGTTAAAAAACCGCGCCTTATATCCCCGACCTGAAGGACGGGGTTTTACGGTGCTTTGGATAACAATAGCAATAACTTACTAACAAAAAAGCATACATTAAGTTGTGATCATGAATTTTTGGCTATTTTTACTCCATTATAGGTAAGAGCGACTATAATTTAACTTAAAAAATAAATTTCAGTTATGAACATCTCGGGGACAATGTTGCCCGTTCCCCTATCGCAAAAACAAAGTCTGCTTATTGATATTATGTTAATCACAGCATTTTCTACTGTGTAGCATAGTGCTCAATAGTTATTCACTACTGAAATAACCATAGTTAGCATTTTTTATTTTATCTGAGTTTTACATGGGTCAATATGAGGGATACTCGTCTTAGCGATTGCTCTCTAATTTAAAAAACATTGAACATGTTGAGGCTAATGACACTTATCTATCTTTATTGATTATTTCCATGCTTTTTCTTCACCAGATCCTGACCAATAAAGCTAAATAAGTTGTATTTATTTTTACAACCTACAACCAATCTAAATAGTCTATATCAAGCTTATACAAAGAAGATCTACCAAAATAACACAGAAACACTCAGTTACATTATAAAACTAAATCAAATTGCTATTTTAATAAAAATTCAATAAATTTTAGCGAAATTATCGCTTAGATACGTTAAACTAACCGTCTGCTGTACCACTCGCCCCCCGATACATGTAGTTTAATAACAAGAAGGAGAATTGATGCCGCATTCAACCCCCCTCATTACCACCATTGTTGGTGGATTAGCACTTGCTTACATCTTAGGCATGATTGCTCAACGGCTAAAAATCTCACCTTTAGTAGGATATCTTGCTGCGGGTGTGCTCGCTGGCCCATTTACCCCCGGCTTCGTTGCTGATACCTCTTTGGCGCCTGAGCTTGCTGAAATCGGTGTTATCTTACTGATGTTTGGCGTAGGTTTACATTTTTCTTTAAAAGATCTAATGGCTGTAAAAGCTATCGCGATCCCCGGTGCCATAGCACAAATTACCGTTGCCACCTTATTAGGGTTAGGGTTATCCACTTTCTTTGGCTGGGGTCTATTTAGTGGCATTGTCTTTGGATTATGCCTTTCAACGGCAAGTACTGTGGTATTGCTACGCGCACTCGAAGAAAGAGGTTTAATTGATAGCCAACGCGGTCAAATCGCTATTGGTTGGTTAATTGTCGAAGATCTCGCTATGGTATTAGCCTTAGTATTACTACCAGCTATTGCCAATATGCTTGAAAGTAGTGACCAAACAAGTATTTCACAGTTATTAATTAACTTAGGTATCACTATTGGTAAAGTAGTTGCCTTTATTTTAATTATGATGATTGTCGGTCGTAAGCTTATTCCGTGGATCTTAGCTAAAACGGCTGCCACTGGCTCTCGTGAGCTTTTTACCCTATGTGTGTTAGCACTAGCTTTAGGTATCGCTTACGCAGCAGTGACGCTATTTGATGCTTCTTTCGCATTAGGCGCTTTCTTTGCCGGTATGGTACTTAATGAGTCTGACCTCAGCCACCGAGCAGCACAAGATACTTTACCTCTACGTGATGCCTTCGCCGTTCTGTTCTTTGTCTCTGTCGGCATGCTATTTGATCCTATGGTATTAATTGAGCATCCTCTAGGCATTTTAGCCACACTTGCGATCATTATTATAGGTAAATCCTTAGCAGCCCTAGTGCTCGTTCGTATGTTTGGGCATTCACGCAGAACCGCATTAACCATTTCAGCCAGTCTTGCGCAAATTGGTGAATTTGCCTTTATTTTAGCTGGAATGGGGGTTGCACTAAATGTTTTAGAACCAGATGCACGTAACTTGGTTCTTGCCGGCGCCTTAGTCTCTATTATGCTTAATCCTGTTCTCTTCTCTTTGTTAGACCGTTATCTAGCAAAAACAGAAACCAAAGAAGAGCAAGAGCAACTTCAACAAGAAGAGATGGAAGAAGAGATGCCAGTGCCTGTCGATATTTGTGGGCATGCGATTATCGTCGGTTATGGCCGTGCAGGTAGTATGCTAGCTGAAAAGCTACAACCGCAAGCTATCCCATTGGTCATTATTGAAAATAGCCGTAATAAATTTGCTGAGTTAAAAGAAAAAGGCTTAAACGCCGTGCTCGGTAATGCTATGACCAAAGAATCACTGGCATTAGCGCGTGTTGATTGTGCTAAATCGCTACTACTGACCATTCCTAACGGTTATGAAGCAGCAGATATCGCAGAAACGGCAAGAAAAATGAACCCTGATCTCAATATTATCGTTCGTGCCCATTTTGACGATATTATTGTTCGTGCTAACTATGATGAAGAAGCTTCCTTTATTCTTGAGAAAGGGGCAAATCATGTGATAATCGATGAAGATCAGACCGCTTCAGCAATGGCTGAGATGCTAATACAAGAAGTCGAGTTCGGTTGCGCCATTGATGACACACCTGAAGAGGGTCAACAAATTATTGCGCCCAATGCAGCGCAATAATAGAGATTTATTTTTAAAATAAAGGATTAACAAACTAAAAAAGCAACACCTTTATCGCGTGTTGCTTTTTATTTTCTCTCTTTCACAAAAAAAGAGCGCGACGACTTAACTTAACGTTCCCAGTAAGCTTCTTCTAAGCTATCTTCTTTCTCAGGCAAACCGCGAGTCAAACGTGGTGAGTGTTGGCTTAATACTTGATAGCTTACACGGTTAGCATATTTACACACTTGCGCCAATGAAGAGTAAGTCAAATAACTACGTGGGTGTTTACTCGAATTAGGTACATTAATGCGATGATAACTATTTGCCGTAATATCATGTAATAGTGCAGATAATGCCGCATCGCCAGCACCATTGGTATTCATGATTTTTTCCGGCCCTCCCATATAAGGCTCTATATGCGAATAGACTTTTTCCGGCGTTTGGCAATCTTTAAAACGCATAGCACGACTAAACTCGTAACGATTAAATTCAGCAATTGCACCTGGAAGTAACGGATGAGTGGTTTGGCGTTTAAAATCACTCTCTGTAAAGCCTGCCATATACAATCCTGCAGGGCCTGCGGTACATAAGACTAAATCAACCCACTCTAAAGCCGCATCTGATGCTAACAATGGATCAGCATGACCTGTAAGCTCTAGGGCTTCATCTTCATTCATTGCCACTACCGAGACATGCTCTTTTAAGAAATCTCTCCACCACTGAGGATCGTCGGCAATCACGTATTTAGTACCTAATGTTAAGACAACCGGTACATCATGCTTTTTGGCATATTCTATCGCTTTCATAGTTGCCAACGGCATTGGCTCTCCCGGTTTGCAACGGACGAGATAAGCAGTTAAAACTAATGCCGATGCATCTGCAATCACATCCTCAGGAATACTTTCGGGCTGAAGTTGATTCATTTGACCAGGACTGATAGCAAAAGTACGTTCACCATTTTCAGTAATGAGGGTAAAGCAACGCCCTATTGCACCATCAACACCTTGTAAATAGTTTAAATCAGTACGGCTTGAGGTATTACATAAGTAGCGATAAGCATAACTACCAATCTGAATATTGTTGCACATAGTCCCCAATAAAACAGAACGATCATCCGCTAATACGGAGTAGTTATGTAGTGTGTTACCAATAGTGCCACCCGCAAATTCATGGGTAATAAGATTATTAACCGTTAATTCGCGATAAAGGGCTTCCGCTACATCATCTTCAATAACCAGAGAGTGTCCCTGACTCAAGTTATAGCGATTGATAAACGCTTCATCTACCTTAGCTTCAATATCAACTAATGTTTGGTCGATGCCAACAATATAAGCCCGAGAAGATTCGCTCTCAGTCATATTGATGATAGGTTTTAATAATGGATCTCGTAAACTAACGGGAAAATAGTGTTTGGATTTTCTTTTGCCAGGGAATTTCATTGTGAACGATGCTACAAGCTAAAAAAGATGCGCAATGTTAACACAATATTAGTGGAGAGACAGTAGGTGTACGTCTGTACACCTACTTTTATTTGTGGATATTTACGCTGTTTTACGGCGATTTCTTGCCATATAGCCCAGTAAAACACCCATTACAGAAAGGATAAAACCAACAAATGCGGCACCGACTAAGATTAATGCACGTTTAGGCGCATCTTTCTTAGTTGGTTCATAAGGTTTTAGCATATATTTGAAAGGAACAAATTGCAGATCACCCAATTTTATTTGTTCTAACTGCTGAATATTATATAAGCGATTTTTTAATTCAGAACTGACCGTTGTAGGATCAGTAATCGCTTCTGTTATCGCTAATTTGCTACTAAGTGCATCAGCCCCCATGGCAATGGAGTAATCAGGATCATCTTTAATTTGTGCACCTTCACTAGAAATAGGCTTTTTAACCCCCGCAGCATTGGCAATTTCTAGTGCATATTTTAAGCGCTGAACATTAACATTACGCGCATTAGCAATACGCTCTAAATCCATTTGATACGCTTTTTGCGCATGGTTTAATTTACGCTCAATTTGATCATCAATTTCGTCTTTCACTTCTACCCGTACTTTAGTAGAAATAAAGCGAATATAACCTGACAGCAAATCGTAAGCTTCTTCAGAAGTTGGCGCAGTAAAGCTTAAGTTAATTTCGCCACTAAATTCTTCATCACTATTTTTACTGTCTGATGCTTTTAAATTAATATCTTTAGTAACAATAGTTTCGATTAATTTACGTTTATCCAATGGCGTAGGATCGTCCATCTTAGCCAATAAGTTTTTATAGTAATCCGTATTGACTAAATATTCTTCACGTAATACACGGGAATTGTAGTTATTGATAAATTTTTGGTAAACAGAAGAAGCATTTACGCCAGTATCAACATCAACCAAGCTTAAATCATTTAAGGTTGCTCTTAACTGCTTCATCTCATCTAACATTGGTTTTGTAATAGCAGCTTGGCTTGTCCATTTCTGGGGCAGAAAGCTCGCAACAGTAAAACCTACGATAGCAAATAAAAGTGTGATCCCAATAATGACAAATTTTGATTTATAAAGAACAGAAAATAACTCAAACAGATCGATTTCATCGTTCTGTTTTAGATAAAAATCGTCGAAATGCCCTTTATCAACTTCTGAAGATTGTGGTTTTGAAAGCTTACTATTCATTTTCCTGCCTAAATTTGTGTAATGCAGCGTCCGTTTATCAGCCATTTTAGTGCACAAGACTAAAATGGTTAAAAAATGAGAAAAGATAAGTTTATATATAACTGAAATATGATCAAATGAATATATCACCTAATCCGATAATCGTATTTAGTGAGCTTATCTATTATTTTTCACATATGTCGCGGATTATAGCTTCAAGTAAGTCAATATGCTCAACTTTATCATTCAAAGCAGGAATGTATTCATACTGTTTTCCACCACCATGTATAAAGACCTCACGGTTCTGTTCATTAATTTCTTCTAATGTTTCTAAACAGTCTGATGAAAATCCGGGACAAATAACCTGTACATGTTCAACCCCTTCACTACCCAGTTTTTCCATCGTTTTATCAGTATAAGGTGATAACCAAGGCTCACGACCAAAACGTGACTGGAAAGTCATCATCACTTTTTCTGCTGGATAATCAAGTTGCTGTTTTAATTTTTCTACTGTAAGGCAACATTCATCAAAATAGATATCCCCAGTTTTAATAAATCGTTCAGGAATGCCATGAAATGAAAGTACTAAACGATCCGGCTTACCATGTTGCTTGAAACTCTCGTCAATGCTATTTGCCAGCGCTTTAATATAAAGTGGATGTTGAGCATAACTACGAACAAAATGCAGTGAAGGAATAGTTCGCATCGTTTTAAACAGTTGGCTAATACCATCAAATACCGCCCCCGATGTCGAACAAGAGTATTGTGGATAAAGAGGTAATACAATTAGCTTTTCAACGCCCTGTGCCAATAATCGCGTCAGTCCTTCGTTGAGGGAAGGATTGCCGTAACACATACCTAATTCAACAGGTATATGCGCAAAACGTTGTGCTAACGCTTTTTGCTGTGCACGGCTATAGACTAAAAGAGGAGAGCCGTCTGGCAACCAAATTTGTTGGTATAATTTGGCCACTTTAGGTGAGCGAAATGGCAAAATAACCCCATGAAGAATGGGTTTCCAAATCCACGGGGAAACATCAACAACGCGAGGATCGCTAAGAAACTGAGCTAAATAGCGCTTCACTGCATCTGGTTGAGGTGCATCAGGGGTGCCAAGATTGACCAAAAGAACGCCGTATTTAGCATCATTCATACCAAGACTCCTTAGAGCTGTTTTATTAACATAACCAAAAGTAAAAGAGTAAAGGAAAATAGTGAACTCTGTTTGTCAATTAATCGGATTGTATTCTTTTTATAAATATTTTGTAAAAAAAATCCCGGTCTAACCGGGATTGCTCTTCGGTGCTATAGATTAACCGAGGATGTTTTTCAGTTCAGCATTAATTTCGCTTACTTTCTGTGTACCATCAATTTTGTGGTACTGCGCGTTACCCGCTTTAGCTTCATTTTGGTAATAAGAAACTAAAGGTGCTGTTTGAGAATGATATTCGATTAAACGTTTACGCACTGTTTCTTCTTGGTCATCTTTACGAGTTGTTAACTCTTCACCTGTCACATCGTCACGGTTTTCAACTTTAGGTGGATTAAATTTAATGTGATAAACACGACCTGATGGCGCGTGCACTCGACGACCAACAATACGTTCAACAATAATTTCATCAGGTACAGCAAATTCCAGTACGAAATCAACATTGATACCCGCTTCTTTCATTGCATCAGCTTGTGGAATTGTTCTTGGGAACCCATCCAACAAGAAACCATTACGGCAATCGTCTTGTTTGATACGCTCTTTCACTAATGCTATTACTAATTCATCAGTCACTAATTGACCGTTATCCATCAATGCTTTTGCTTTCAGTCCTAATTCCGTACCTGCGCTAACCGCAGCACGTAACATATCACCGGTTGAAATCTGTGGGATACCATAGTTTTCTTTAATGAATTGAGCCTGAGTGCCTTTACCAGCGCCTGGAGCGCCTAGTAGAATGATACGCATCGCGTAAATCCCCTTGCATTTAATTTTTTATAGTTAAACTCGAAAACGCATTACCATACCATTTTGTGAGGTCATCGCTCAAGAAATCACGTTATCGATTGCACTTTATTTTTATCGCAAAAGAAAAAAACCACGCTCTCTTGCGCAAAGAACGTGGTTTAAATGATTGAAAACGAATATGGTTACGCGTTTTTAGCTAATAGTTGATTCACTAAACGAATAAACTGGTTTGGATCTTCTAAAGTTCCTCTTTCAGCAAATAGCGCTTGATCAAGTAATAAATTGATCCAATCCGCGAACTGTGTTTCATCGGTCAACTCAGCCGTTTGTTTGACTAATGGATGGTTAGGGTTTAACTCAAAGTTGTATTTAACTTCGGGGACTTGTTGACCTGCAGCCGCAAAAAGTTTTGCCATTTGCGTACTCATTTCATCCGCACCAGTAGTAACAATAGCAGGCGTGTCTGTTAAACGATGAGTTAGTTTCACCTCTTTAACTTTATCACCTAGTAAGGTTTTTACACGCTCAACAAAAGGTGCCAGTTGTTTATCTGTCTCCTCCTGCTGCGCTTGTTTCTCTTCATCAGCCAGTTTATCTAAAGATTCATCTGCTTTGCTCACAGATTGGAATGATTTACCATCGAATTCAGTGAGATAGTTCATCATCCACTCATCAATGCGATCGGATAGCAGTAGAACTTCAATACCTTTTTTGCGGAATAATTCTAGATGAGGGCTATTTTTGGCCGCAGCATAGCTATCTGCAGTGATGTAATAGATTTTATCCTGACCTTCAACCATACGACTCACGTAATCTGCCAATGAAACAGTTTGTGCATCGCTGTCATTATGAGTAGAAGCAAAGCGCAGTAATTTAGCAATGGCTTCAATATTAGCGTGATCTTCTGCAGGACCTTCTTTTAACACTAAACCGAACTCTTTCCAGAAAGTTTGATACTCTTCAGGATTATTGTCAGCCAGTTTCTGTAACATTTGTAATGCACGTTTAGTTAATGCGCTACGTAAATTACGTGTCACAGAGCTATCTTGTAAGATCTCACGAGAAACGTTCAATGGTAAATCGTTAGAATCGACTAATCCGCGGATAAAACGCAAATAGTTAGGCATAAACTGTTCAGCTTCGTCCATAATAAAGACGCGCTGTACATACAGTTTTAAACCGTGTTGATGTTCACGGTTCCATAAATCCCAAGGTGCTTTAGAAGGAACATACAGTAGGCTGGTGTACTCTTGTTTACCTTCAACTCGGTTATGAGCCCAGCACAGCGGATCAGCAAAATCATGAGAAAGATGCTTATAAAATTCTTTATATTCATCATCACTGATTTCTGACTTATTACGCGTCCATAACGCTTGAGCTTTATTTATTTTTTCCCATGTAACAGTGCCGTCTTCTTCATTTTTAGTTTCTATTTCGACAGGTAGGGAAATATGATCAGAGTATTTGCTGATAATACTACGCAGACGCCAATCATCTAAATATTCGTCTTCACCTTCACGTAGATGCAGGGTAATTTCGGTACCACGATCCGCTTTTTCAATATCAGCAACCGTATAATCACCTTCACCTTGTGACTCCCAGAAAACACCTTTATCAGCAGGTTGCCCCGCGGCACGGGTACGTACCGTCACTTTGTCTGCCACAATAAATGCGGAATAAAAACCAACACCAAACTGACCAATTAATTGGCTATCTTTCGCTTGGTCTTGTCCAATAGACTCTAAAAATGCTTTAGTCCCTGATTTCGCAATAGTCCCTAAATTATCAATCACTTCATCGCGGGTCATACCTATGCCGTTATCACTGATAGTCAGTGTTCTTTTTTCTTTATCAGTGGCAATGCGGACATGAAGTTCACCCTCATTTTCATAAAGAGCCGCATCGGATAATGCACGAAAACGTAACTTATCCGCCGCATCCGATGCATTAGAAATCAATTCGCGAAGGAAAATTTCTTTATTAGAGTAAAGAGAATGGATCATTAATTGTAGAAGTTGCTTAACTTCAGACTGAAATCCTCTCGTTTCCTGATCTTTCATACTCATTTTTACCTCAATTTATCCTAATTTGGCGAAAAAAATCGATATGACTTAAAAGGTGGGGATAGTTAAGCAAGTTTCAAGGGAGCAGAGCTTAATAACATTAATAAAAATACTAAAACGCCATATAAAGAGGAAAAATCAATTACATAACAGCTAGGAATAACCGCCAAGGCAAGCATGATATAAAGCCATTGGCGGTATGTAGATCACTGCGATAAATGGTTATCACCATCATCGGCTAAAATCGCTTGTGCACCTAAATTCGCCTCTTCAATAGCATGTTTTATGGAATCGGCATAAGCAAGCACCACGCCTAAACGACGATGTCCTGCGATTTCAGGTTTAGCAAATAAACGAATTTGTCGATTTGCCTTAAGCGCTTTTTCTAACCCCGTATAGACAATATTAGTACTAGACAACTCAGGTAAAATCACCGCGGAAGCACAAGCACCTAATTGGCGAATACCACCGATGGGATAGCCTAAAAAAGCACGCACATGGAGCGCAAATTCTGATAAATCTTGTGAAATTAAGGTAACAAGCCCTGTATCATGAGGACGCGGTGATACTTCATTAAAAAACACCTCATCACCTTGGATAAATAGTTCCACACCAAATAACCCATAACCGCCCAAATTCTCCACTACTTTACTAGCGATATGTTGTGCTTTGGCAAGGGCTATATCACTCATTTTTTGTGGTTGCCATGACGCACGATAATCGCCTTTTTCTTGCCGATGACCAATAGGCTCGCAAAAATGAATACCATCAATAGCACGAATCGTGAGTAATGTTATCTCAAAATCAAACGGGATCATCTTTTCAACAATCACGCGCCCTTGCCCTGCTCTTCCCCCTTCTTGAGAATAAGTCCATGCACTAGTGAGATCTTGCTCTGAACGAATAACACTTTGTCCTTTTCCAGATGAGCTCATCACCGGTTTTACAATGCAAGGAAAACCAATCTCAACCGCCGCTTTTCTAAAAGCCGCTTCATCATCAACAAATTGATAAGGAGAAGTCAGTAACTGTAATGTTTCTGCAGCGAGACGGCGTATTCCTTCCCTATCCATAGTGAGTTTTACTGCACGGGCACAAGGTACAACTTTTTGACCATTATTTTCTAATTCGACTAATAATGAAGTAGCAATAGCTTCAATTTCAGGCACCAAAAAATCGGGTTTCTCTTGAGTTATAATCTGTTTTAATGCCTCGCTATCAAGCATATTGACGACATAATGGCGATGAGCAACATGCATTGCCGGCGCATTGGCATAGCGATCAACCGCAATAGTCTCAATGCCAAGACGTTGGCATTCAATGATCACCTCTTTACCTAATTCGCCTGCACCTAATAACATCACTTTTGTGGCATTAGTGGTCAGAGCCGTTCCCAAAATGGTCATTTTCGATCCTTATTTCAGTCAGATAACACGCATTACGCAAACGTTTGCATTTAGTGGTAGCATAACGGAATTTAACAAAGAGAAAAATAGCCATAGTAAAATTTAAATACTTTATATTTTTTGGCTATGCTGACCTTTATGAATTTTTAAGGCATTAAGGCGCTTTCTAATCAGCGCAAAAATACAACACAATAACCCTAACCAAATCAATGAAAAACTTACTCCTTTCACTGCATCAAATGCTTCATGGAATAGGAATACGGCCAGTAAAAACTGCATTGTCGGTTCAATATACTGTGCTAAACCAATAACGGTTAAGGTGGTTCTTTTGATTGCTGCGGTAAAAAACAGTAAAGGGAGGATAGTCACTGGCGCGGTTAAAATATAATAGAAACGAGTTAAATTGTCTGCAGAAGAAAACGCACTTTCATCTCGCATAATCAGCCAAATCATCGCCCCTATAGCGACCGGAATTAACCACAAAGTTTCAATAAATAATGAAGTTATGACATCAAAACGAATAAATTTACGAATGAGTCCATAAATCGCAAATGCTCCACCCATCACGAGTGCCAGTATGGGTAATTGACCATACATCCATAATTGATATCCCACTCCTGCACAAATTAATATTACCGCCCATTTTTCAGCAGGATTTAATTTCTCTTTAAGAAAGATAACGCCCAATACAATAGAAAAAAGTGGATTAATAAAATACCCCAGACTGGCGGCTAAGACTTGTTGATGCGTAAGTGCATAAGTAAAGGTGCACCAAGAGACTGCCATTGCTAATGAACTAAATAAACACATAAAAATAGAGCGTCTATCTTGGAGAACAGCACGCCAGCGAGTTCTATTTTTAATAAATAATCGAACCAGTAATAACAGGGGAATAGACCAAATAAGACGTTGTGCAAGTAACTCTAATGGTTGAGCACCGGGTAATAGCCGATAAAAAAGAGGAGTTATTCCCCATAAAATATAGGAGCAAATGGCTAATAAGACACCTGATTGAGCCCACATATGACTTTCCACCAATAGCGTTAAAGAGACCTTACTATCATACGCCGAAAACGAATCAAACAATATGATCATATCCGCTACTTATCAGCGTCAAAGTAAGCGATTATCAAAATAAACCACTGAGTAAAACATAAAAAAAATCTCTATAGATAAAGTTGTATAAACCTTATTTATAGAGATCACAAAAAGACCAGAGCAAAGGGGAAAATAGGACTTACAAGCAAATAAACAAATAATCCATTAAAAAATATCTCGTACATGTAACGGCGGTTGTTTACTGACAAATTCACGCAATACTTTTCGGCTCGGTGCTGCAGCAATTGCGCCCTTTTTAGTGGTTGCTAATGCGCCACAAGCCGCGGCTTGCGTAATAATTTTTAATAAATATTGTTCATCATCAGCAAAACCATATTCTGCAACTGCGGCTAATAATCCTGACATAAAGGCATCACCTGCCCCTGTGGTATCAACACAATTGACGGTAAAGGCACTCAAGGCAACTTGTGTTGTAGGCGTTAACACTAAACATCCTTTAGAGCCTTGGGTGATCACTTTTAAACGAGCAGGATAATCAGCTAATTTTTTTAATGCATTTTCTAACGTAATTTCCTGAGTCATCCAAGTCAGCTCATCTTCAGATAATTTCAAAATATCTGCTTTATGAGCATATTCATCGATGATCGCACGCATTTCTTCATGATCACGCCACATTTGGGGGCGTAAATTAATATCGAAACTCAGTAAAGAGTCGCTATTTTTTACTTTACTAATAGCACTATCTAGCGTCGAGCGACAAATTGGGTTAACTAAAGCAAGTGAACAAAAATGTAAAATGTCTTTTTCAAATACAGGCAGTGATTTATTGGTAAGAAATTGATCAGCAGAGTCCGCAACTAAAAAAGTAAAATCTCGTTCGCCATTTTCTTGCAACGAAACTAAGACTGTACTGGTACGATGTAACTCATCAAATTCCATTGTGCTGGTATCTACACCGAGATCAAATAACGTTTTTTGCATAAAGTGACCAAATGCATCTTCACCGACCCGACCAATAAAGCCACTTTGCTGTCCTAATTTTGCAACACCTGCAGCGACATTCACTGGTGCTCCACCAGCACATGCTTCATATTGCATATTTTGCAGTGGAATTAGGTCAACAACCGCATCACCTAAAGACCAGACTTTCATAATCTCTCCTGAAGATAAGCCACTATTTTTATTCACTATATTGTATTTTTATCAGTATTAATAACTAAAAAAATAAAGATATTGCTCGAAAAAACATCCTGATAACGTTAACATAATAGTGTACAATAATAAAGATAAATTCAAACAACACGCTTTTTAACCCTAAATGTTATCGCTAATAAGGGTGACATATAGCTTACAGAATAACTGATAAAATCAGGATAATGAGATGAAGCAACGTTTAGAACAATCGACAACTGCCCTAAATGCCTTACAAAAAAAACGTGGAAAGCAATTTTATCCTCAATTCCATTTAGCCGCTCCTGCGGGATGGCTTAATGATCCTAATGGCCTTGTTTATCATAACGGCTTATATCATGCATTTTATCAACATCATCCTTTTTCTGAACTTTGGGGGCCGATGCATTGGGGACATGCTACCAGCAAAGATATGATCCACTGGCAACATCAGCCAATCGCCCTTGCTCCGGGTAATGAGTATGATAAAAGTGGTTGTTTTTCCGGATCAGCGGTAAGTCATGAAGGTAAATTATACCTCTTTTATACCGGCCATAACTGGTTAGCAGAAGAAGGCGATGACAGCCAAATTTACCAAGCACAATGTGTGGCAGTCAGTGAAGATGGGATCCATTTTGAAAAGAAAGGCATTATCTTACCGCCACCACAAGGATATATGCACTTTCGTGATCCAAAGGTTTGGTTTCAAGAAGGGAAATGGTGGATGGTAGTCGGTGCCCGCGATGAAAAAGACCAAGGCCAAGTGCTACTTTTCTCCAATGACACCCTATTTGAAGAAGGGAAACAATGGCGTTCGGAGTACAAGGTATTAGGCAAAACCGATGATAAAAACGTCTACATGTGGGAATGCCCTGACTTTTTTCCTATCAGTGATGATAACGAATTTGCTCTTGTTTTTTCACCACAAGGAAAACGCGCTGAAGGTTATCAATATCGTAATCTGTTTCAAACCGGTGCACTGATCGGTCAGTGGTCACCAAAACAACCTTTTATCATACATGGTCATTTTACTGAGCTTGATAATGGTCATGACTATTATGCTCCACAATCTTTTGTTACTGCTGATGGTCGCCGTGTTTCTATGGGATGGATGGATATGTGGAACTCCCCTATGCCTTCACAACAGGAGTTTTGGGCTGGTTGTTTCACGCTTCCTCGTGAAATTAACTTTGATAAAAGGGCAAACCGTTTACGTATGACCCCGATAAAAGAAGTTGAAAGTCTCAGACAAACAAGAAATACGATAGAGATGACCACTCTCAATAACCAAGCGCTTAAATTACTCGATAAGACACCGGCTATTGAGTTAAATTTAACCTGGTCATTAGATAGTCAAGCGGAAAAATTTGGATTATGGCTAGGAAAAGGTTTAGAGGTATTTGTTGATAATCAATCAAATCGCTTTGTGATCCGTCGCCATTATCCACAATATAATATCAGTGGCTCACGTAGCACACCGTTGCCAGTAGGATGCGAAATTAACTTACGTATATTTATTGATCGCTCATCAATAGAGGTTTTTATCAATCACGGAGAGCTGACCTTTAGTAGCCGTTATTATGCAGATGAAAATGATCGCGATTTATCGCTATTTGCCACAGATGGCAGTGCCACATTAATCGCTGGCGAATATTGGACACTATCAACGATAAGTTAAGCGTTGTGATGTTTCTATACTCTCTAACGGAAAAGAGAGTCTCGTTACAGAGACTCTCGTTCAATTAACTGACAGGGGACTTGTACTGTTTCATTATGATTACGCTCTTGAATAATATGTAATGTTGCTTCTTTACCTAAGTCATAATGTGGCAACTGTACTGTGGTGAGTGGCGGATAGAATAACTCCCCCGTTCCTATCATATTGTCATAGCCTAATACAGCCACTTGCTCAGGGATACGTAATCCCATCGACAGTAAAACTTGATAAGCTAAAAATGCGATACGATCATTACCACAGATTAAAATATCAAAATCTGCTTTTTGCTGACGACAGTGTTGTTGTAACAATCCAATCACATCACGGTAATGTTCATCGCCAAATAACATCGTGTATTGACGCAATGATGACAAAGGTAAGCCGGCATCTTGCCAAGCATCTTCGACCGCTTTACGGCGAATAGGGCCTGCAACGGTATCTTCGGGTAGATAAAAACATAACGGATGCCGATAACCTTTTTCAATCACGTGTTTTATCGCAAAATATTGTCCGTGATAATCATCAGGAATATAGGTTGGAAAAGTTTGATCTTTAGCTAGGCAGTTGGCAAGTACCACATTTTTATCACGTAGCTTTTCATGTACCGTAATTTCTCGCAATCCCATTGTGGTATAGATGATACCATCTGGACGTTGAGCTAACAGTTGCCAAATGGCTTGATCATACCCCTCTTGTTCAGTGAGGTTTACAACAAATGAACTCCAGCCAAACTGACGAGCGGTACGCTCGATGGATAAAATCATTTCCACGGAAAAAGGGGTCGTTGCGGTATCAATACCAAGCACACCGATCGATGAGACCTTAGTCCCTTGACCTCGAATTTTTCGCGCTGAAAAATCGGGCACATAATTCAGTTCTTCGATTGCACGTTGGACTTGTTTCAACGTATCTGGTTTTAATAACTCAGGGTTATTAATCGCTCTTGAGACTGTCATCAAAGAAACAGATGCAAGTCGAGCAACATCTTTCAGTGACGCCATAATATTGGCTCGATTGGGTTGTTAAGTAAGGTAATTATAAATAATGCTCTATTTTACAATAAGTAAAGAGAGAAATCCACATTCTCAAGACCATACAAATATAAGTATGACAAATTATTTTAGTTAATAAACTAATCAAAAAACAATTATCAATATTAATTATACTCACACTAGATGTTTAATATAGTTAAAAACACTTACGATAAAAAACTTAGTTACAATTAATAACAGTTATATGAACTTCGTTTATAGAAGAAAAATATCTTTAACGATAAAATAGAAATATTGAAACAAAACAAAGTTCTGATATTTTATCTATAATATAATGAAAAAGTATTAATACTTTTTTATTTAATATATCCTTATTATGGCTCCGTTACGTGAATACTACTCTACATAGAAAATTTATAAATTAGTCAAATTTCGTTACTCATTTACTCTTGATTAAGAGAGGAATAAAATTGGGAGCAACATATGGAATCGATAATCCATCTGATCACTTTCGAAGATGACAGCACAAAAGTTCAACTTAAAGCAGTGCTTTCTTCTTTAGCGGCAAATGTGAAAACCTATTCAAATGAACAGGCATTTTTAAAGTACTATTTTTCATCAACTAAAGGGGCTCATAAAGAGTGCATCATAATTAACACTAAAAGTAGTGCATCACCATCAATTGCGTTGGTAAAAGAGTTAAACAAATTAAAGAATATCATTCCTGTTATAATTATTTCGGGAGATGCATCGATAGAAAGTTGCCGTAACGCATTTAAAGCGGGGGCTTTCGAATATTTAACTCGCCCTTTAAACGTCAATGAGCTTCTTAATATTGTGTCAGAATCTTTTTTACACTATGAAAGTGAGGTTGAGCAATTCAGAACCTATATTTCTTTAAAAGATAAGTTTAGTAAACTATCAAATAGAGAAAAAGAGGTAATGGAGATGATCCTTGACGGTAACACCAGTAAAGAGGCAGCCGAAAAGCTCTCTTTATCACCAAGAACAGTGGAAGTTCATCGTTCGAACATGTATACAAAACTAAAAATAAGATCACTACCACAACTAGTGCAAGAGTATGATTTCTTTAAAAAATATGACTTAAGAGCCAATTAAATTTAGCCCGCATATCTTCTTTATCATTAGATGATATCCAGCGCTTGTATAACAGCTTAATCGACTTTCGTTTCATTATTATTTATTAATGAGAGTAAACTGTATTGTAAAAATATTCTATTTTTGATGAATAAGTATTGAATATGGAAATAATAAATATACTAAGCTCCATTCTGCAACAGAAGGGAAGGCTATCCTATTTTGACGCCTCCCTTTCATAAGTCATACAAATACTCCAACCTCTAACCTGAACAATTAGTATATTTTATTTTTATAATCGCTATTATTAATAACGCACTCCCTATTCATTGTTAATAATGGCGAAACGATAAAATAAATACTATTTAATTTGACATAAATCATTTTTCACCTCTTACAGACATAACTACTATTGACAATCAATTTCTGATTTATTGTCTTATTTTTTAACTAAAAATATTGCTGATTAAAAAAGAACAAAAAAGGAATCGCTGTCTCTTTTTTTATGTCTAGATAAAGTACAGTAATTGTCTAGTGACTTTAAATTAATCTATATTTACCTTATAGAAAAAATAATTAAAATAACAAAAAAATCATAAACAACCTCATAAAATAGCTGATGGATGTCATAACTCTGGTTCTTTTTAGTCTATTATTTAGAAATTAATTCTCTTTATTGTTGAGCTATTTTAATATATAACAAATTTTTTCTACTCATCCACGTCATAATAGGAATATCACTTTAGGAAAAAATGATTACGTAAAAACAACTAAACAAAAATAAGTATTAACACCTAAAGAATAAGTATTTTTTGTCGATTGAATATTTATCCTAGCTTAATCAATGAGCCTACTTTTTTATTCACTTATAAAATTTATTAGATAATCTTATAATTTGATCTTCATTTTCTTTTTACTTAAACGTATTATGCTAATACCTTGTGTACTCACTAATATTTTTTTGTAAAAAAAATGAATAATGAAGAAAAAAATCGTCGTCCTATAAAAGCAAGACAAACCAACTGGGCAACTCGCTGTAGTCGCTGGCTGCAAAGCAAAGGCGCTACCCCCAATGGGATCTCTTTATTTAGTATCCTATTCGCTGCTATCTCCGGTTTGTTTCTCTACTTTGCTCTCGCTCACTCCCAAGGCCTACTTCAATCAATCCTTCTTATTTTAGGTGCATTAGCTATCCAGGGTAGACTTATCTGTAACCTACTCGATGGTATGGTCGCAGTTGAAGGCGGATTAAAAAGTCCTGCTGGTGCTGTTTATAACGAACTACCAGACCGAATAGCTGATACATTGATTATTATTGGTGTAGGTTATGGTTTATCCATCACTTTTCCTATCGCTATTACCTTAGGCTGGGTAGCCGCTTTCTTTGCGGTAATGACAGCTTATATCCGTGTATTAGGTGGTAGTTGTGGGTTAGAACAGCGTTTTACGGGACCAATGGCCAAGCAACATAGAATGGCATTATTAACCGGTATTGCCATTATCTCTGCATTTATTCCCGCTGAATGGGGAGCATGGCTCTGTTTAGTCTCCCTGTGGATCATTATCTTCGGCTCTGTACTTACTACCATTTTGAGAACTCGCCAAATTTTACGCGATTTAACACAAGGAGTTGATGAATGAAAAATGGCAAACTCTCTTTCGATGCAAAAATCATATCATCAGTCTTAGTCTCTATCTGCCGTTTTTTAACCGGGATCAGAGCCAAACAAATATCTCCGATTGAGAAAGATAAACCTTGTATTTATTACGCAAATCACTCAAGTCATCTAGATGGTTTAGTTATTTGGTCTTCACTTGCCCCCCATATTCGGCCATTTGTGCACCCTGTTGCTGCAGAAGATTATTGGAATAAAAACCGTTTACGTCGTTATCTTTCTCGTCGTATCTTTCGTGCAGTTTTGATCCCACGCCACGCGAATAAAACAAATGTTACTGAAGGAAATGGTGAAACAACAACTGCACCTCAGAAAGTAAATGCTCTTACACTGATGCAGGCTGTTTTAGATAAAGGTGAATCGCTAATTATTTTTCCTGAAGGGACAAGAGGTAACGGTGAGTCTATTCAGGATTTTAAAGCCGGTCTTTGGCATTTGTCCCGTAACAATCCACAGGCTCAATTAGTCCCTATCTATCTTGAAAACTTAAACCGCGTACTTCCTAAAGGCTCTCGGCTTGTTGTTCCTATCATTTGTAGTGCCACATTTGGCCCGCCTATTGAGCCGACACATGAAAATGAAGATAAGACTGAATTTCTATTAAGAGCCAAAAGTGCGTTAGAGGAGTTACATCATGGATAGTATCAACAATGAAATTCTCTGGATCTTTATCGGGCTATTCTCCTTTTTAATTATTGCCAGTATTATTGGTGCGATCCTTGCGGCACTCAAAGGTCCTACCTCAACCATTACCAATCTTAATTCTCGAATTAAAGCTTGGTGGATCATGTGTATCATTTCTGCCGTCGCTATTAGTATTGGAACAATAGGCTCAGTTATCCTCTTCGCCTTAATTTCATGGCTTGCATTACGTGAATTGGTTACATTAACCCCGACTCATCGAGGTGATCACGAAGCACTTTTTTGGTGTTTCTTTGTCGTGCTGCCTATCCAATATATTCTCGTCGGTGTGCAATGGTATAATTTGCTAGCCATCTTTATTCCGGTTTATGCCTTCTTATTAATTCCAACACGTATGGCGCTTTCCGGAGATACTCATCACTTTCTCGAGCGCATGGCAAAAGTGCAATGGAGTGTCATGATAGCTATCTATTGCCTTAGCTACGCTCCAGCATTATTAATGTTACCGATAGAAGGCTTTGAAGGACGTAATATTAACTTATTACTGTTTTTGATGATCGTGGTACAGACTTCTGATGTTTTACAATATGTGTTTGGTAAACTATTTGGCAAACATCCTATCGTACCGAAATTAAGTCCTAATAAAACCATCGAAGGTTTCTTTGGCGGCATTATTTCAGCAAGCCTTATAGGGATGATGTTATGGTGGGCAACACCTTTCACATGGTGGGCTGCTTTTTTACTCTCTTTAGTCATCACACTCGCAGGCTTTGCTGGCGGTTTATGTATGTCAGCCATAAAAAGAGACAGTGGCGTAAAAGATTTCGGTACTATGATTGAAGGCCACGGCGGTATGATGGATAGAATGGATTCCCTGTGCTTTGCCGCCCCTATTTTCTTCCACGTTATTCGCTATTTCTACGTGTAATTCCCTTTTGAATAAATGCTGGTAATCTGCAAAATTATTACCAGCATTTCTATAAATAAATCATCGAGTTATTATCGTCAATGTAATTAATCGCTTGTTTTAACTCAATTAAAAATACCTATATTTAAGCTTTATTTTTATAAATCAACATATTAAATAAGAATAATCCCATACTCGAAATCCGACCACTTCTTTTTTTAACTTATTGTCATAGATCACATTATTACTATCTTTTAATCTAGCGTTTCCTTTTTATTTTTTTGTAGATAATTATGATCACTTGGTTACTTCTTGCTTTATCTTTATTGTTATTAGGGTTCCATCGCAAACTTGCACTTACTACTTTAGCTATAACCACCATTAGCGCATTTATAACAGGTGTTATCACTTGGTATGTACTTCCGGTTATATTGAGCTTAATTTTACTCTCTTATGCATATCGCCATTACAAAACCAATCGTCTTATTGCCACTATTGTTATTCTTGCATTTATCGCCATTATTGTTGGGTTAACTTTTCATTTTATTCCTGGTTTTAATAACTTACGCTACATTAAACATGTTCCATTAGGGCAATATAGCCCCCCTTTCTCTTTTTATTTCAATGCCGATAAAGCATTAATCCCTTTTATTTTAATGATTTTTATTCCTACATTATTTAAAACGGAACCAGTAAAAAAAGCCAATAAATATCAATGGGTTTTACTGGCTATGGCGATCCCCGCACTGTTATTATTCGCAATGGCATTGGGTGGACTCGCTATTGAATTACATTTGCCACAATGGCTACCCGCCTTTATGTTGGCAAATATTTTCTTTGTCTCTCTTGCTGAAGAAGCACTATTTAGAGGAGCTATACAGCAAAGTCTATCTCGCTATTTATCTCCCTATCTTGCGCTATTTATTACCGCTATTTTATTTGGTTTAGTCCATTTTGCCGGAGGAATATTACTCATTATCTTCGCCTCATTGGCAGGTATTATTTATGGCTTAGCGTGGATGTGGAGCGGTAGGCTTTGGGTTGCTACACTCTTTCATTTTGCACTGAATCTCACTCACCTGCTCTTTTTCACTTACCCTTTTAAAATCGCGTAAGTGCTATATTATTCTGCTGTATTTTAAGTTTTAGTATTCCCGTCTCTTTACTCGTTTAATACTAATACGAGTAAAGAGGATGGGTGAAACGTGAAAGCAGTCACACTATTAACTTATCGAACATCTTAATTTTCCCATCATTAGCTGAAATTTTTTGTTAGTATGCCCTTTATCGCTTATCTATAAATAACAAAAATTTTATACAACATATAATAACAAATAAGCCAAAATAACAGCGATTGACAGCATAAAAAATACCCACTATTGCATTGTGATAGGTATCCATCACACAAAAATAGATTATTTTTACCATACACATTATGTGACTTTTACCTCTTTCACCATCAGGAAAAAGAATATGTTAGATCAAGAGATGATCCGTACTTTTATTCAAGTAGCAGATTGCCAAAGCTTTACTAAAGCGGCGGAGATGTTACACAAAACATCTGCGGCCATCAGCTATCGGATCAAAACCCTAGAAGAGAATATTGGTACACAGTTGTTTAATCGTACGACAAGAACCGTCACATTAACGCCGGCAGGAGAATATTTATTAGAGAAATGTCGCCAGTGGATTGTTTGGCTTGAATCAATGCCTATCGAGCTACAGCAGATGAATGCGGGAGTTGAGCACCAAGTTAATATTGTTATTAATAACTTACTCTATGATCGTACCGCCGTGGCCAGTATGTTAGCCTGCCTGCACCAGCGTTTTCCTTCTACCCAATTTCATATTACTCGACAAGTTTATATGGGAGTATGGGACGCGTTAATTAATGAAGATTACCATTTTGCCATTGGTGTCACAGGTAATGAATCACTGAAAAATAATATTAATATTTGTGCTATGGGGGAAATTCAATGGCAATTTGTCGTGGCACCAAATCATCCATTAGCCAATGTTAGTGGGGTATTAAGTGATGATCAAATGCGGATATACTCTGCCGTCAATGTTGAAGATACTTCACGCCATCTTTCCAAACGCACCGCTTGGCGTCTATCTGGACAACATGAAATTAAAGTACCTGATTTACATACTAAACTAGCATGTCATTTAAAAGGTGTCGGGATCGGTTTTTTACCATTAAGTCTATGTAAACCACTGATTGATAGTGGACAACTTATTGCAAAGGAAGTGAAAAATCGTCGCCATAATTCTCCCCTATCACTAGCTTGGTGCGAAGATAAAAAAGGTGCCGTTGTCAGCTATCTGGTTGATTTGTTCCGACAAGGGCATCCCAGTGTGCAATCTTTTTACGATCCCCTTAACTAAAAAAGGCAAACCGAAGTTTGCCCTTGTTGATAACATTAAACTTAATGCGTTAGTTGGTCGCTGTGGCGTCAGGATTTTCTTTAATAAATAAGCTTGCCACAATACCTATGCAAATCAGGATAGCAGCAAAATAGAAGCCGGAATCCATACTTCCTGTTTTATCTGATAAAAAACCCGTTAATGTAGGGGCAAATACTGAACCTAGCATACCAATACAGTTATACACACCAAAAGATGTCCCTAATGCATGGCGTGGTGAATTATCTGCCACTACCGCCACTAATACTGGATTAGTACTAATTTTCCCTACGATCCCGTATAAGATCAGTGCACCAATCAGTACCGGCATAGAATCTGACATAGGTACAGCAAGAATAGCCACCAAAGACAACGGTAACATAATTAATAGCACAGGCTTACGACGACCTAATTTATCAGAGAACCAGCTAAATAAGAGTGAGCCAGGAATAGCAAACCAAGGCATGAGTGATGCGATGGTAGAGATCTGTGTTCCTGTAATACCACGCTCGGTTTCAAGATAATAGGGTAACCAAGTGACTAAAACAAAGAACCCATAGATTGAACAGAAAATAGTAATATAAGCAAGGTTAATATTACGGTTACCAAATAAATCTTTAAACGTCAGTTTTGTTTTCTGTTTTGGTGCATTAGGAGCCGTATCCGTAGCTTTCGTTTTAGGTTTATCTTTTATTATCCATAACATCATCAAACCAATGATAATAATAGGTACCCCAATAATATAGAATGGTGCACGCCAGCTCATCCCCATCTCACCGACAGAAATACTAGAGATGTAGTAACCGATGGATAAACCAAACGCCATACCACTATTGATAATGGCACTACCTAGCGTAATACGATGTTTGGGAATAGCTTCTGAAGATAAACCATATTGTGGACCATAATAGAATCCTTGGAATACCCCGACCATCACCCATGCAAACATAAAGGTGACATAAGTTGGCATCATCCCTGCGATAATGGTAAATCCACCAAAGAGCACAACACCCGTGACTAAGACTTTTTTCTTACCTAAATAGTCACCAATTATGCCTGATGGAATGTTCAGTGCTGTATAGCCAATAAAGAAAATACTCATAATTGAGCCAAGTTGCGCTTTGGTAAGATCAAACTCAGCACCAATATTCACCATTAAAGGACCGACAATGGCACGGCTACCATACAGTGCAATCCAACCAAAAAAGAAAATAATCGTCAGCTTGACCCAATAAGGGACTTTGCCTTTACTCTCATTCACTTGTGCATCGTTCATAATGACGCTCCTGACAGAATGTTATTAAGACTTATAAATTAAAGTGCCAGACTGACCTTCAATAACCTGTTGAATGTTTTGTAATGCGCCAATATGAGCTTGTTGTCCTGTGGCATTTACAAAATCACTGACAGCCATGATTTTTGGTCCCATTGCGCCATCAGCCACTGCCATTGGTGCAAGTTCTTCTGGTGTTGCTTCACGAATAGCAGCTTGTTCTGGTGTTCCCCAATTTTTATAAATGGCATCAGCCTCTGTTAAAATAACAAAGTGCTCTGCATTTAACTCACGAGAAATTAAAGCTGCTGTTAAATCTTTATCTATAACGGCTTCACTACCAATAAATTCATTATTTATATTATTAACTGGAATACCTCCTCCACCGCCACAAATAACAATATGACCTTTATCTAATAAAAGCTTTACTGCCTCTATATCAATTATTTTTTGAGGTGCTGGTGAAGGTACGACACGGCGATAATATTGCCCATCTTTTTTAAATGTCCATTGATATTTATTTATTAATTCTTCTTTTTCTGCTTCCTCATAAATAGGGCCAATAAATTTACTCGGTTCTCTAAAAGCCTCATCATTAATATCAACAGAAACACGAGTCATTACTGTAGTAATTGCTTGCGTAGGATTATTTTGGTTGATTTTCTGCATCATCATATAACCAATCATCCCCTGGCTTTCCGCGACCAAGATATCCAACGGATAGGCTGGAACCGCTTGATAAGCAAGATTTTGTAATGCTAACAACCCAACCTGAGGCCCATTACCATGTACTAAAACAACACGGTACTCTTGCGCTAATTTATTAATTGTCTCTGACATTAATTCAATATTTTTATATTGATTTTCAGCAGATAAAATTTCGCCACGCTGTAATAATGCATTTCCGCCTAAAGCAATAACAATTGTTTTCATAATTATCCGTTTCCGAACGTTTATAATTTCTTTTTAATAAAAAAGATTAATCTATACGCTGTTGTTGTTTAATTTGATAACCAATCCATAATCCCAGTAAAGTATCTGCACCGGAATGATGACCGATAGAGAGTATTTCCAACATATCTTTAAAAATAATCTCTTTATTTTTTATTTTTTTACCTAGTTGAATAAGATAGGTAGAAAATATTCCCCGTGTGGCGTATTCCAAATAATGTTGACTCACTATCGTAGTTAATGACGATAATGGTGGTGTTTCATTAAAAAAATGTTCAATCGATTTTTCTGGCTGTGCTAAATAATGCGCAAATAACATTCCCACCAGCATATCATCTGAACTCGGTGTTAACCCTGGACCTTTACCAATAAACATCGCCCAATTAACCGCTTTTCCAGACAATTGATGATAAAATAACTTTGTTAATAACTTAATTTCATCAAGTCGGGCGATTTGACGATAGTTTTTTAATGGCCCATAGAGTCCTGTCGCTATCACCGGAGATAATAGAGAAAAAAAACTCTCTAACCATCGTAAATCTAATGTCGCTTTATCTTGTAAACGCAAATTTTCACTATCACCGGCAATCAATGTCATATTATCTGCGATTGCGATTTGATTGTTTTTCATCCGCATTTTCAAAGCGGGATGACACTGCTTAGCCAAAGAATCAAAATCGGCTTGTTTCAGTAGCCACCCCATCGGGCTTAATCCTCTTCCTTGACGATGAAAAGTGATTAAGCGTTGCTGAGGGCAAATAAAATTCAAAGCATGTTCATAAATGCCGACACATTTAAACTCACCTTCAAAAGCAAAGATATGCTGACTGGTTTGAAGTGCTTGAATTTGCATATTGCCCCCTGACGACCGTGTTATTACAAAACGTGATTAAGCTTCAATGCCTAATTCTTCTGCCAGTGCCACTATCGCTTTTTCAAAACAGCCTAAAGGTGCACGTACCGTTCCTGCGCCAATTTGCCCAACCCCCGGCTCTTTATGAGCAATACCCGTATTAATTAGCGGTGTAATACCCGTTTCAACAACTCGACGAGCATCTAAACCTAAACACGCACCTTGGAAATCCCAAGTCGGTATTTGTAGCATCATATTACGAGCAAGGTAGATTTCAGCCATCTCTTCTGTCACTTCACGTGCTGCATCCATACCACCCGATGCCCCGACAAAGCGGGTTACTCCCGGAGCTGCAACCATTGCTGCACCACCAATACCGAAAGTTTCTGTAATAGCACTATCACCAATATCAGGGTTGGCATCTGCTTGGCTAAAACCAGAGAAGAATAATCCTTGTGGCGTATTAACAGGTGCTGTAAACCATTGATCACCCATACCACTTATTTTGATGCCAAAATTACTACCATTACGCGTCATTACCGTCACAATCGTACCTTGCTTAATTTGTGCTCCTGCGTCCATCGCCGCTTTACAATAAGCCATGGCTAAATTAAGGAAGAATTGGTCAGTAATACTGAGGAATTTGGTCACTTTGGTTATCTCAGCCGCATCTAAATCCAATGTGCTAAGAATTGGCGCCAGCTCTCGTAACAATAGTGCAGAAGCAGCAATATTACGTTGGTGGAATTCATCTCCCATCGTAATGGCTTGACCCATAATTGCCGTAAGGTCTATCCCATTCTCAATGGTGGCTAAAGCGGCTTTTAATACTGGAGCTAAGCTATTACGCATCCAATGCAAACGTTCTTGTACATCAGGACCATAAGCACCAAAACGCATCACTTTACCAATACCTTCGTTCATATTGCAGTAAGCATAGTTACCGTGAACATGGTTTTTAATCACTAGCATTGGCATATGAGCAGAAGTAATACCTCCCATCGGCCCTACGGCATTGACATTATGGCAAGGAATAAACTCAATCTCTCCCGCCTCTAACATAGCCAAGGCTTGCGCTTCATTTTCAGCCCAACCTTCAAATAAGCTAGCACCAATACAGGCGCCACGGACAGGGCCACTCATTTCTTGCCAAGTTACAGGAGGTCCTGCATGCAGTAATTTTTTTCCTGTTGCTAAAGTTGGTACTACTTCTTTTGCTAAACTCACATCACACCAGTGAGGACGGGCTTCACGGATACGTTCGATAACTGCTTCATTCGCTTGTTCGATAGTTGAGTACATATCTGCAATTCCTTATTTCAATTTCTTTAATATTTCAGCCAGTTTTTTATTACCACCTGCGACAGGTGCCCATTGATAATGAACAACAGGCGTACCACTGGATTGCAGATCGTCAGCAAAACTGCGTAATCCGGCGTTGATCACGGAGATCCCATTTAAAAGTGGTGAAATTTCAGCAGCTGCTTCTACTGGATGTGGCTGGATTAATTCTTTGGCTAACAGTACGACTTCTGGCAAGGTATCCATCACAATAATACCTGCATCTTGTAGCTGTTTTTGTTGCTCACTACGGTTTTGAGGATCTTCCTGCGTACCGGTAATAGTGGCGATAGTAATCAGTGGATTAGCTTCACCACGTTTTTCATTTAATTTTTTAATTTCTTGAATTAATGCACCTGCTGGATCTGACGTTGCACCATAACCAATCACAAAGTCGACCAGTAATACGCCAATATCATGCTTATTACTTAATTCACTAATAAATTTATTGCGAGTAGAAGGATCTATCATTGGATGGGGTTTGCCTTGGGTATAAAAATCATCGCCCATATCAATAATTTTATGCCCTTGTGCATCGAGCATCGTACCTTGCTTATGTTCGTTATCTACCGCCACATTGAGTTGCTCAGATAACAACATCGCGCATTCTGCCGCTAATGTTCCACCAGCATATAATCCAATAATCTTTTTACCTGTCACTTTAGGTAACTGAGCAGCACTATCTTCAACACGTGCTAACGTAGCCGCAATACGCGCCGTTTCGTCTAAGGTGCGAGTAAAATAGATATTATCGTCTTGATATTTCTCTGGTGTTGTTCCTAAGAATTGCGCCACTATCGGTTTATTATGACGCTTCATTTCTGCAATAATTTTTTCACGTACTGCCGGTGCGGGAGGTTTAGAAACAAAAGCAATCACACGGGTTTGAGGATCTGCCGCCAGCATATTAATAGCCGTGATAGCACTAATACCACCAATTTGCTCGCTGAGATCTCGTCCCCCCAGACCTATTGCATGAGAAACCCCTTGGCGTTGTAATACAATTTGTGAGGTGATCTCTTGAATTCCTGTCCCTGATGCACCAATGATACCAATAGAGCCTTTCGGTGCAATGTTAGCAAAGGCTAAAGGTGCGCCAGCAATATTTGCCGTACCACAGTCAGGCCCCATGACTATCAATCCGTTAGCGGCGGCTTTTTCTTTTAATGCTTTTTCATCAGCAATAGAGACGTTATCGGAAAATAGCATCACATTACAGCCATCTTCTAATCCCGTATCAGCTAATTCCGCCGCATACTCACCGGCAATAGAAATAAGCAACATATTAGCGTTAGGACTTTTTTGTTTAGCCGTACGCCAGCTACGTACAGTGGTTAATTTATTACCACTTTTTTGACCGTTAGCAATATCAGCTAAGGCTTCTTCTAACGCACTGGAGATAGTCTCGATAATAGCGGGATCGTCTAATTCAGCTTTAATCGAAACACAGATATCATTAGGTGTCGCTTCGTTAAAAATGTCATGCCAAAAACCGGTGACATCAAGGAGAGATTTATTCGCTGGTGTTCCCATCATGACGGAAATTTCTTCCACCTCAGGGGCTTCACTTAATTTTCGGGAAATTATCATCAGGCTGACGGAATCCTGAAAGCTCCCTTTTTTAATAAAAGCATGGATCATTATAATATCCTTAACGCATTTAATATATGTAACTGCACATATCTAGTTGCATTTCGTTTTTTTGATAATAAGAAGCCTATTTACTTAATAGCTTAAGTAATATAAATAAAATTCGAGATAGACATGTTTGAAACTCTGTATACAAACATACTGAATAAATATCAAAAAGTAGAGTGATTAAAGTCACAGTTATTTATTGTAAAAAATTTTTATTTAATCAGTCGCTATTTATTAAATAAATTATAATGAGTGGAATGAGTAAAAATAAAAAACACCATATTGAGTAAATTAATTTATATAAAATAAATTAATCATATAATTAGCCATACCAAATGGTATGACAAATCAAGGAACTTATAAGAAATTTAACAAACAAGTAACATAACGCAGTTAGCCGATATTATCAACAAATAAAAAGCACTTTATTAATAAATAAAGTGCCTTAAATAATTTTCATATAAATAAACATAAGTCTACATTTTACTTTTACACCCTTGCTAAAAATAATATTATTGAAAAAAGCAAAAATAATGCCTATAAAAATAATATTTATAGGCATTTTTAAATTAATAAGTTTTAAATAAATTCAAGAACAAATTAACGTTGTGAATCTAAAGTTTCATTATTCTTTATAACATCTTGAGCTTTACTATAACTTTCAATTAATAACTGATAAGCAGGGAATATTTGGGTATAAGCTTGAGCCCATTCAGCGGCATCTGCACGGTTCCAAGTTTTTTGCATTTCAGAAGCCACTGCTGCCGTATCCATAGGCACAACACCGGCTTGAACAATACGTGCTAAGGTAATTTCTTCTGCCATTTTGCTATACGTTCCTGATGCATCAATCACAGCAAAAACTTGATAACCTTCAGCAACAGCACTAATTGCTGGGAACGCCATGCAAACACTCGTAATAGTACCAGCAATAATTAATTGCTTTTTACCCGTTGCTTTCACAGCTTCAACAAACTCAGGGTTATCCCATGCGTTAATTTCACCTTTACGGGCAACATATTTAGCATGTGGTGCATTTTGATGAATTTCTGGAATTAATGGGCCATTAGGACCTTGAGGGACAGAAGCCGTTGTAATAACAGGCATCTTCGCTAATGTTGCCATTTTTGCTAATACTGCAGCACGAGCGCGTAATTCCGTCATTGGCATATCACCAACGGTTTGGAATAAACCACTTTGGTGATCGATCAATAACATAACAGCATCATCTGGATTAATAACTGGACGTTGACCATTGAAATTTGCAGGAGTACTCATTTATTTATTCCTTCTAATTAACAAAAACGATTATTAACAATATGAAGAAGATATAAGGAAATAGCGTTAATTATCTCCTCGCTCTCGATATAATTAACAATAGTCAATTAATTAAAAAGTCGGTAGTAGCAATAATGATAAACACTATTCTAAAAATAGAACACTGAAACACTTTTGTCATTGTTCTATTTTTAGAATAATGAAACCTATTTTCCCCTCTACTCAAATCAATATAGCTCATTAGAATACCACCTATAGAAATTTTATAGGAATATCATTATGAAAAAAGTTATTGGTATTTATAAAGCGCCTCGTCAACATTGGGTTGGTGATGGCTTCCATGTACGCTCACTATTTAGTTATGGTGATCATGGTAAATATTTAAATCCATTTTTATTATTAGACAGAGCCGGCCCGACTGATTTCCCTGCCTCTCAAGGCCATAACCGTGGTGTAGGCGAACACCCTCACCGTGGGTTTGAGACAGTGACTATTGTCTATAAAGGGGAAGTGGCACATCACGATTCTACAGGTGAAGGAGGAGTGATTGGCCCTGGAGATGTACAATGGATGACCGCAGCATCAGGTATATTACATCAAGAGTATCACTCTGATGCCTTTAACCAAGCGGGAGGCATACTTGATATGGTGCAGTTATGGGTAAACCTCCCATCTCATGCTAAATCAGCGCCTGCTGGCTATCAGTTACTCAAAGAGAGTGCTATTCCAGTGCTTCCATTAGCGAATGATGCCGGACAACTGCGCGTGATTGCGGGGGAATATCATCAAACTCAAGGGGCGGCAAAAACCTTTTCACCTGTTGACGTTTGGGATATTCAATTGAAAAGTGGTAAATCTACGACCTTACCAAGCAAAAAAGATCGCTATGTGGGATTAGTGATACTCCATGGTAGCGCCTATCTTGATAGCCAAACTCAATTAAATACGGGTGATTTGGTTATTTTAGATAATCAAGGTGGCTCAATTAATCTTGAAGCTATTGAAGATGCTATTGTGTTATATCTTAGCGGAGAGCCAATTAATGAGCCTGTAGTTGGTTATGGTCCATTTGTGATGAACAGTAAAGATGAAATTAGGCAAGCTATTGATGATTTTAACCAAGGTAAATTTGGTCGTATCCCAAACGAAATATGATTAATACTCTCCTTGTTCTATAACTTTTATAACAAACGGCTGCTCACTTAGAGCAGTCGTTTGTATCTATTTTTTACTCTTTATATGGAGCCATATTCTGCGCTAAATAATCTAATAACACTTGAATAGCGGGTAATAAACCTTTTCGTGACGGATACACGGCATGAATAACATCTTTAGGAAAACGCCACTGTGGTAAGACTTCCACCAAAGAGCCATCTGCTAACTCTTTCTCTACGACACTCAATGGTAAACGCGTGATCCCAAGTCCCTTTAATGTTGCTTTATATAAGGTCATCACATCCGTTGTCGCTAATTTAGGTGTAACATGTTGCGTTGAAACAGTACCATCATTATGGGTAAGCGTTAGCGTATACTGCTGCGAATGTTCGCTATTAGCTAAAATAGGATAATCAGCAAGTTGCTCTGGAGAATCAGGCGCACTGTTGGTTGCAAATAATAGCGGATTAGCCACTAAAACACGGCGAGAATAGCCTAATATTTTCATCGTTAAGCCAGAATCATCCAAAGGTAATGCTCTAACTCGTAAAGCTAAGTCAAGACCTTCATTGATCACATCCACAGGGCGGTTAATCGCTAAAATTTGTATATTGATATCAGGATATTTTGCCATAAAATCCACCAAAATATCTTGAATATAAATTTGCAGTAATGCAACTGGGCAAGAGAGTTTGATCGTGCCGTGAGGATGCCCCTGTGCTGAACAAATAACCTCTTGAGCAATCTCCGCTTGTTCAACGACATTTTTACACTGTTGGTAAAAAGTTTGCCCTATCTTAGTGACATGAAATTGACGAGTTGAACGATAGATCAGCGAGACCTTTAGTCTCTCTTCTAAATCAGCAATACGACGACTAAGTTTTGATTTAGGAATACCTAACGTTTCGGCCGCTTGTGAAAAACCGCCAAACTCCACCACTTTAACAAAATAATAGAGGTCATTTAGATCATACTTCATCGCCTATTACCTATTTAATTGTCATTATATAAAAACTGAATTGTTTCAGCTTCGGAAATTATGATACATATATTATGATCTATTTTCACGCTAATAATATATTATAGGCTGATATTTTAGTAAAATAAAAATAACCATTAATTATAGCAATATAATATAAATAAAAATGGAGATTATTTTAATTCTGTGATGCTTATTTTTAATTACATAACACAATAAAGAATAAAAAAACAGGGATAGTTAAAAAGATTATTACTATTTAAATTAATTTAACACAAAACAACTAGCCTGAGTAAACAATAAATCACCTAAACAATAATGACTATAAAACAAATAGTTACTTAAAAACTTAATTACAAACCAAGATGTTAAGATTTAATTTTATTTTTATGATATTAATCAATGTATATTTAAAAATATGTTAATAAGATTATAATTAATAAAAATACTTATTTACATAATCTGTCACTTACAATTATTTCTTACACCTGTTTTTAATGGAATAACCTGATGAATAAATTAACTCCATTACGACCTATACCTACCTTAATTGCTGTTGCTATTATCCTTATCATTTGGTTTGTTATCCCTGTTCCCCAAGGGGTAGATCCCAATGCTTGGCACTTGTTAGCGCTGTTTGTTGGTACTATTGCGGCTATTATCGGCAAAGCCTTACCTATAGGGGCAGTATCTATTATTGCTATTGCGCTTGTTGCCGCAACAGGCGTCACTAACCCAGACTCAACTAAAGGGGCGATTAATGATGCATTAAGTGGCTTTTCCAACAATCTTATCTGGTTAATCGGTATTTCTATTATGGTTTCAATGAGTCTTAATAAAACCGGATTAGGTGCTAGAATTGGCTACTATTTTATTTCGTTATTTGGTAAAAAAACCATTGGTATCGCTTATTCCCTAGCTATTGCAGAAACGATCCTCGCCCCTGTTACGCCAAGTAATACAGCTCGAGGTGGCGGGATTATTCACCCAATAATGCGATCTATTGCCGATAGCTTTAATTCAAAACCCGAAGAGGGTACTAGTGGTAAGATTGGTCGTTATTTATCGCTAGTCAATTATAATATCAACCCTATCACCTCAGCGATGTTTATTACTGCAACCGCGCCTAATCCTCTTATTGTAAGCTTAATTATCGGTGAAACAGGGCCTGAAAATGAGTTAACTTGGTCAATGTGGGCAATAGCGGCTTTTGTTCCCGCCATTGTTTCATTATTTTTAATGCCGATTGTGATCTACTTTTTATATAAACCAGAGATAACCCATACGCCGAATGCTCCCCACTTTGCCAAAGAGCGTTTAGCTCAATTAGGCCCTATTTCATTGCCAGAAAAAATCACTTTGGGAGTATTTGCACTGTTATTAATTATGTGGGCAGGAATACCCGCACTATTATTTGGTGATGCATTTAGTATTAATGCGACTACTGCGGCTTTTATTGGTTTATCAATCTTATTATGTACTGGCGTATTAAATTGGGATGATATTTTAAAAAACAAAGGCGCATGGGATACCGTAGTTTGGTTTTCCGCATTAGTAATGATGGCCTCTTTTTTAGGAAAATTAGGTCTAATTAAATGGCTCTCATTAAGTGTTGGTGCCAGTATTGATAGTATGGGGATAAGCTGGGTAAGTGGTATGATATTACTCGTGCTGATTTATGTCTATTCTCACTATTTCTTTGCTAGCACCACGGCTCATATTACCGCCATGTTTGCTGCATTCTATGCCGCAGGTTTAGCTCTTGGCGCGCCACCAATGTTATTAGGACTTATTTTAGCTTTCTCTTCTTCATTAATGATGTCTTTAACTCATTACGGTACAGGTACTGCACCGATTATTTTCGGCTCAGGCTACGCGACCTTAGGTGAGTGGTGGAAAGCAGGTTTTGTTATGAGCATTGTTAATCTCATTATCTGGGTAACCCTTGGTAGTTTATGGTGGAAGGTGCTGGGGTATTGGTAAAATAATAAAAACAAGAATATGATGCCTAATCAGTCTGTTAGGCATCATATTAACTAGCGCCAAAGTTCACACTTTTCGACAATCGTCTCAGAATGATAATAACTTTCTTTATAGGCTATTCCTTCTTGATCAAAACAGTCATTTATATCCTGAAAAAAATAATTTAATTTAACTTTAAAAATATAAGATAATAAGTAAATTACATCCACATGAATATTGCACTCCCCATTTTCAAAGCGTGATTGATGTTGCTGGCTTACTCCTAATAAAGCACCAAGCTCACTACCCGTCATACCATGTTGTTGTCTTAACATTTTTATTCTTGCGCCAACTATCTTTGATATTTTTTTATTCATAATCGCCTCGAATGACAAAACCATATCGAAAAATATATTATTATCACTCATATAAGATATTTACTGTTGCTGTTGAGTTAGCACTACCAGGCGTTATTTTATTACCTGTTTTTATATATCTTGCTTTCCAACCAAATATATAATCACCGGAGGAGACCCCATTTTGTAGACTATTTTTTGTATTTAGTTTTATCGGGTTATTGTTTTTATCTAATAACTGAATGGCAACACCAGTGGCTCGATTAGTGCCCGATAAGTTTAATTTCCCTGTATTTACATCTATATATCCAGCACTACTTGTCACTGTCGCTTTAATGTTAGTGCCAGCCGCACAGTTTAATGTAATAGGAACATCTACACTTTTACTGACATCACCAATATTTTTAAATTGAGTATCATACCAAGTCCCCATATTAATATTATAATTTGATGATTTTGTAGTACATTTTAATGAATTTATCTTTATTGCATTAAGAGGCAAATAAAGTGAAGTTAAGTTCCAAGTTGTGTTTTTAGGTTGTGTATTATTTTGTACTGCTTGAGCAATCTTGCCCCATTGAAGGCTTCCTGATTGCGTTACTCTGCCTGTTTTTATAATTTGAACCGTCCAAGAAGGATTAATTATCCGATAAGGTGAGTTTGGCGGCTCAACCTTAGACCAAGTTAGGTTAATAAAACCTAAACTATTTAATTTAATTTTCATACCGATACCGGGAATATTGGTTTTTACAACTTTATTATTATCGGGTATCCATCCATTTGTATAATATCCTGAAAGAGAAGCATCCCCACAGTCCCCATTCTTATCCAAATAAGTTTTAATAGGTCCATTGGCATAATTAATCTGAAACTCATCTAATACTCTTGTCCCTATATCATCATATTGAATTGAATAGGTTTTATTGGGGATCCGAGCCTGAATATTTTTTAAATTAGGATTTTGAATACAAGCTGCAAAGGCGTCAGCAGAAAAAAAGAAGATTGTACCTAATAAAAAAAGTCTTTTACCCATCAAATGGTTCATTTTTATTACCCACCATATTTGATATTTTATTTTCTATTTCTACTTTCTCTTCATCATCTAATTGAAAAAGATCACTTAAACTAATACCGAAAAAGCAAGCATATTGATAAAGCCTATCTAGACTCACTCGATTAATTCCCCGTTCATATCTTGATTGCTGCTGTTGACTTATACCTATTTTCTTAGCCAATTCACTTAATGTGAGGCCATTAACCCTACGGTAATAAGCGATTTTTTTTCCTACCATCTTTGATGCTGGATAAGAGCGATTCACTTGAAACCCCTTTATGACACATTTAATTATAAATAAGAGTAAATTCAAGATGGCTCTTAAATGATCCCACCGTTATATTATTTCCATAGCCAACCATTCTTGCCGATAAAGCAAATTCCGCATTATGGTTATATTTATTAACAGCCGTCATTAATTTATCATTATTTTTTACAATACCTTTATTATTTTGCATTGCTAAATTTAGTGCTATATCTTTAGCAGTCCCACTATTAATAAAATATTCCGAATAATTAGGAACACTTTGGCCTCTTAAAATCATAGTGACTTTCTCTGTATTAACTGGGCAGTTTTTTAATTTTATAGAAAAATCTATCCAGTCTGATTCTTGACCATTTTTAATATTTCTAATATTGATTTTTTTTAAATCAATTAAGTGGTTTTTCGTTTCTAACTCACAAGGTGAGGCTACTACTGATCCATATACATTAATATTAACAGTGTTGCTTAATGCGATAGGAGAATATGAAAATAATAAAAATAACGTTAGTGATTTCCACATAACACCCTCTTTTTATTGATAAATGAGCGTTGCTGTTATTTTTGCGGACACCGTCCCCGGTGTTGCATTACCGAATTTACTAAATGCTCGTGTTCTTAGTGGAACAGTAACCGATGGTTTGCCATTAACAGCGATATATAAATTTTTTCCATTACCTAATGGAATTTCGCCATTACTGTTTTTATTTTGTAATTGAACGGCAATATTTTTTGCCGTCCCCCCATTTTTATATAAATTATTCACATCTGCATTATCAGGCGTTCCAGAAAAAGTCAGCTTTACTTGATTTACCCCCGGAGAACAATCTATTAACTTAATATTAAAATCATTCCAAACAGAACTAGAGTTTACTTTATTAAATAAACTTTCTGGCATCTGTTTCAAATCAATATTAATATTTTTACTACCAGAAACATTACAAGTCGCGGCTTTTATATTTCCAGAAAATTGAAGTGTCACAGTACTTCCTGCAGATGAAAAAAAACTTATTCCAATAGTAGTTATAAGAAGGAAGAGCCTCATTACTTTTATCATTTTACTTTCCTACAGGTAGCAAACATCAATAGCTATAAAAATAACTATGTTTGATATTTAAATTAATTAATAACAAGTTACAGTAGTTTTATAGAGCCCTAAATAATCTGGAATATCAGATAGATCATAATTTACCTGACAGCTTTCATTGTTGTATTTAATAGTAAATTTTCCTTTCTGTTTTAACCCTGATAAATAAACTTCTCCATCATTACCTACAATACTATTTAACTGACTATTGTCTTTAAAAATAGCTTGAGCGCCAAATGGTACTGGCTTTTTGTTTTCCAAATTTATCGTCATTAATACACGATAGCCTACATTGGCTGAAAAATTCGCTTTTACTAAAGCCCCTCGACTCGGTAAAACCGTCTGACTGGTAAGTTCCATTTCAGCATTCTCTGGCAATCTTAATGTATCGATCTCGACAGTATTTTTACGATATGGTGTGACATAAGGAACTAATGCATACCCTGAGTTATTAGTCCTAACTCCCGCTTGATTTAATATCGTAATATCACCCGCATTAGGAATATCTACGATTGCCGCGGTTTCTCCCAGTTGCTGTCCAAAAACAACTCCCTGAGAATGAGCAACGACGCTACCGCTCACACCATAGTAAAGATTATGATTATCTTTGCTATAACTGTACCCCCCCGTAATATCACCTAGTTGGCCTTTGTAGGATGCATTGATATTTCCAGAAGATCCTTGATCTTGATTGGTAAATGCTTGTTGCACACTCCAATTTAATCGATTATTTAACTGAGATGCCGATATACCTACACTTCCTGTACTTGAACTATTATTGTTACTATTCGCATTAAAATTATAATAAAAAGTATTATCAAATACGCTAAAGGGCACATTCACCGAAAAAGCCAACAAATGTTCATCATCATTTTGTCTTTTCTGATCAGCAATATAAGAATGATTAACTGTATTTTTATTATAGGTATAATTTATTCCATAGCTGATACCTTGCCAGCTATTATTATAACCAAGTGTTGCTGATTGTTTTTTGCTTTTGCTATTCCAATAATCCTCTTGTATATATCCGATAGCTAAAGAGCCATATTTATCACCTAAATTTTGATTAAGTGTTATCTCCGCACGATGACGGCGTTGCTCAATTTCAGGGCTATAATGAGTACGACGAAAACTATCAAACACTTCAGATAAACTATAAAAGCCACTCGTTGAATAGCGATAACCTGCTAAAGCAATATTGGTTCCTATATTGTTCAAATTCTTATTATATCTAAACCGATAAGACTGACCTTGTTGCTTCCTTCCATCATTAAAAGTTGACTTAGCCTGTGTAACATCAACAGAAACAGCACCAAATGAGCCTAAATTCTTCCCAATACCTAGGGAGTAAGATTGATAATTTTGACTCAACTGACTCCCCCCATAAGCAGTAGTGCCATAAGGTAAACCATAAACTAATGTAAACTGGCCAAACTTCGTTTTATCTACATTATTATCATAAGCACGATATTCACCGCCCGTTACGCTATAAGTGAAATGACCTTCACGCTGTAATACAGGTAAAGAGGCGAAAGGTACGATTTGATGTTGCTCACTACCATTAGCACCCTTAATCGTAACGTATAAATCCCCACTACTACCTGATGGATATAAATCATTAATTTCAAAAGGGCCAGCTGCCACTTCAGTTTGATAAATAGTATATCCATTTTGTTTGATAGTTATTTGCGAGTTACTTTTTGCAATCCCTCTAATGATAGGCGCATAGCCTCTTAAACTTTCTGGATACATCTCATCATCTGTTGATAATTGCATGCCTCGAAACGGAACACTATCAAAAACATCAGATGAAGATATCCCATCCCCTAGTATTAACTGACTTTTTATTTTATTTATATTTCTAGATAAATAGGTATAAAGGGTGTTCCACTTCCCTGACTGATTACTTGTACTCGACCATGTTGTGTAGTTTCTTAAACGCCATGGTCCTAAATTTAAACCTGGTCTTAAATTTATATAATTTGAAGTTGTATTTGAACTGCTATTCTTACGATCATAGTTTTTAGAACCACTATAACTATAGTTTAGTAATAAGGCATTTATGCCATTATCAATATTATCTAACTCTATATATCCTCTTGGGTTTTTAGATAATGCAATTTGCGGAATACTTAAATATAACCTTTGTGAATCAAAATCTAATTCACTTTTAGCTTCTGGTATCGCAGACAAATTGACACAGCTAGTATATTCAGAATAAAGCCCAGGATAATCTGTTGTTTTAACCCCAAAGTCATTTAGATCATTTACTGATAAACAAGGTTTAAGCTGATTATTTTTATCTTTATCAAATCTAATATTTTTAGTTAAAATTAAATTAGTGTTAACATAAATATCAACATAATAGTCACCTGCTAGCTGTTGGTTATTCTCAAAAGAAGATAAATCAATAATATCTTTATTTGGCAGCTCTAAAAAATCTGGATCAAAATAGATATCATCTAAATTATTATTTTCTGCATATAATAAAGCTGCATAGCCTAAGTATAAAATGAGGCTAATACATACCTTACTTATTTTCATATTAGAAACCTAATTATTATATTCTAACTTCGGATAAATCCACATTAGCCCCATAATCATTAATAAGCTCCCAGCTTATAAGACCATGTTCATTATTATCATTTATATCAAATGATTTAGTTGAAAAAGGTTTAGCATAAGAAACATCATCAACCAATTTTCCATTAAATTTGATTGTTTGAAAATTCATAAAATAAGGTGTGGGATTATAAACTATGACTTTCCCTCTTTCCTTTGACCAAGATAATTTCTTTTGTTCTTCTTCAAAATTAACGTCTTTTAGACTTTTAGGTCTATAGATCAATTTCATTTGCGTTTTAAATGCAATTTGTAATGAATTTTCTGTTTTTTCTGTAGCAGGGATCGTTTTTATATTTAACCAAAAAAGAGATTCTTGATCACTTGGTAGCCCTTCTTCTGTTAAAAAGATCCTCAATGTATTCTCTTTATCTGGATTCAATCTAAATAAAGGTGGCGTGATCGTAAATTTTGACTGTTTTTTTTCCTCAAAATCATCTATCCATGACTGGATCAAATAAGGCATTTTGTCTGGGTTTTTCACGTTAATGCTGACATTCTTATTGCCTTCATTATAAATTACCCTTGTGCCACTAATAATAACACCTGCATAAGATGTATTAATAATAAATAAAGAAATAAAAAATAGAATAATAGACTTCATATTATCACCATAAAATGATTGTATAATAAGGTTTAAATCCCTTTAAACCTTATGACTTACCTAGTTATTTTTAATTATAATTAATAGTAAATGTTGCATTCGCATTTGCTAAACCCGCAGTGACAGAATCTGTTTTAGCAATATAACGAGCTCTAAAGTCTAAATTATTTTCAACACCTTCTTTTAATGGATAGGTTTTAGATGCGGTAAATAAAGGGACAACGGTATTTGCATCATCCGTAATTTGAATACCGACACCTGTTGCCACTCCCGACTCTTGTTTTAGCGCAATAACAGTATCGTCTCCAGAATAAGACTCTGCATCAAATTTAACAGATGCAGTACTTACTGTTGCAGGGCAATTAATTAATTTAATCGTAAATTTAGTTGCCGCAGCAGTAACTCCGGCACTAGGTAATGCTGTTTTAGATACCTTACCTAAATTAACTTTTAGAGCATCAGATCCAGCTGCTAATTCACATGCGTTATCGATAATTTCTCCTGTAAAATCGATTGTTCCATCTGCAGCTAATGCATTATTCGCGACAAAAATAGACGTTGTAGCAATCAACATTGCAATAAAGCTTTTTCTCATTTATTTCTCCAAATAATTATTTTAAATACATTGAGATAATAGAAATAAGATTAATTAACTCAATACGCGAGTATTATCTATTTATTATTTGAAATAAACAAGTTTCGGTTATTACAGCATAATATTGATAACATTTTAATATTAAATAGTGTTATTAACTAATAAAACACAGTATAAGTTAAACAATATTTTTTACTTTTAATAAATCTTATTTTTAATAATTTGAAACAAAAATAAAAACAAAAATAAAAATAAAATTTTTCTTTTTTAAATAAAATTTTTTTTTGTTTTCTTTTATAACTCATATAGTGTTAATCGTATATTAATGTTCAATAAAAGTGAGTTTTCTGATTAAAATAAAATAAATTCTAGCTGTATATAAGCTCTAAATGCTTATTTAATCAACACTATGGCTAAAAAACATCAATACTATATTCTAAATACCTGTATAAGTTAGTGATTTACTCTAAAGAAAAGCTAAGAATTTTTTCAAATTTATATAAAAAGCATTATTTATCACAAAAATCACAGTTCGATTGTTTTCCAACCAAAAAAATATTTACTATTCATTTTTAATGATAAAAATCAAAAACCATGCTTTGTAAAAGGAAATACTTTGGTGTAAAACTAAATTTAGTTTTTACTTATATCGCATTAAGCAAAATTTTCCGCCACGTATCGATTAGGAAGCACTATGAAATATCAAGATGTAACAAAAACCCCCTGTGAGAACGCTTATTTTCTAGTCTTTAATCTTATTAACTCATCAGAAACTCGCCCTACTCTTATCGACTTTTGTAATAATCTATCAGGTCTTCTTCGTAGTATGAGAACCCGTTTCCCTGAATTAGACGTAAGTTGTGTGATGGGATTTGGTGCTGATGCATGGTCTAAACTATTCCCTAATCAAGCTAAACCGCGAGAATTAAATACCTTTAAGCAAATCAACGGCGATGTGTATACCGCAGTATCGACACCTGGCGATCTGTTTTTTCACATACGGGCATTAAAGGTATCTGCTTGTTATGAATTAGCCTCAATTATTAGCCAAAAATTAAACTCTATTGCCACCTCAGAAGATGAAGTACATGGTTTCCGCTATTTTGATGGTCGCTCGATTATTGGCTTTGTGGATGGAACAGAAAATCCTGAGTTTGAAGATGAGCGTGTCGCTTATGCGGTTATTGGTGATGAAGATCCACTGTTTACCGGTGGAAGTTATGCATTTGTACAAAAATACATTCATGATATGGCGGCTTGGGAAAACCAATCTCTCATCGAGCAAGAAAAAGTGATCGGTAGGCATAAATTCAATGATGTTGAACTAACTGATGAAGAAAAAGATCCAGGCTCACACAATGTCGTCACCAATATTCAAGATGAAAACGGTGATGATTTAAAAATCGTACGAGCAAATATGCCGTTTTCAAATCCCTCCAAAAATGAATATGGTACCTATTTTATTGGTTATGCTCGCTATTTCTCAACAACAAACCGTATGTTAGAAAATATGTTTGCAGGAACACCTGAAGGACATACCGATAAACTACTGAAATTCAGTACTCCCGTCACGGGCACATTATTCTTTGTCCCATCTCCGGCGTTTTTAGATGATATAGAATAAAAGTTGATTATCAGTACAAACAAAAAGTTAATAGCAATAGCTCATACACTGCTCTATATTTGGTAAGAACAAGAAAGAGCTATTGCTATTCAATATGATGACGGCATTTACTTACAATATTAATCGCCTGATCAGTCAACCAATACCCGCAAAATAGCACTTCCTTGAAAACTACCTTCAACAGGGTTTCTTATATCATTAGGATGAAAGGTTGATGTGATAGAAAATGTTTTTGCAGCACCTGCGTTAAGTTTAAATTTACCTTTATATTCGGTATCGTTATATTTCAACTCACAAGAGCCACCATTACCACATTTTGTATAGTTTTCCGTTTTTCCAGAAACAGGTGCACTTCCTATTAATGAAACGGATACTGATGCATCATAATCACACGTTAGTTGATAGTTATAAGGTGGAGTCACATTGTTAATAGATTCTTCTGGGGTCATATTTCCATGAGATAAGTTAATAACTTGGTTTTTAATATTACATTTACTTGTGATACTCACAGGAATATTAATATAACTATTCATATAAGGCTTCATTGCATTACCAAATTGAAGATAACCCGTACTGTTGCCACCAGACCCTTTATTTTCTTCATAAGCCCATGCAAAAGGAATATTTAAATTATATGATCCTGGGTAAGCCGTCGCTCTGGACACTGCCACAGTTAATGACATAGAACGATCTAACGGCAGCACTGCAGAGCCTAACCCCCAAACGGTTCCAACACTATGACAACCACTCGGTGACTGCTTAGCATAATAATTTGGCCCTACATAAACCTGATTATTGTTATTATTGGTACCTGCTATTGTCCAAGAGAGATTGGACAAATAATAACTCAATCCTGATGAATGTTTTTGCCAAGTATTTGTTTGTGGCAATCTAATCCAATAGCGGTAATTGCCTTCTTCTGCCATTGAGCCTGAACCACTACAGTACGAAGCGATAACCCGCCACGATTTAACTTGAGGTATAGTCACCTTAATCACACCACTGGCGTTAGCATCTGTCACATTAAGCGAAGGGGCTGTTGCTGATGCAGTACTACCATTTGATGGTACATGCAAAAAATTTTGTTGCCAGCCTACCGCATATGGTGTGGCTAAAGAAAATAAAGCTATTCCTATTAATGTCTTATTCATTTAAACCGTCCTACTTTTTAGGATTACATAAACCTCAGTCTCTGATACTCATCATTGACTCTGTTTTAGGTTTAGTTATAAACAATGCTTAATGATGCGGAGGCCGTAAAATTTCCAGGAGATAAATCAGCAGTACCTGTTTTAAAAGGAACAGCAGTAATAGTAAATTGGCTCCTGTCTTGCCCTGTATTAGAAAAACCTTTTGTAATGGCATAACCTCGAGGGGCTGAACCATTCAAACGCAAAGGATTATTCTCATCAACACTCTCTCCTTGATATAAGGCAAGGCCAAATCGATTTGAATTCACGCTATCTGCGGAAACTTTAAGCACATTATCAGGCGCTCCAGCTAACTGAATGCCAGATACTTTGACGTAAGGTGAGCCCTTAAAATAAGTACATGTAATAGGAATATTTTTTGTGATAGCGCTTGTTTGACCATCGACTTTATAAGTCATTATTTGATTAAAAGAAAACTGTATAGGGATATTATTATTAACAACACAAGGTGGAACATAAATAGCGCCTGTAATAGCTATATTTATATCAACTGCCCGTGCAGTTCCTGATAGTAAATATAAAAAAATAGGCAGTATAAAATATTTACTTTTATTCATAAGAAACCTCAAATTCTACCGTGGCATTATAAACTCCAGGTACAACACTTTTTTCCTGTATTGCTTTTGGTGTCGCTTCAACAAATGCATTAAAGGTCAGCAACATCGTGCCATCGTTAAGTTGAGTTCCATTTCCACCGTTATGGTTTTCACCTAAAGTAATACGTTGGTTTCCATCTATATCAATTAATCCAATGGCTAACTTACTTTTATTAACGCCAGAAGAAAGTGTAAGGTACTTTTGTTGTTCAGCCCCCATCTCTGGCTCTGGCTGCCCATTAAATTTAATTTTCACTGATTTCCATAACGATTTTGCATCACATTGGATCAGTTTAATGGTAAATTTTTCTGCAGGTCTAACCGCAGGATATTTCCAATAATCCCTTGGTGTGCTATTTAAAAAAACCACATTTTGATTTAAACTTGGCTGATCAATCCTACATGGCGTATCAATCAAAGTACCATCAAAATTCATTGTTGTAGCCGCATTTGCAACAGGTAAAAAAATAAGCATAAAAAATAATATTTTTACCCATTCTCTATAAAAATAAATAACCATATGATCTACCTTAAATTAATTATACTGCAATTTAAGAGTTAATATATTTAACTTCCGGTCAAGAATATTTCTCTTTATTTCATCTGAAAAGAGGTAATTCAAAATAACATTATCTTTATAATGCTTTAATCTATTCATTCTTATATCAATATTTTCTACGTTATCGTTGATTTTATTTGTGAAACTTAACACACTAGTAAACATAGGTTTACTATTTGAGCTGTTTTTAAAATCACTATAAATATTACAACCACCAATAACGACATCAATATCTTTTATGTATAGCTCTTTTAAACTAATTTCATTCGAAATAAGCTCACAAGGAGCATTTAAAAATGAGCCTTTTATATATATAAAACCATGTTGATTTTTTTCATTTTGATTATAAAAATCAATTTTTGCTCTATTAATATTAAAGAATGATTTATCACGAGCAACAGGTTCTGCAAAGCCAATTTGAGAAATAAAAAGGCCATTAATGTAAAGCATCAACATAAAGATAAATTTTCTATTCTTCACCTTTCTATCTCCAAAATCAGTTTTTATTTTTTCTCTGCTACACAACGATTAGCTTGACATTGAAATTTAATTGTCGGTCTTCCACCATAATCATTTATATAAGATAAGTATGGCGTTGAGTACACTTTACTATTAACCCTTTGTGACGATTTAGGGGCAATCATGACTGCATTAAACTCAGAATCAACCGCTTCTTTCTTTGACCCACCAATACCGAATACAGTGACGTAATAAGGTGTTGGATTCTCTATTTCATAACCGTCAGATAGCTTATTTAAAACTAATTGATCTTGCCAAATAGCATTTGGCTCTCTCAATATTTGTTTAGGTCTATAAAACAATTTTATTTTTGTATGCAAGGCAATTTGTAATACATTATTGTCTTCAGCTTTAGGTGGAACTTCTCTAACATTAAAATAAAATAATGTTTCTCTATCGTTAGGTAACTTTTCAATATCTGGTGTCGCAGATACTTTAATTAACGCTTTATCACCAGGCTCTAATCGCTGAACTAATGGTGTGGCAATTAATGGCCCTAGCTCAATTTTTTCATTCTTATCATTTTCAATCCATGTTTGGGCTAAATAAGGTAATTGTTTATTATCATTAGTAATATTAATAACTAATGCATTTGACCCACCTTCGTATATAGCTCTTGTTCTATCTAAAGAAATTGCTGCATAGGAGTTTGATGTAACCATTAATCCTAATAATAAAAATGATATTTTTTTCATTTCAAGACCTTTGTCGTTTATTAATTACCGATATTTATTTTTCACACAATAATAATATCTTATTACTCGGTTCTATTTTATTTGGAAGTTTAGCGACACATTGTTGTTCAGCTCCCCAAGATACTCTAATTTCTTCATTTGGGTTAATACCTGTTAGCCAAGCAAAACCATCATCACTAATTATTCCTAGCTCTCGTCCTTTAGCATTACTAATTATTGAACCAAATGGTGGATAAGAGTTATCAGCTAACCTAATTATTGCAAAGGCCTTCTCACCTTTTAACACTTCAAATTTTCTATACCCAATGGCACCTTCAGTTAATGAAGATTCTACAATCGCCTGTGTCGCTTCTATATTATTAGGTAATTTAGTTAAATCGATCGTTGTTTCATTGCGATAATAACTATTAATATCGGTAACAACACCATAACCCCAATTATTGGTTGTTACACGGCCACCATCAACTGGTACTCCTGCAACACCTTCAGTATCAACTAATAAGCGAGTACCACCATTAAATCCATCTGGGTGAAGTGCAGCTCCTTTAGCGGTAATCGTTAAGCCCCCATTAGCAGAAAAACCAAATGATGAGGTATTTTTATTTGAGATAGTGGCATTCGCATTAATATTAGCGATTGAAGTATAGCGTCCATAATAGCCAGAGAAGCTTGAACTACTATCCATATCATCGCCATATGTCGTTGAAACATTTAAATTATAATTAGCTAAGTTATCTTCAGTGGTATTAAAGTACCCTATATTATGCGTATAGTTCCCCGAATTTCTTGAGCCATCATAATTTATAAATCCTCTATTATTCTCTAATGGAATACTGACTCTTGCAAAGAAGACATCATTATCTTTGCCATAGTATTTAGATCTCGATGCAGATAAATTTAATGAAATATTTTTAACTGCAAAAACATCCATATATTTATTTAAGTTAATAGAATAATAATCGGAATTACTTTGATCCCAATATGTCTGATGATTATATTGCACCCCAATTGATGTGTTATATTCAGAAAGACCTTTATTAAAGGTTACTGTATAGAGTTCTTTCTCTTTTCCAGTAAAATCATCACGATAACGTGCATCTAAATAATTTTGCATCGTCATATAATTACGTTCATTAAATCGGTATCCAGCGAAGGTTACATCCGCATCCAAATTATCAAAACGTTTAGAGTAACTGACTCGCCATGACTTACCTTGCATAGTGCCACGATCAGGTAATCGTGCATAAGATTGTGTAATATCGGCAGATACCGCACCGAAAGCGAACATATCACGCCCAACCCCAAGTGCTACACTATTATAATCACCGGCGAAAATGGTACCACCATACATAGTCCAAGCATTACTTAAACCAAAAGCAGCTTCAGTCGTACCAAATATAGGTCCTTCTGTATTATGTAATTTATCTCTAGAGCGTCCTGCAACAACCTTATAACGAACTTGTCCCGGTCTTGTTAAATAAGGAACATAGGCTGTATCAATTTGAAATTTATTCGTCTTTCCATTTTGCTCAATAATCTCAACATCCAATTTACCACGCACCGAACTGTCTAAATCTTGAATGGCAAATGGACCTGCGGGTACTGTTGAATCGTAAAGAATACGTCCTTGATGCTTAACCACTACCCTTGCGTTAGTTTCAGCGATCCCTGTAACTTGTGGTGCATATCCCCTTAGTTGAGGAGAGAGCATCCGATCATCACTTTCTAAACTAATCCCCGTATAACGCCAGGAATTAAATATATTGGAGTTTATAAAGTTTTCACCGATGGTTAGGTTAGACTTTAAACTGCGGATCGCGCGATATCCATAAACTCGAGTAAAATTTAATAAATCTTTATTGTTTTCCGCATCACCAGAGGTTCGATTATAATTCCCTTGATAATCAGAACGAATACGCCAGCTACCGAAGTTATAACCAACAGTACCATTGTAATAAATACTTTGCGTATTGCTTCCTTCATGAGGGATATTAACATTGGTGTTAATATTATAATCAAGGATCAAACCTGAGATCCCATCATCCCAGCGAGATGGTGGTAACCAAGTAGCACTTGTATACTCAAGCCATATTTGAGGTATTTTAATTGATAATATACCTTCATTTAATTTTGTTGTAACTTCAACACCATCTAGGCTTAATAAGTCAATACATTTTCCATCATTCCATGTTGGTAGATTATTTTCTATTTTTTCCTTTAATCCTAAAGATGAAATAATATCACCTGTTAAACAGGCTTGAGATAACAGTTTTTTATTTTCATCTTGAGATTTGTTTTCTCTTTCTAATACGTTAACAGCATATGTTGATGAACCGATCCCTTGTCCATTAAGTACTAAGTTAAGCTGATATTTACCCGGTAAAATATAACCGGCTTCACTAAACCTAGCAAAGTTAATATTATCTTTAGATTTAGAGTCAACAACATCTAAGTTAAACTCTACAGAATATACATTTTGAGAATAAATTATAAATAATATAGTTGCCAAAATGCTTGTAGATCTTCCACTCATATTCTCTCTGTTCATATTGGCTAATAACCTTAATTATTTAAGTCTTAAAGTTTTAATGAGAAGTTGAAAGCAGCTAATCATTCATAATTTATTTTGAATAAAACGCTTGCATAATAATCACCAGGAGTAATTACATCCAACTTTTTTACAACGTCTATTTTGTAATATAGATATGTATTATCCCCATCAACATATATTAATGGTAATGACTCTCCAGAATTAGCGCTATATCCATATTCATCTATTATTTTAAAATAGACTTCATCACTGTTATTAAATGAAAATAAATCAGCTTTAGATCCACTAACATCTGAATAAAATGTTAAAGTAACGCCTTTCACTTTATCGATATTTTTAGTCTTATTAATAAATTGGCAATCAGATAATTTTATTTTTATTTTTTTACTCGCTAACAAATCATCATTATTGTTCATTTTATTAACAGGTATAGTACCTAGATCAACCAATTGGTATTTACTATCCATATCTAATGTGCAAGCAGGCGAAATTACTTTTCCTAAAAACTTTGCTGTTCCTTGCCACCAAACTTTATCTGATGGGATATATTTATCCAATACAGCTCCGCTTGCATATGTTGAAAAGATTTTAGTGAAAAATAATAATATTATGATTTTTTTAAACATAGATTTTGGCCTTAAATAATCGAGAGCAGATTAACTGCCCTCGTTAAATTTAATATGTTTTATTCATAGGCTAATGTGAAGTTTGTTGTAGCGTTAAACTCACCTTCAGCAATTGTTCCGTTTGTTGCTTTCTTAGCCCAAGCTGTATACATCAGCGTATTATCATTATTACCCAGTGCTTGTAATTCACCTGCTTCATTGAATTTAACCATTGAACCAGTTGTCGTTCCTGAAATAACAATAGCAGTCCCTGTATTACCAGTTGTTGCTAATTCTTCTGTTGCACCAGTAATAGTATTTCCATTAAAGGTTACTTTTACGCCTTTATAAGAACCAGCAGCACCAGTATCAGAACCGGCTTTAGTTAAATCACAATTAACTAATTTAATTGGGATTTGTTTAACTTGAGAAATACCATCTTTCTCTAATAGGCTTTTGCTGATTTGACCAAAATCGATAGCTTGGTTAGCACTTTCGGTAGCAATACCACAAGGTGCATCAATAACTTTACCAGTGAAAGTAATAGTACCATCACCTGAAGCTGCTTGAGCAACAGTCGCAGAAAAAGCCATTGATGCAATAGCGAACATCGCTAATTTATTCAATTTCATATTTTTACCTTTATATTTAACGTAGGAATTAAAGCGTTAAAAAATTAACTATGATATATAGTTACACACATTATCCTCATCCCATCCAGAGATGATATTGTTACTTCCATTACTTTTAAAAACTTATGACTATTTAAATTTTTATATAAAATTTAAACTGTATTTGTACAGATGATATAAATCATCTAAACACGCAAATAGAATGGAAACGAATCACTATTTTTTAATTTATGTTTTATAATATCTACGACAAGAACTTTTCGATAAAACTCAGACCAGTCAGCATCCAATAATTTTAATATCATATCTAATGTTTCAATATTGATACTTGTTATTCCATTTTCATATCTTGATATTTGTTGCTGACTCACATCAAGTAATTCGCCTAATTGGGCTCCTGTTAGAGATTTACGTATACGAGATTCTCTAATAAAATTTCCAATATTCTTCCTTAATAATAAAGAATCAGATCCTCTATTCTTATCGATATTCATGAAAAGCCACCTTCGTATATGTAAATTACCACTTACTTTATTCTCATTAATAAATTTAAATAGAAAAATTTAAAATACGATTTACATCTGATTTGCAGAGACAATAGTTTGCTTATCAATTTATGTAAACATGTTTAAAACGATAGATAATCAAAATACGATAGTTTACAACTATTGTTTGTTAAATATTTATCTATTTTTTGTTTCATGTATGTAGAAAAAAATGAATAAATTCAATAGTAAAATTACTTAGTCTAAATTCGTTAATAAATGCAATTTTACACGCAACACGTGTTAATTATTTTCACTTAAGTTAAATTAATTTAGTTTGCTTTAATTTTTGCGATATATTTACAATCAAAAAAAGAGCATCTCAATAAGATAAAATTAAGTAATTGATGTTTTTTTAATAATTACAACGTTCATTTTGCTTAAAATAACACGGCTATATTGATTAGATATCCCCATCAAAGTGGGTAAAAATTATGATGAGAAAAATCGGTTTTGCTCAAATTCGCAAATCAATTTTTTTAAAATCATACTAATTCAGATATAAAAATAGCTGGTGTCTATCTCAAAAATAAGATTAGTAACAGGGTTTACTGACAATGTCGATTAAAAATCAGACGACCAAGCAGAAAAAGAAGATGTAAAATGGGTTGGATAATGTGAAAAAAGACAATGTGGGGGCTTAAAGATAACGCCCAATAAACCATCTGGGCGTTTAATCGTTTCATTATATCAAGTCAGATCATTACTTATTTATTTGCGTCCTTTTTTAAGGTCTCAAATTGTGTTTGATTTAGGCCAAAATCGCCAAATTTAAGTAACGCAGGATCATGGAAGTCACTACCGCCACTTTTTAGCAAACCAAATTTATTAGCATAGTTTTGGGTCAGTTCATAGTCGATAGGTTTCATTCTAGAATGACTTATTTCTAATCCTTTCAATCCAAACTGGACATATTTTTCTATTTCATCATAGTTGTCATAGACACATGGGTGAGCAAGTATAGGAATACCACCGTCTTGTAAGATAGCAGCAATTCCTTCATCAACAGGGATATACCCCATTTTTAAGTCTGTTTCTATTTTTGTTTTAGAGCCAAAAAGTTGTTTATAACGCTCTTTGGTCATTTCCTCTGGATATTTTTCTCTCAATGCTTGGAATATATTCATTTTAAAAACGATATTATATTTTGAGAACTTTTTCGCATCTTCATAACAAATATCGTAGCCTTGTTGATTGAGAGATAATATTAATTCTCGGTGAAACTGATCACGACAGTTGAGAGTGTTATCACACAGCTTGTCAACGTTGGGCGTTTTTTCGTTAAGCCAAAGTCCCACTACATGGACTTTTTTATAAACGTCAAAGTCATAACAACTCATTTCAACACCTTTGACGATATTTAATCCAAGACGCTCCCCTTCTCGGTAAATTTCGTCATAATGATTGGTAGTATCGTGATCGGTGATCGCAATAGTCTTAATGCCGTTTCTAAATGCATTTTCAAGGACATCTTTTATTTCACAAACACCATCACTATGGTTTGTGTGAACATGTAAATCAGCATAGATCATGAAGAAGTACCTCTGTTAATTCTTCCATTAAAAATAGTCGCGCAATAATCGTTAGTTACCATAAGCTTGTTATTCATATTGTTTTAACCCACGGTTAGTAAAACTGTATTTTGGTCGACATGTTTTTTATCGGTCTGAACAACGTCTAGCTTATGATCATCATTAGTAATGATGATCATCGTTGTTGGATCATAGCCTGCGGCTATTATCGCATCTAAATCAAATTCAATTAGCGTATCACCTTTTGTCACCTTCTGACCTTTAACGACACAGCATGTGAAGTGCTGTCCCGCTAAGTTAACGGTATCAATCCCCACATGGATCAGCATTTCAATATTGTTAACCAGTGTTAAGCCAATCGCATGACCAGAAGAAAAGGTAATATCAACAACGCCATCTGCAGGTGCAATCACTTTTCCTGTTGTGGGGATAATTGCCATGCCAGGTCCCATAATGCCAGAGGCAAATGTTTCATCATTAACCTCTGAAAGTGCAACCGTTTTACCTTGCAGAGGTGAAATTAACCCAACAGGTAATTTACTATTCGCTATTTGTGGTTTTTTGTTGGTTGATGCAGCTTGTTTATTATTTTCTTCTTCGTCACGGATTGGGTCGTCAGTAGGATCATCAAAACCAATAATAAGCGTTGCAATAAAAGTGGCTACACTGGCAATCAATAAGGTGATTATTGCATTTACCACTTGGTTATCTGTATCAGATATCCACATTGGTAAACTTAATAAGCCCGGAGTGACATAGACAAACGCTTTTAACTTAACAATACCAGCAAATAATCCTGCAATAGCACCACCAATCATACAAGCGTACATTGGTTTTTTCAGTTTGAGGTTCACCCCATACATAGCGGGTTCAGTTATACCACCAAAAAAGGCGGTAATACTGGCAGAAAAAGCTAATTGTTTTAAGGTTTTGTTTTTAGTACGCACAGAAACAGCTAAAGAAGCAGCAGCCTGAGACATGTTGGAGCATAGCGCCATAACACGAATAATCGGGTCAAAACCTTTTTGCTCCACTAACATAATACTGACAGGACTAAGTGCTTTATGCATACCAATAGATACTAACCATGGATAAATAGCCACTAATAATGGAATAGCAATAAAACCGGTGTGCTCTTGGATTAAAATCACCCCATCAGCAATTAATTGAGCGAACCATGAAGTGACAGGACCGACCGCAATCAACGCAATAGGTGTCGAAACTAAAATCACCAATAAAGGCACCATAAATACTTTAACCATTTCTGGCACAATACGAACAATAAAGCGTTCTATATAAGACATCATCCAAACAGTAATTAAAGCAGGGATCAGTTGAGATGAATATTTAACCAAAGCGACAGGAATATGCATAAATTCGACAGGCTCACCGGCTTTAACTAAGCTTGTCCATTCAGGGCTAACCATCGCTAAACAGACCATAGCAGCTAAATATTGGTTACAATTAAATATTTTCGCCGCCGAGAAACCAATAAATACCGGCATAAAATAGAAGGCCGTATTAAAGATAAAGTTAAGGATATAATAGGTTTGGTCACTTTTATCCAACCAACCAAGCATCGTTAATACAATAAGTAACACTTTCCCCATACCGGCACCCGCTAACAGAGGGATAACCGGAGCGATAGAGCCAGTAATTGCTGATAATATTTTATTTACGATAGACTGTTTCTTCTGGTCTTTATTATTATCATGAGGAGTATTATTTGTTTTTATCATTTTTGTTAGTTCATTAAATACTTTATCAACATCATTACCGATAACCAGTTGATATTGTCCTCCCTTCATCACATCAGATAATATTTTACTATTTGCTTTGGCTTTTGAAGGATCAATTTTATCTTCATTATGTAATGTAAAACGTAATCGAGTGGAGCAGTGTACTAATGACTTTATATTATCCTCGCCACCAACAATAGCGAGAATTTGTTTTGCAAATTCTTTATAATTCATAGCATTGCCTTTTATTTATTCTGTAAAAATAAATTAAAGATATATGGATAGAGTTGGTTATCGCCTAACCAACTAAATTTAAATGATTTATTATTACGGCATATTTTTTATTTATTCATCTTTTTATTATCCTCTGCAATTTTTGCAATATGGATTATTAGATATAAAATTTCATTGTCATCTAAGGTACAATTATATTTATCTTTAATAAATTTACTTATTTTCAAACAGCACATATAGGGTTGATGGTACTTGTCTTTTATTATATCGAGTAACTCATTTTCTAAAGGTTCGTGATCATTTTCAGGTTGTGAAAATAATCGGATGGAGAAATAGCGAAGGTGTGTCACAAAACGACGATAATTTAACGATCCTATATCGTACTCTATATTTAAATAATATTTGACTATATTAGTAATGCTTTGGATAAAGTGGGTCACTTTGTAGGTTTGCTGAATATTATCATTTGTTCTAATACTGGCGATATGTAATGCAATAAATCCTGCTTCATCTTCTGGCATTGAAATGTTAAATCTATCATTAATTAATTTTAAGCCATAAAGACCAATATCAAACTCTTCACTATAAAAATTTTTTATCTCCCACAATATTTTATTTCTTATAAAAGTTCCTTCTTTATACCGTTCAATGCTGGCTTGAATATGGTCAATCAATGCAATATAGATACTATCTTGTGTATCTAAGGTCATTTTTTCTTTTGCATACTGAATAATATTGTCCGCAATTTCTACGTAATCTAACGTAATATTCGATAAAAGATCGAGCACTCTCTGCGGACAATTTTTAGGACTTAAGATAAATTTTTTGGTTATTTGTTCAGATGTTATCTCATCACCTACTTTTTTGGCGTAGGCAATCCCTTTTCCCATGACGATAATTTCTTTTTCTGCTTCATCCAGAGAGATCACAACACTGTTATTTAATATTTTTTTAATTTTCATGTTCATCTGGCATGCTCAAAAATTTTCTTTTATTAAGGCTTAAAAACGCAAAAACCCATTTGTAGACAAAAAATACTTTTCATCTACAAATGGGTTTTGTGTAGTAAGCCAGGTACTATTACAATCCCTACGTTTACTAGGACGTTAACATGGGATATTTATATCGTCAAACTTAGCACAGTAAAGTTAGTAATAGATCACATATTTATCCGACTTATTAAAAAAGGGATTGTTTAAGGTAAGAACGATACCGGCTGATGGCTTTATATTTTAATTTATAACCATATGATAATATTTTATAAAAAATAAATATCCTCTAGGTTAGTTCGAACACTTAAAAATAACTTTTTTATCAGAAAAAATGACATTAATATCATTAGTATAAGTTTATTTTAATATAATAGGTCTATCTAAAGGTAAAAAATGTTAAAAATCAGAATATCACGCCCCTCAGAAGCACCTGAAATCATACAAATCTGGAAAAATTCAGTCGATGCTACACATAACTTTCTGACAGCTGACGATCGCCAAGAGATTGAAAAAGAAGTTATCGGTTTTTTTTCCGAAACACCGGTATGGGTTGCTACTAATCAAGAAGATCGCCCACTCGGCTTTATGTTTTTACATGACGGTCATCTAGAGGCGCTTTTTATCGATGCATCAGCACGCGGGTTAGGGATAGGAAAACAGTTAATATCACACGCATTAACTCTTCATCCTAATTTAAGCGTTGATGTCAATGAACAAAATCAGCAAGCCGTCGGTTTTTATCAGCATATGGGCTTTCAAATATCTGGACGTTCGGAGTTGGATAATCAAGGAAGAGCGTACCCATTATTGCATCTAAGTAGAGCTAAGACGATCACCCTTTAGTTTTACAAGCTTGTACGTATATAGATTGCTATAACTCTAGAATAGAGAAATACCTTTATGCTTATTACTTACGCACGATGAATATTAGTAAAAGTGGCTTTATGTTTTCCTCTGCAGGGGAATAGCGAAGTAACTTGCTCAATACTCAATAAAAGAAAGCGTATCTAGCGAAATAGATATCCTGCACAAATATGAGCCTAAGATAACTAAGTAGCAAGTTTCAAATGCCCAAACTTCTCACGCTTTGCTTTCATTTCTTCTTCAAGGCGACGGAACTCCTGCCCTGTTTCAATCGCCGTAGAGGTTGCTACCGAACGAATAAGTTGAGTACGAGTTGGTCTTGTTGCTTGAATTAATTCGTTCTTTTTCATGGTAGTCTCACTTCAAACGGGCGATAGTGCATTTTATTATCGTTGTTTTATATGCAATATAGATTATTTTTCTAGTTAAAAATTAGCCAGTTGTTTTTCTAAATTAGGACAACAGGATAACTGCAAATCTGAAAAGTCGCTTAACTTAGTGTGTCAATCAGAACCTTGGCTAATGTTTAATCTTAAAGATCAAGCTTATTCTTTTAAAACTTCATACGGTGTTTTACCAGCATGAGCTGAATGGAATCGATGACAATTAAATATCACCGTAAAATAAGACATAACAACAAACACTCCTATGAAGCCAGTTAATCTACCTATCAGTGGAACTGACATGACTATAAAACGAGCATATATGAATAACCGGCGTGCTATAAATCCCAATTAAACTAATATTTTGTGTTTTTTCTTGCGATCCCCTTTTATGATGGTTAAATAGAATTGTAAAGTTTTGTTTAACCATCAAAGGGTATTGAAATGAAGAAAGTTTTAAAATGGGTGTTGATTATTCTTGTTGTGCTAATCATTATTGGCATATTTGCCGGCAAGGATAAAGATGGTTCTGATAAAAAACCAGAAGCAGTAAAATCTTCTGAACAAAAAATAGCAATGACAGACAAAGAATACAAGATGGCTGAGTTAATCATTAACAATGATGTGATGAATTCACTGAATGGTAATGATTCACAAATAACTACAGATTATATTCGTGTTACAGCTAGAGAGATGCAACAGACTTATGCTAGCAATGAGGCAAGAGGAGATAAAACCTATAAAGGTAAGAACATTATTATTACAGGCATTATTAAATCCATAGACTCAAGTATTGGCGATATACCTGTTGTTAGCTTAAACACAGGAGAAATGTTCTCTACTGTAAGACTTCATCTAGCAAAACCATACAGAGATATGGCTGCTGATTTAGATAAGAATCAAAAAATAACACTTGCCTGTGTTGGTGACAGCGTAATTATAGGCTCTCCAGGGCTAAAAGATTGCAAACCGGTACCTGCTGTCGCATCAAAAATAACAAACGAGCAAATGAAGTTTGTTAATAAATTTATTAAGGGAAACAATGAAGTACCTAATGAAATAAAGCAAATAGTATTACTTGCTAAAGTATTAGGTAAAGAAACAGGTGATTTCTCTCAATGCCAAGATATTAACTCTCAATGCATGAATGACTCAGTAAAAGTATTAAAGAGTATTAGCAAAGAAAAACTACAAGAAGAAGCTAAGTTACTTGGCGTTGAAATGTAGCTTTTAAGTACAACTATCCTGATTAAATTTTAAAACAAGGGCATCCGTGCCCTTTATTGTTTTCTGGAAGCACCAATCCAAACTCATCCCGAATATAGCCGAATGGTGGATTTGTGTAGTCTAAATACACATAACGCTACACTTTCACAGAACATCATAAAAATAAGCCATCACTCATACTTTTATTGGCAAAGATATTTAGATGATTAAAGCAACACACTGAAACCTTATGGTATGATGCCGTATTATGTTTGTGAAATAAAACCAGATAGAGTTTAACAACCAACACTCACAAACGAGATAAACTTCAATACGTTAAGAAAGACGACACCATGACTGACAGCCAAAATTTCGAATCCCACACCCCCATGATGCAGCAGTATCTTAAGCTTAAGGCAGAGCACCCAGAAATCTTACTGTTTTATCGTATGGGTGACTTTTATGAACTGTTTTTTGATGATGCTAAAAAAGCCTCACGCTTATTAGATATTTCATTAACAAAACGAGGTCAGTCGGCAGGTCAACCTATTCCTATGGCTGGCGTTCCTCATCATGCGGTTGAAAATTATCTGGCTAAATTAGTGCAATTGGGGGAATCCGTTGCCATCTGTGAACAAATTGGTGATCCGGCCACCAGCAAAGGCCCTGTTGAGCGTAAAGTGATCCGTATTGTCACACCGGGCACCGTTACGGACGAAGCGCTACTTGAAGAGCGCCAAGACAATCTATTAGCCGCTATCTGGCAAGATAAAAATGGCGCTTTTGGTTATGCCACTTTAGATATCACCTCTGGACGTTTTCGGGTCACTGAAATGCCGGATAGCGAAAGTATGGCTGCCGAGCTGCAACGCACTCACCCAGCAGAACTACTCTATCCAGAAACCTTTGAGTCAATGGCATTAATTGAGCGTCAGCAAGGTTTACGCCGACGTCCAATTTGGGAGTTTGAGTGTGAAACCGCCAAACAACAACTTAATTTACAGTTTGGAACCCGTGATTTAACTGGATTTGGTGTTGAAAATGCCCGACTTGCACTTTGTGCTGCAGGTTGCTTATTACAATATGTTAAAGATACGCAACGCACTGCGTTGCCTCATATTCGTAGCATTACCATGGAGCGTCCGCAAGATACCATTATCTTAGATGCAGCCACTCGCCGTAATTTAGAATTAACCCAAAATCTTGCTGGCGGTTGTGATAACACATTGGCATCTGTACTTGATCTGTGCGTGACCCCAATGGGAAGCCGTATGCTCAAACGTTGGATACACACCCCTTTACGCCAGCGTGAACAATTAATTAAACGCCAAGATGCGATTAGCGCCTTACAACCCCTCTATTTTGAGTTACAGCCTTTTTTACGTCAGGTGGGGGATTTAGAGCGGGTACTTGCTCGTTTAGCATTGCGATCCGCTCGTCCTCGTGACTTATCACGTATGCGCCATGCCTTTCAACAATATCAAGATATCCACCAAGTGCTTGATCAGGCGGATATGCCCTATATTAAAGAATTACAGCAGCGTATCAGCCAGTTTGATGAGTTGCGTGAATTACTGGAAAATGCCATTGTTGAAACACCACCCGTATTAGTACGCGATGGGGGGGTGATAGCCCCTGGTTATAATGCAGAATTAGATGAATGGCGAGCACTGGCTGACGGTGCGAGTGACTATCTTGAAAAGCTTGAAGTTCGTGAACGTGAAAAATGGGGTATTGATACCTTAAAGGTTGGCTTTAATGGGGTTCATGGTTACTACATACAAGTCAGTCGTGGCCAAAGCAATTTAGTTCCAATGCACTATGTGCGTCGTCAAACACTGAAAAATGCTGAACGCTATATTATTCCTGAACTAAAAGAGTATGAAGACAAGGTATTAACCTCTAAAGGTAAAGCATTAGCGATTGAAAAAATGCTCTATGAAGAGCTTTTCGAAAAACTATTACCTCATCTAACCGCCTTACAAACCAGTGCCGAAGCGTTAGCTGAAACCGATGTTCTGGCTAATCTCGCTGAGCGTGCAGAATCACTCAATTATACACGCCCTGAATTAACAGAAAAAACAGGTATTCAAATCACTGGTGGACGTCACCCTGTTGTAGAACAAGTACTGAGTGAGCCATTTATCTCAAATCCTCTACAACTCGCGCCTCAACGTCGTCTACTCATTATTACCGGCCCTAATATGGGCGGTAAAAGTACCTATATGCGTCAAGCGGCATTAATTACGCTACTGGCTTATATTGGTAGTTTTGTGCCCGCAGAAAAAGCGGTAATAGGCCCAATTGATCGTATTTTTACCCGCGTGGGTGCCTCTGACGATCTGGCTTCGGGTCGTTCAACATTTATGGTGGAAATGACAGAAACCGCAAATATCCTTCATAATGCCACTGAAAACAGTTTAGTGTTAATGGATGAAATTGGCCGAGGCACTTCTACTTATGATGGGCTTTCTCTCGCTTGGGCTTGTGCCGAAAATTTAGCGAATCGCATTAAAGCGATGACACTCTTTGCCACACACTATTTTGAATTAACGACGCTGCCAGAAAAACTAGAAGGCACTGCCAATATTCACTTAGATGCGGTAGAGCATGGTGAGACTATTGCCTTTATGCACAGTGTTCAAGAAGGTGCTGCCAGTAAAAGTTATGGTTTAGCGGTTGCGGCATTAGCCGGTGTGCCTAAAGAGGTGATCCGCCGTGCAAAGCAGAAATTAAAAGAGCTGGAAACCCTATCTGGTCATTCAGGGGCAAGCCATGTAGAAACGTCACAACTGATGCTATTAGCAGATATTGAGCCTTCTGAAGTTGAATTAGCATTAAATAAAATTGATCCGGATTCATTAACACCAAAACAAGCGTTGGAATTGCTCTATCACTTAAAAGAGCTAAACAAATAACAAAAGAAAAGCCGATTAGTTAATTTAACTAATCGGCTTGATAACGCATTGAGCATCTAAAGCAACTAGTTCATCTTAAAAAGTGCCTCTATGCATAATCCTTGCCCTTGCAGAATATCTTTTAAACGACGTAATCCCTCAACTTGGATCTGACGAACCCGCTCTCTTGTCAAACCAATTTCTCGACCAACATCTTCTAATGTTTCAGCCTCGTACCCCAGCAATCCAAAGCGACGCGCTAATACTTCGCGCTGTTTTGGATTTAATTCAAATAACCATTTTACGATATTTTCCTTGAGGTTATTATTTTGAATGGTTGCTTCTGGCCCTTCTTCATTTTCGTCTGAAATAATATCTAGTAAGGCTTTATCTGAATCCCCACCAATCGGTGTATCAACAGAAGAAATACGTTCATTTAAACGTAGCATTTTGCTGACATCATCGACGGGTTTATCCAGCGTTTGCGCAATTTCTTCAACACTGGGCTCATGATCGAGCTTATGTGCTAATTCTCTTGCGGTTCTTAAATAGACATTGAGTTCTTTAACGATATGAATGGGGAGGCGAATAGTGCGGGTTTGGTTCATAATGGCACGTTCAATAGTTTGACGTATCCACCATGTGGCATAGGTTGAAAAACGAAACCCTTTTTCAGGATCAAACTTTTCAACAGCACGAATAAGGCCTAAATTACCTTCTTCAATTAAGTCAAGAAGAGCTAACCCTCGGTTCGTATAACGGCGAGATATTTTAACAACTAAACGTAGATTACTCTCTATCATCCGTTGTCTTGACGGGATATCACCTCGTAACGCTCTACGAGCAAAGAATACTTCTTCTTCAGCACTCAACAATGGAGAATAGCCAATTTCTCCTAAATAGAGCTGAGTTGCATCTAACGCACGCTGATTGACTCCTTCAATGAGTTCAATTTCATCTTGAGCGTCAGATTCATTTTCAGCCTCTTTTGTTGCGGCTGCTTCATCGAACTCTTCCATGTTCTCATCAATATCATCAGTATATAACTCGTCTACTCTTAGCGTACTTTGGCTCATCAGCTGCTCCTACCCTTGATAATTTAGGTAAACGACGCTCTTAATGAGATCGATTTACCAGTTTATCGCTGTGTCACGACACAACGGGTTTACTGATTTTCCCTTGTAACGAATTACAAAATAAAAAAATAACATAATCTGTTTTACTGTTAATTTACTTTATAGTTTATTCAATATATTTATTAACTATAAGTATTAGTTATTAACAGCAATTATTATTATTTTACGTATATTTATCTATACGTATATTCACTGTTTAACAAGCAATATGTGACAATGTACATCAAAAAAAAGATAAACAAAAATCCGCAATAATAAAATAATATTCAATAATATATATTATTCTAAAGATAAGACAAAAAACAAACCTATAATAAAAACAATAAGTTAATTCAATATACTATCTTTGAATACATTAGATTTTTATTCATACTTTTAACTAACGTTTTTTAGCATACTCATTCATTGTTCGATAATCAACAGTCTAATTTAATCTTATCTATAATTTGACAGAAATATCTCATTTTGCTTACGTTACAACTAAGCAATCTTACTTAGTGAAAGAAATTTATTTTCAAGGTTTTAATTAATTTAATAACTAAAAAAGCCCTTTTGTTAATATTAACAAAAGGGCTTAATTTTCAGATTATTCACTAACAACGTTAAGCGTTTATTTATCTTTTAGGTAAATAGCTCATTGGGTTAAGTGATTTTTCTTTATAACGGATCTCAAAGTGTAATCGAACAGAACTAGTACCAGTACTTCCCATGGTCGCAATTTGCTGTCCTGCATTTACATTTTGCTGTTCACGTACCAAGATTGTATCGTTATGAGCATAAGCACTGAGATATTCATCATTATGTTTAATGATAACTAAATTACCATAACCTCGTAATGCGCTCCCTGCATAAACCACTTTACCTGCGGCTGTTGCCACAATTGGTGAACCTCGTGTACCACTAATATCAATACCTTTATTACCACCAGGTGCATTTGAGTAGCTCTCAATAATTTTACCTTGTGCTGGCCATACCCATTTACCTGTTGCGGCTGCAGGTTTAGAGGTTGCCGTTGTGTTATTACTGGTTGTTGCCGAAGTTGTTGGTGTCGAAGTCGTTGTCTTTGGCGGTGTCGTTGTTGTTGGTTTCGTGATCAACGGTCCCATTGAGCTATTATTATTTGACGGCTTAGTTTGTGCTGTCTGAACACCTTCACTACTTGGTTTATTAATTACCGAAGTATTTACATTGGTATTGGTACCGGTATTAACTTGACGATTACCAATCTTAAGTACTTGTCCAACGTTTAAGCTATATGGCTCTGGAATATTGTTCATCGAGGCCAAATCTTTTACATCACTATCCGTGATCCACGCAATATAAAACATTGTATCGCCACGTTTAACCGTATAAGTGTTACCGCTGTAATTCCCTTTAGGGATATTGTCATAATTGCGGTTATACACAATGCGTCCGCTACCATCCGTATTAACATTTTGGGGGGTAACATTTTGCGTACGAGGCTGGCTTTGAGGCTGCGCGGTTGTGTTATTCACTCTAATAGAAGGAGGAGGCGTTGTTTGTAACGGAGTTGAACCTCTTTCAATAGGTGTTGCCACTCCTGCATTACTGTTAGTTGTAACAGGTGATGTAGAAACGGTACGATTTGACGAACTATCATTGACAGAGGTTATCGGTGCAGGACGATAAGGCGTGTCGGCACAGCCTGTTAATGCAAATCCGATTACCGAACACATGATTGCCCAGCGGACATGCTTAATTGGGCTTTCTGAATTCATACTTCCTTCTCCCTTTTAAAAGGCATTAGCGTCTAGCAATTTGTTGAGTAACACAAAGAGACTGCAATTTTTTGAAAATATTTCATTTATTAGTGCAGATTACGACAAGCTACAAAAAAGCAGTAATAAAAAATGGTCAGATTTATCTGGAAGTTATGCTAACTCACCCGCAATTAGGGGGACAAAGCGTACAGCCTCGATAGATTGATAGTGAAAATCATTACCTAAACGACGAATAAACTTAAGCATCTGCTGCTGTTCACCGACAGGAATGATCATCCTGCCACCATCAGCTAATTGCATCAAGAGTCGTTGCGGTACTTCTGTTGCACAGGCAGTAACAATAATAGCATTAAAGGGGCCTTTTGATACCCAACCTTCCCAACCATCGCCATGACGAGTCGATATATTATGTAAATCAAGGTGTTTAAAGCGTCGTTTTGCCTGCCACTGCAATATTTTTATCCGTTCAACTGAACTGACATGATGCACTAAGTTTGCTAATACTGCAGTTTGATAACCAGAGCCTGTGCCAATCTCTAACACAGAATCTGTTGCTTGTAATTCAAGCAGTGATGTCATTTTAGCAACAATATAAGGCTGTGAAATAGTTTGACCATTACCAATAGGTAAAGCCGTATTTTCATAAGCCTTATGGGAGAGCGCTTCATCAATAAATAGCTCTCGGGGTACTTTGCTCATAGCTTCCAACAGACGCTCATCATTGATGCCGTGTTGTTTTAACATTGTCAGTAAGTCTTTCATTGACCGACTTAACATGTTTTTTCGACCTCTGCTTTATTTAACCAATCTTTTAATAACTCAAGCGCTTTATACGCTGTTGAATCAACATGTAATGGTGTGATGGAAACATAACCTGCATCAACCGCTGCAAAATCTGTATCCGGCCCCACATCATTTTTTTCGCCAGGAGGCCCGATCCAATAAAGGGTATTTCCTTTCGGATCGGTTTGTGTATAAACATGTTGTGAAGCATGACGACTTCCACAACGTGTTATACGAAAACCTTTGATCTCCGCTAACGGAATATCAGGCACATTAATATTTAAAATATTCCCAGCTCTTAAAGGCACTCGTTGTAGCATAGCTAAAACATCACAAGTCACTTGGGCTGCGGTGTCAAAATGCGTTTCGCCATCAAGTGATACCGCAATCGCAGGTAAACCTAAGAACCGGCCCTCTGTAGCGGCAGCAACAGTACCTGAGTAAAGCACATCATCCCCTAAATTAGGGCCATGATTAATGCCAGACACCACAATATCTGGACGCGGTCTGACGAGATGATTAACACCGAGATAGACACAATCCGTGGGTGTACCTTCAACTATCGCAATATCACCATTTTCATGTCGCTGTTTACGTAACGGTCTATCAATAGTTAATGAATTGGATGCTGCACTACGATTGCGATCCGGTGCGACAATTTGTACATCATAACGCTGGCGTAAGGCTTTTGCGAGTGTCTGTATCCCTTTTGCCATAACACCATCGTCATTACTCACTAATATTTTCAGCATCAATATTCCCTAATAATATCAATTCACGGACAACGCTAGTGGCAAAACTTCCTGCTGGCAAAAAGAACGATAAAGAAACCGTAGTATCATCTAGCCAATGCCATGACATATTTTCTGGTAGCAAATTAATCGCACGGCGAGTGGTATCAACTCGCTCTTGTTGCGCTAATGACCATAATGCTTCGTAGCCAGCTAAGTTGTCGGTTTCAAATATCAGTGCTTGAGCTTGTGTACCTAAGTCACCTTTACCCGGCAATGGAGCGGTAATATGTATATCATGCTCTTCATAGCGTGTTTGTGTTTGGGCAAGTTCCGCTTCTTCTGCCACAAACCAACTTCTTTTACCGTGCAATTGCATCGCATCACCACAAAGCACTTGAGTATAAATATGACGCTCAAGTCGTTGGCTCACCAGATGATTAAACATCGCACTACGTGCTGCTGAGAGATAAAAGCTACGTTTGCTACGCTCTTTTACCCGAATTTCATTGGTTGCCCAACGCCATGCTTGGCGTAAATTGTCGCCATTACGACCAAAGCGTTGCACACCAAAATAGTTAGGAACCCCTTGTTTTTGTATCTCTACTAGACGAGTTTCCACCGATGTCACATCGGAGATATCACGTAATACTAAGGTGAAATGGTTCCCTTTTAATGTACCAATACGTAGCTTACGTTGCTGGCGGGTGGTTGTTAATATTTCGCAACCTTCTAACGTAAATTGACTAAAGTCGGGCATCTCTTTACCCGGCATACGCAAACAAAACCATTGTTCCGTAACCGCATTTCTGTCTTTAAGCCCAGCATAACTAGCATCTCGAGGATGAATACCGGCAAATTTAGCTAACTTTTCAGCCACAAAAGCCGTATTACAACCTGTTTTTCTGACTCTAACCATCACGTGTTCGCCTTCACCATCTAAGGTAAAGCCGAGATCTTCGCTGACCTTAAAATCTTCTGGTGTCGATTTTAATCGCCCTGTCGCTGTTGGTTTGCCATGTAGCCAATGAAGTTCTGGTAAATCACTCATTAAGATAAAGACTCTTTGATTAATAGCACCACCGCTTCACAAGCGATACCTTCTTTGCGTCCTACAAAACCTAATTTCTCAGTAGTGGTCGCTTTAACATTGATATCATCGACATGACAATGGAGATCTTCAGCAATATTGACACGCATTTGTGGAGTATGAGGTAGCATTTTAGGTGCCTGAGCAATAATAGTGACATCAAGATTGCCAATACGGTAACCTTTAGCCATCACTCTTGAAAAGGCTTCGCGCAATAATACTCGGCTATCCGCACCTTTATAAGCCGGATCTGTATCAGGAAATAATGTACCAATATCGCCCATCGCAACAGCACCTAAAATGGCATCTGTCACCGCATGTAGTACAACATCGCCATCTGAATGGGCTAGTAGACCTTGTTCATAAGGAATTCTCACACCACCAATAATAATTGGGCCTTCTCCGCCAAATTTATGTACATCATAACCGTGTCCAATTCTCATATTATGTGTTCCTTATGCTGGTAATTTGTCGAGAGAGGAAAAATTCTGCAAGAGCCAAGTCTTCTGGTTGTGTGACTTTTATATTATCCGCACGGCCTTTAACTAATAAGGGTTCATATCCACCAAATTCCATCGCAGATGCTTCATCAGTAATGGGTACGTTTTGTGCCAATGCGTTTTCAAGATTTTGTTTTAACAAGGCCGCTGGGAAAAATTGTGGCGTTAAAGCATGCCATAGCGTGTCTCTTGCCACTGTTTTTTCAATATGGTTATCTTGTTGATGACTACGTTTCATCGTATCACGCACAGGAGAGGCTAAGATCCCGCCACAAAATTGAGGATCAAGATGGTTATCATCAATGAGTTGAATAAGATTATCCAAATCACTAAAGGACAGGCAGGGTCTTGCTGCATCATGAACTAGCGCCCATGTATTTTGCGCAAGATGTTCTGTAATATAGCGAAGCCCTGATAATACCGAATCAGCACGTTGTCCCCCTCCTTTAACGACAATAATTCGTTTATCTTTAGCAAGAGCTAGGTGATAAAAATAGTCATCTTCTGGGTTAATTGCGACAATAATTTGCGAAATGCGTGGATGTTTTAATAGCGCATTAATAGTATGTTCAAGGATAGTCAATCTGCCAATTTTAAGGTATTGCTTCGGGCAGGTTGCTTGCATTCGACTACCTATGCCGGCAGCGGGAATAACCGCCACAATAGGAAAAGTAGAGTTTGGTATATTCATTATAGTATTTATATCAAGGCACACTATTAATTCAACAAATTAACGACGTGGTTGGGATTTATCATTAACAATACGATAAAAGCTTTCATTAGGCTTTATCATGCCAAGTTCACTACGAGCACGCTCATCTAATGCTTCTTGCCCGCCATTGAGGTCATCAATCTCCGCAAATAAGCGATCATTACGCGACTTTAATTGTGCGTTTTGCGCTAATGCAGATTCAACTTCTTGACTTACTTTGTTGTAATCATGAATACCATTTTTACCTAACCACAATGAATATTGTAGAAAACCAAGTAAGATCAGAAGTAAGACTGTTAATTTCCCCATTACCACCCCCAAAATGAATGGGCTAATCATCCCACAACTCTCCCATCTGCGCCACAAAAGCGCGCAGATATATTACATGAATATTCGTATTCCCCCCACCCTTAACATAAACAATCACGCTATTTTTCAGATAAAGTATAAGTTATATGCTTAAAAGCGCGTTTTTATCTACTGGAGTGGTAAGTAAAGAAGTGGTATTTACACTGTATTTGCCGCCAAATCAGTTTATTAAAAACCCCCTTCTATCCCTACATATTTTCCCAGATAAGAGAAAATGATGTAGAGATATGATTAGCGGTAAATTTGTTGTTGCTGTAAATAAGCGAGGATTTGTTGTGTAAGCTCATTAATCGCCAGTGAGCCGTCTAAATGAATTTCTGGCGCAATGGGTCGTTCATAAGGTGAATCAATGCCGGAAAACTGTTTGATCTCGCCTCGTCGTGCTTTTTGATAGAGGCCTTTAGGATCACGTGCTTCACAAAGGGCTAAAGGTGTATCAACAAAGATCTCAATAAATCGCCCTTGAGCAAACCTTTCTCTTACTTGTTGTCTATCTTGCTGATAAGGAGAAATAAATGCTGTTAAGACAATTAATCCGGCATCAACCATTAGTTTAGCCACTTCCCCTACACGGCGAATATTTTCATGCCTATCTTGTTCACTAAACCCAAGATCATGGCATAAACCATGGCGTAGATTATCACCATCTAATAAATAGGTGCGGATAGGCGCATGGAGTGTCGAGTACTGATATAAGGTTTGCTCTAGCGCATCAGCCAGTGTTGATTTACCTGAGCCAGATAACCCAGTAAACCAAAGTACACATCCTTTGTGTACCTGTTGTGCTTCACGCTCTTTTAACCCTATTTGATGAGGATGCCAGACAATATTTTGATGTATCGTCACTATTTTCCTCCCAGTAAGTCTCTTGCGCCCCAATGCGGAAAATGGCGGCGGATCAACTGATTGAGTTCAATTTCAAATGCATCGTATTGGGAAGTTGTGGGTTGCACGTTGTCGCGAATTTCTCGAATAAGACCAGCACCCACCGTGACATTGCTTAATCTATCAATAAAAATAAGCCCCCCTGTTTGTGCATTAAGTTGATAGTTATCCAGCACCAATGGCTCTTCAAATAATACTTCAACATGCCCAATGGCATTTAGCGCTAAACTTTCGGTCACTTGTTGAGTGAGCTTATCCACATCAACTTGATAGTGAATATTCTCTATTTTGGCACGACTTTTTTTTCCCGCTACTTTGATATCAAGGGTTTGCCCCTGTACTAACGGTTGTTCTGACATCCATACGATATCCACCAACGCATGATTGCTAACATTAGCAGTAGTATCGTTAGCATCAACAATAATGTCGCCACGACTAATATCGATTTCATCCGCTAACAGCAGTGTAATCGCTTGACCCACTTGCGCCTGAGTCAGATCGCCATCAAAAGTCACAATACGTTTAATGGTTGAACGCTGTCCTGAGGGTAATACTTTGATCTGTTGTCCTTGATAAAGAGAGCCTGATGAAACAGTGCCACTGTAGCCTCTAAAATCTAAATCAGGACGATTCACATACTGTACAGGAAAACGCAATCTTTGAGATTTAGCCCCTAATTTAAATTTAACCGGCGCATCTTCAAGTAATGCCAGCAGTGTTTTTCCTGTATACCAAGGCATATTTAATGAAGGAGATACTACATTATCCCCCTCCAGTGCAGAGATAGGCACAAATTCGATAGTGAGATCGCGCGGTAATTGTTGTGCAAAGTGCAGGTAATCTTGTTGGATCGACTCAAAGATCTCTTGTTGATAATCAAGTAGATCCATTTTATTAATCGCGACCACTAAGTGACGGATCCCAAGGAGTGTGCTAATAAAACTATGGCGGCGAGTTTGCTCTTGTACCCCTTTTCGAGCATCGATCAGCAGAATAGAAAGCGTACTCGTTGATGCTCCTGTCGCCATATTGCGGGTATATTGTGCATGTCCCGGCGTATCGGCAATAATAAATTTTCGTTTGGCTGTTGAAAAATAGCGATAAGCTACATCAATAGTGATCCCTTGCTCTCGTTCAGCCGCTAAACCGTCCACCAGCAAAGCGAGATCTAATTTTTCACCTTGAGTACCAATCTTTTTACTCTCGTTTTGTAAGGTGGAGAGCTGATCTTCGTAGATCTGCCGCGTATCATGAAGTAAGCGACCAATTAAGGTGCTTTTTCCGTCATCAACATTGCCACAGGTTAAAAAACGTAATAACCCTTTGTTCTGTTGTGTTTTTAAATAATTTTCTACACCACCTGATTGTGCTATTTCACCGGCGATCAGTTGGTTGGTTTTGATGGCTGCAAGTCCCATAGTGACTCCTATTAAAAATAACCCTGACGTTTTTTAAGTTCCATTGAAGCAGACTGATCACTGTCAATTAAACGCCCTTGTCGCTCGCTACTGGTGGAAATTAACATCTCTTCAATAATGGCGGGTAATGTGTCTGCTTGTGAAGGAATAGCACCCGTTAATGGCCAGCAACCTAATGTTCTAAAGCGTACTTTTTGTTGTGTGATCACCTCTCCAGCTTTTAGGTCTATTCGATCATCGTCAACCATAATCAAGGTACCATCCCGCTCAATAACTGGACGGTGTTTAGCGAAATAGAGCGGCACAATATCGATGTTTTCTAAATAGATATATTGCCAAATATCTAGCTCCGTCCAATTTGATAATGGAAAAACGCGAATACTTTCCCCTTTATTAATTTGGCCGTTGTAGTTTTGCCATAATTCTGGACGTTGATTTTTCGGATCCCAACGATGAGATCTATCTCTAAATGAGTAAATACGCTCTTTAGCACGCGATTTTTCTTCATCACGACGCGCCCCACCAAATGCGGCATCAAAACCATATTTATCCAGAGCTTGCTTAAGACCTTCTGTTTTCATGATATCTGTATGCTTGGCGCTACCATGAATAAAGGGATTGATCCCCAATTGTGCCCCTTGGGGATTACGATAAACTTTGAGATCAAAACCATACTCTTTGGCCGTTTTATCACGAAACTCATACATCTCACGAAATTTCCAACCCGTATCAACATGTAAAAGAGGAAAAGGTAATTTCGCCGGATAAAAAGCCTTACGTGCTAGATGCAACATCACCGAAGAATCTTTGCCTATTGAGTAAAGCATGACGGGATTTTCAAATTCAGCGACAACTTCACGCAGTATATAAATGCTTTCTGCTTCTAATTGCTGAAGATGGGTTAATTGTGTTTCATTCATAACAACCTCGTTTAGGCAAAATGAACCAAAGATGAGTGGATGGCAGAGGTATGTTGAGTTTGTCTATCACCAAACCACGCAAGTTGGTGATGTAATGCAGCAACTTCTCCAACGATTAATAATGCCGGGGTGGGAGCTTGCTTAGCTAATTGCGCTAATTGTGTTAAATTTCCCGTTAAGATCTGTTGATCATGGCGTGTACCGCAACTAATGACGGCAATAGGGGTGAGTGGTGAACGACCTTGCTCTATTAAACGCTGGCTAATAAGTTCTGCTTTCGTCGTTCCCATATAAATTGCTAACGTATGATTAGCTTGCGCTAAAGCTTGCCAATCTGGCTCTATCCCCCCTGATTGGCAATGCCCAGTCATAAAAGTGACACTTTGCGCATAGTTACGATGAGTTAATGGAATACCCGCATAAGCACTGGCCCCACTAGCTGCGGTAACACCGGGAACAACTTGAAAAGGAATGCCATGTTGTACCGCAATTTCAAGCTCTTCTCCTCCGCGTCCAAAAATAAAAGGATCGCCCCCTTTTAGTCTGACAACTCGTTTACCAAGCTGAGTATATTTCACGATCAATTGATTGATTTCTTCTTGCAACGTACTGTGTTGCCCCGCTCTTTTACCCACACAAATTCTATCAGCATCACGGCGCACCAGTTCTAAGATGTCTGCACTGACTAAACTGTCATAAAGTACCACCTCGGCCTGCTGGATAACTTGCAAACCTCGTAAGGTTAATAACCCGGCATCACCCGGCCCAGCTCCCACTAAAGCAAGCTCACCTTGTGGGCTATCTGGATGAGACAGTTGTTGTTCGAGCTGTGCTTGCGCTTGTATTAATTGACCACTTGCCACTAATGAGGCAAATTTGCCGCTAAACGCTTGCTCCCAAAAGCGGCAACGTGCTTGAAAACCAGTCAGTTTTTGTTTCACTTTATTGCGCCATTTCCCCGCAATAGTCGCCATAGTCCCTAATGAGGTAGGCAATAATGCCTCTAGCTTTTCCCGTATCATACGAACTAAAACAGGGGCTTTGCCCGCTGATGAAATGGCAATTAATATCGGATTTCTATCGATAATGGCAGGAAAGATAAAAGAGCATTGGGGTTGAGAGTCGACGACATTGACAAAAATGTGGCGTGCTTGCGCATCTAGATACACTTGTTGATTTAATACCTTATCGTCTGTTGCCACGATCACCAACATCATGCCAAGTAAATACTCTGACTGATATTGCCCTGCAATCCACTCAATTTGATTTTGCTGATAAGCAAGATGCAATTCATCACATAACTGTGGCGCGATAACACGTAACCGAGCGCCCGCTTTTAATAACAGTACGGCTTTACGCGCAGCGACATGCCCACCGCCAACCAGTAATACTGGGCGCTGTTTTAATTCCACAAATAAGGGTAGGTAATCCATACGCGTATCTCACATTTTTATTGTTTACTTATATGAATAACGACTATAAAAGGTGCATTCGGGGTTATGAAATGACAAAAAGCTATGTGATGGAACAGAAAGGAATAAGCAAAAATATAATAATTTCAAATGGTTATTATTTTACTCACGACAAAGAGGGCAACAGATGACTCTATTGCCCACTCAAAATAAATAGCGATATTAAGAATGAATAATAATATTATTCGTGTAATCCACACTCACGTTTTAAGCCAAAGAATCGCGTCTCTTCTTCACTCATTCCCTCTTGCCATTTGCGTGTCGTATGCGTATCACCCACAGACAGATAACCTTGTTCCCATAATGGATGATAAGGTAAATTATGCTGTTTAAGATATTGATAAATTTGTTTATTATCCCAATCGACTATCGGTAGTAACTTAAAAATACCTTTCGCTATGGATAAAACAGGTAAATGCTCTCGACTTTTGGATTGCTGGCGTCGTAGCCCTGCAAACCATGTCTTCGCCTGTAACTCCTTTAATGCCCTTTCCATTGGCGCAACTTTATTTATTTGGTTATAACGTTCGATACCTTCAATCCCTTGCAACCAAAGCTTGCCATAGCGTGCTTCTTGCCAAGATGAAGATATTTCAGCGCGATATACTTTTAAATTAAGTTGTAGTGAAGAAGTTAATTCATCAATAAATTGATATGTTTCGGGAAAGAGATAACCTGTGTCTGTCAAAATTACAGGTATATCGGGATATTGTCTGGTAAGCAAATGCAAACAAACTGCCGCTTGAATACCAAAGCTTGAGCTTAAAACAAACTGGTTAGGAAGATGTTCTAAAGCCCAAATCACCCGCTCTATCGCCGTTTTTTGCTCTAATTGTTGGTTGATTTCATCAAGCGCCAGTCGCTGCTCTTCAATCGATAGTAACACCAATTGAGAAAGTGATAATCGACTCATATCACCTCCTGCACTTCATAAAAATCAATGGCTGAATTAACAACGGGTTTGATAACATCAGTGCGAATAAGAAAATCACCAAAACCTTCATTTAGTTCACGTGAAATAGCCCACTGACCAATTAAAGTATCAAGAATTTCAATGATTTCTTGTGATGAAATATTTTCACGATACATTCTAGGAATGCGAGTCCCCATGCGGTTTCCTCCTAGATGTAAGTTATAGCGATCGGGGGCTTTACCCACCAGTCCGACTTCCGCCAACATCGCACGACCACAACCGTTAGGACACCCTGTTACACGTACAACAATATGCTCATCACTGACTCCGTATTTAGCCATGATATTATCAAGGGTATCGGTAAATGCGGGAAGGAAACGCTCCGCTTCTGCCATGGCTAATGGGCAGGTTGGAAATGAAACACACGCCATGGCATGTTTACGCAGCGGTGTAACCTCATCATTAATTAAACCATATTGACGCGCTATCGCCTCAATCTGCTCTTTCTGTGCCTCTGGTACACCAGCAACAATCAAATTTTGATTAGCTGTTAAACGAAAATCACCAAGATGCACTTTGGCAATTTCAGCAACCCCCGTTTTTAACGGCGCATCAGGTTTATCGATTAATCGACCACTTTCAATAAATAAGGTTAGATACCATTTGTTATCAACCCCTTTTAACCAACCAATTTGATCACCACGGTGAGTAAATTGATACGGTCGGATCATATCAAACATAACGCCTGAGCGGCGTTCAACTTCCTGTTTAAATGTTTCAATGCCAACGCGCTCTAAGGTGTATTTGGTTTTAGCATTTTTACGTTCAGTACGATTGCCCCAATCTCGTTGCGTCGTCACAATCGCTTCAGCGACTGCTAATGTTTTATCAATAGGAATATAACCAAATTCACTAGCTAAACGCGGAAAGGTTTTTTTATCACCATGGGTCATCGCAAGGCCGCCACCGACTAGCACATTAAAACCAACCAAATGCCCATTTTCTGCGATGGCAATAAAATTCATGTCATTAGCATGCAAGTCAACATCGTTATAAGGGGGGATCACCACCGATGTTTTAAATTTCCGAGGTAAATAGGTTTCACCTAAAATAGGCTCCTCATCCGTTGTCGCCACTTTCTCTTTATCTAACCAAATTTCTGCATAGGCATGGGTGCGTGGCAATAAATGCTCGGATAGTTTTTTGGCCCATTCATAAGCTTCTTGATGCAATGAAGATTGTTCAGGGTTTGAGGTACATAGCACATTTCGATTAACATCATTGGCGGTTGCAAGAGCATCAAGGCCTGTTGACGCTAGCATTTGGTGAGCCGGTTTAACATGACCTTTTAAAATGCCATGAAATTGAAAAGTTTGACGATTAGTAATACGAATACTGTCATAGAGCGTATTTTCACTAGCAAACTTATCGATACTTAGCCACTGCTTTGGTGTGATGACACCGCCCGGTAAACGACAACGTAACATCATGGCATGACGAGGCTCTAGTAGCTGTTGGGCACGCTCGGCACGAATATCTCTATCATCTTGTTGGTACATACCGTGAAAACGAATTAATAAAAAATTATCGCCCTCAAAACCACCGGTTAGACCATTTTGTAGATCATCACTAATAGTGCCTCGTAAGAAATTACTCTCTTTTTTCATACGTTCACTATCAGATAGTTTTCCTTCAACCACTAAGGGCGCTTGAGTTTGTGATTTCATTTTAATAAACATCCCTCTGATAACGACGTGCTAAACGTAGCTCACTTAAATAATCATCTGCTTGTTCAATATTTTTATTGCCATGGGTCATTACTATTTCTAACAATGTTTGTTCAACATCTTTAGCCATTCTTGATGCATCACCACAAACGTAGAGATAAGCACCTTGCTGTAACCATTGCCAAATTTCCTGACCTTGTTCCCGTAATTTATCTTGCACATAAATTTTATCGGCTTGATCACGCGACCATGCTAAATCAATACGTGTTAACAACCCGCTTTTGACATAACGTTGCCATTCCACTTGATAAAGGAAATCTTCTACAAAATGAGGATTGCCAAAAAAGAGCCAGTTTTTCCCCGTCGCACCTTCACTTTCACGTTGTTGCATAAACCCTCTAAAAGGCGCAATCCCCGTCCCCGGGCCAATCATAATCACAGGGACTTGATTATCTTCAGGTAAACGAAAATGATCATTACGTTCAATAAAAACGTTTACTGTATCGCCTTCTTGAAGTTGATCAGCTAAGAACCCTGAGGCACCTCCTGTATAAGCACGCTGATCGACGTTATAACGAACAACACCTAAGGTAAGATGAACTTCATCATCAACTTCTTGTTGTGATGAAGCGATGGAGTAAAGACGTGGAGTTAATGGGCGCAATATATCAATAAACTCTTGAGCATTAGGTTGCGCACTATATTGACGTACCATTTCATTAATTGGGTAGGTTTGCGCATATTGCTGAAGTTTGCTTTTATCAGCCACCAGCGATAATAACTCTTCGTGGCGGGATAATTGGGCATATGCTTTAATAATTGGTGCACTATTTTGAGTTAATTCAACATGATGCAATAATGCTTCTTTTAACGTTAATGTTTGTGATTTAACATTTACCTGCTCATCCCCCGTTAACCATAATAGGGTAATAAGCTCATCCACTTTTTCTTCCGAATTCTTAAACCATACTCCTAGTGCATCTCCGGGAAGATATTGCAATTCAGAGCCTGCTAGACTGATTTCAATATGACGAATATCTTTATCTGAATGTCGACCGGTGATCTTCTGATTAGTTAATAAAGTGGCACTAAAAGGTGCATCACGATGGTAGCGTGCGGTATCGACACTGTCGGTTGTTCCTGATTGTGTTTGTTGCAATACTTGAGTATTTTGCTCAGGTATACGTGTTTTTAAAATATCAGTCAGCTGAGTTATCCATTTATCAGCGTCAGCTTGATAATCAACATCTGCATCTAATCTTTCTAATAGACTGGTCGCGCCAAGTTGCGCCAATTGATGATCAAAATCTTTACCTGCTTGGCAAAAATGTTCATAGCTACTATCGCCGAGACTCAGTACAGCATAAGCCGTTTGCTTCATTGGTGCGGCTTTTTTAGAGTGCAAATATTTATAAAATGCGATGGCTTCTTCAGGAGGTTCACCTTCCCCCTGTGTTGAGGTAATAATAATTAAGGTTGTCGTTTTGTGGATCTGCTTAAATTTATATTCACTCGCACTATAGAGCTCAACATTAAGTTGATTATCAACCAATTTATCGCGTAATTGTTCAGCTAAACGACGTGCATTGCCAGTTTGTGATGCTGATATCACGGTGATTGTTTCTTGTTGGGGAACCTGACTTTGTACACTTACCAGCTCATCTTTAGTGGATGAATGCTGATTTAATTGCCCCCAAAAATAGCCAGAAAGCCAAGCAAATTGGGCTGGAGTTAAGTCTTTCGTCACATCCTGTAATTTATTCAATTGCTCCTGTGTTAATGGAAGCATTGATAATAATGGGGGTTGATTGCTCATCGATCCTGCCTTAAAAAAACATTGCACTGCATCGGTGCTGTTATTGTGGTTGGACTTTTTTAATGTATATGAGGGTATCGCACGATCAGAGCACGACTTAAAGACTGGTTTGCTCTATCTAATAACCTTAAAGACTAAATTTATTTACCGATTTCCTTTATCGATATAATGAATAAACGAAAAAGAATATAATAAGTCGCTAAGGTTAAGCGATTAGGCGTAACACACTAAATCAGATACACTAAATAGACACCGTTTTATCTGTATTTTTTTACTATTTAAGTCAAGAGAGTTTTGATGATAACCACCATCTTTAAAGATTTTCAGTTTGAAGCTGCGCACCACTTACCCCATGTTCCCAAAGGCCATAAATGTGGACGTTTACATGGGCATTCATTTTTAGTGAGATTAGAAATCACTGGTGAAGTAGATGCGCAGTCAGGTTGGCTAATTGATTTTGCTGATGTGAAAGCCGCATTTAAACCGACTCTTGATAGGCTCGACCACTATTATCTTAATGACATTGAAGGTTTAGAAAATCCAACCAGCGAAGTACTGGCAAAATGGATTTGGCAACAAGTTAAACCATCACTCCCCTTGTTATCTGCCGTGATGGTTAAAGAGACATGTACCGCAGGATGTATTTATCGTGGTGAGTAATTTTCACCTAAAAAAAATCAGCCACTCATAGGCTGATTTTTTTTAACGATAAATGACACACTAGGCGATATTTAAATATTTATGTGTTTGCATTGAAAAACGCCAATTACGCTCAATACAGGTTTTAATACATAACGCTGTTGCACTCTCTTTACAACTGATTGGTTGTAAGGCAACGATCGCCATAGGTTGTTGAGTTCTTAATCGCAGTAAATCATCCAGTGCTTCGATATCTTTTTCACGAGCAACAGGGTGTTTAATTTCATTGGCACGATTAATCGCACTAGATAAAACACTCAATCCACCTCGCATACCGACTTTCGGCGAAAGTGTTACCCATGTTGCTTCACTACAGAGGATGTCATGCGTGCCACTGGTTTCTATTTGGCAATCAAAACCTGCTTTTTCTAAGCCTTCCGTCAAAGGCCGTAAGTCATAAAGGCAGGGTTCCCCTCCCGTTATCACCACATGCTTTGCGCTATAACGTTGTTGCCGGAAAAGTGATAAAATATCTTCGACAGTGGCTATACCCCAAGTATCACTTTCTTGTGTTTTAATGGGAATATCTCCAAGAGGGACTTTCTTGCTCTCTTCTTTTTCCCAAGTATGTTTGGTATCACACCAACTACATCCTACAGGGCATCCCTGTAATCGAACAAAAAGCGCAGGAACGCCAGTAAAAACACCTTCACCTTGCAAGGTTTGAAACACTTCATTAATGGGGTATTGCATAAGAAACTCTGATATCCAATGAATGCTGATGATTATTACAGATAACTGTCTCACCGTAAGAGGCTTTATGATAAGGTACATGCTTTGTTTTGGATAGCTAACGTGCGAAAAGACACTGAAAAAAAGAGAGCCGATTTTTCGGTTGGACAGAGATGGGAAACACTTTAGATGCAAAAAGAGAATAAACTTTCACGAGGACTATCAGGGCGGCATATTCGTTTCATGGCGCTAGGCTCTGCTATTGGGACAGGGCTTTTTTATGGTTCAGCCGCGGCGATTGAAAAAGCAGGCCCCGCTGTACTTCTTGCTTATCTTATTGGTGGTGCCGCAGTATTTATGGTTATGCGCGCATTAGGGGAAATGGCAGTCCATCATCCAGTGGCGGGTTCTTTTTCACAATATGCTAGCCATTATATGGGACCATTAGCCGGATTTTTAACTGGCTGGAACTACGTTTTTGAAATGCTTATCGTTTGTCTTGCAGACGTAACCGCATTTGGTTTTTATATGAAACTTTGGTTTCCCGATGTCGACCAATGGATATGGGTATTAGGCATAGTCTGCTTTATTGGTGCCTTAAATTTATGTCATGTGAAGATATTTGGTGAAATGGAATTTTGGCTCTCTATCGTTAAAGTGACTGCGATTATTGCCATGATTATCGGTGGTGTTGCCATAATGATCTACGGCTTTGGCCAGCAAACAGAACATCCAATTGGTATTTCTAACCTATGGGAGTTTGGTGGCTTTATGCCAAATGGTATAGAAGGCATTATTGCCTCACTCGCCATTGTGATGTTTGCCTTTGGTGGTATTGAGGTTATTGGTATTACCGCCAGTGAAGCTAAAGATCCAGAAAAAACGATCCCTAAAGCTATCAATGCGGTGCCATTTCGTATCTTACTATTCTATGTACTGACCATTTTTATTTTAATGTGCATCTTCCCATGGCAACAAATTGGCCATAACGGTAGTCCATTTGTACAAATTTTTTCCAATCTGGGTATCAATTCAGCCGCTAACATTCTTAATCTTGTGGTGATCACCGCCGCTATCTCTGCCATAAACAGTGATATCTTCGGTGCTGGTCGCATGATGTACGGCATGGCACAAGAAGGGCAGGCACCTAAATCCTTTATGAAACTGACGCGTAACGGTGTACCTTGGATGACCGTATTAGTGATGTCAGTGGTGCTATTATTAGGGGTTGTGCTTAACTATCTTATCCCAGAAAAAATCTTCGTACTTATTGCCTCTATCGCGACATTTGCCACTGTATGGGTCTGGTTGATGATCTTACTTTCTCAAGTGGCTATGCGTCGTCAAATGAGTGCTGAAGAGGCGAAAAAACTAAAATTCCCTGTACCATTTTGGCCAATAGCACCCGCCATTACCATTATTTTTATGGCATTTGTGATAGCAATTTTAGGCTACTTTGAATCAACCCGAATGGCATTAATCGTTGGGTTAGTATGGGTGGCTATTTTAACTGTTGGTTACTATATTGGTATCAAACCAAGAATAACGCAGAAATAATCTACTGTTATCAAGAAAAATAAAGGCTGTGAGTTATTCACAGCCTTTTCTTTATCCATTATCTGCGCTCAATACAATTAAGCGAGCGCTTGGGTTAAATCAGCAATTAAATCATCAACGTCTTCAAGACCGATTGATAAACGAATTAATCCATCACTAATACCATGGCGTTGACGCTCTTGTGCACTGTATGTCGCATGAGTCATAGTCGCAGGATGCTGAGCTAATGATTCACAATCACCTAAACTCACCGCTCGAGTAAAAAGCATTAAGCGATTAAGAAATTCTCTGCCAGCTTTTATTCCACCATTCAACTCCATACTTATCATGCCACCAGGTAACGCCATCTGCTTTTTGGCAAGTTCATATTGAGGAAAAGAATTTAATCCGGGATATGAAATCGTTGCCACCTTAGGATGATTTTCAAGAAATTGCGCAATAAGCTGCGCATTCTGGCAAATTTTTTCCATTCTAATGCTAAGCGTTTTTATCCCTCTTAAAACGAGTGCTGCATCATGAGGTGATAAACAAGCCCCCGTCATATCTTTTAAGCCCTCAACGCGAATTTTATCTGCTAATTGATAATTAGTGATAATTGCCCCCGCCATCACATCACCATGACCTGATAAATATTTAGTCATAGAATGTACGACAATATCCGCGCCTAAGGTTAGTGGCTTTTGTAAATAAGGTGAGCAGTAAGTACTATCAACCATGACTAAAACATCATGTTGATGCGCAATATTAGCGATCTTTTCAATATCACTAACCCGCATATTAGGATTAGCCGGTGTTTCAAAGAAAATAAGCTTTGTTCTATCTGTAATTGCTTCTGCTAATTTTTCAGGATCGGTTAAATCAACATGTTTGATAGTGATACCAAATTTAGCCAGCCCATGATTAAAGAAAGTAAAAGTACAACCATAAACGGTCATATCAGCAATGAGTTCATCTCCTGGTTGCAATAATGACCAACATGTTGAAGTGATAGCCCCCATACCGGAAGAAAAAACAATAGAAGCGTCTCCTTGCTCTAACTGAGCTAATCGTTTTTCTAATAAATCCAATGTAGGGTTAGATATACGAGTATAAAAATGCCCTTTTTCTTTCCCAGCAAAACAATCAGCACCATATTGAGCCGTGGGAAATGCAAAAGTGGACGTTTGAAAAACAGGAGGCACCAATGCCCCCTGATAATCTAACGGAGAGTAGCCATAATGTATTGCTTGAGTATTAAAACACTTATTACTTTGCGTCATTATATCTCCTTGATATTAATTAAACTTCTATTTTCTGATTATTTTCCCCAATAATTTGTAATGTCCTTAATACAATAGTTAATCCTTTTAAGGTGTCAGGATTTTTTAATAATGAAAAAGTCGCACCTAAGGTATATTTTTTATCCTGATAAAGAGATTCTTTTTTAGCCATATTAAAGGCCGTAGTTAATTCCCAAACCGGAATTAATGTTTCTTCAAAAGCAACCGCCAATTTTTCTACCGTTGCGTTATCCATAATATCGACGGTATCTGAGGCTAAAGATAATAAATCAACAATATTATCTAGGCGCTTTAATGCTAATAAAGGCCTTATTTTTTCTAGTAAATGTTCTAAATGAATTTTATCTTCATTAGATAACAACGGTTTTTCATTTGGGCTTAAATTATTTTCACTCATTATTTTATTCCCCTACAATAATCCTCTGACCGTTGCCCAATATAAGCCCCGGTTATAACCGTTACGTAACATGCCACCGAGTTTTGTTGGAGGTGTTGGAATAACATCATGTTTATAGTCATACTGTAATGGCATACCCGCTGATAATCCCATTTGGGCAACAGCTTGTACTCGACCATCATAAATTGCAGCCGGATAACCATAACGCAGTTCACCACAAATATTATTAGCTATAACACCCGCTTGGTTATGACAGCTACCACCGGCCTTACTAATAGGCAAATCAACCGTATCACCTAACACATAAACTTGATTTAACCCATATACCTGTAATGTTTCAGGATCGGTCGGTAGCCAGCCTTCACCATTGTTATATTCACTTAATCCTGTATTACGAATGGCTTCTACCGCTGTTATAGGAGGCGTGCTCATTAAGATATCAAAAGGCTCTGCTTCTCCTTCTTTCGAATAGGCAATTTTCTTATCAGGATCAACATGACTTAATGTAAAACCACGTTTTGCTTTGATATCTCGTTCAGAAAAGACCGCAGGAAGTACTTCACAAACTTCTTGCTGCATAAAAAGACAATTTCTTAATAGTTGAGCTACGGTAGGATAGGTATAAACAATTTCTATATTACTTCTTACCCGTCGCTGACGTAAAAATTCATCCAGCATCAAGGTTGTTTCCATTGGCGCAATGCCACATTGGTGAGGTACATTTGGCGTTTCAGGGAAAGTTACCGTGATAAATACACGCCCTTTTTCAATGGTAGCAATTTTATCTGCTAATTTTCGTGCAGCTTCATATTGATAAAAATGATTTCCAGCTTCGGCTAAACCTTCAATTCTATCAAGACGAGGAACACATCCTGTGGCTAATACGAGAAAATCATAGTGATATTTTTTCTTAGAACAACAATAAACTGTTTTATTATTAAAATCGAAACTTTCAGCTTTATCTATAACAAATTCAATTTCTGGTCTTAATAAACTTCTTTGTGATCGCATTAACTCTTCTTTTAAGAAAAGGTTAAATGCAATATACATAAATGCAGGTTTGTAATAATGGTATGGATTATCTGAAATAAGCGTAATCTTTATTTTTTTTGAAAATATTTCATCATTTAATTTTTTAGCTAAGATATTAGCGAGAATAGTACCCCCCGTACCACCGCCAATAATAACTATATTTTTTGTTGCCATATTATTTCCTATATTTGTAGGGAATTAGATAGACAAAAAAAGTATAGTAAAGCGCGTTAATATAACAAATAGATTAAATAGATAGATAAATTAAATATAAAGTAATAATACTAATCAATAATAAATACAATCATATTATATTAAAATATTTATGTTTTAATATTAACGAATGTAATCATCACGAGTTAAGAAAATGTCGCCACCAAAGGATTATGATCAGATGCATCTGTAATTAAGATTTCCGCTTTATTTAGTGATAATCCACGATAAAATATATAATCAAGCGGCTTACCAAAAGCGCGAGTGCGTAAATCCTTTTCAAAGATCACTTCTTTAAGTTTTAATCTTCTAGCAAAACGCTTTAACACATTAACTCTTGGACGACTCCAGGCGTTAAAATCCCCCGCCAAAATAACAGGCCCTTTATGATCGATGATATGAGTCGATAAGCTGTTTAATTGTCTTTGATAAACATCAACACCGAAACTAAAATTGATCGCGTGTACATTTATCACCATTAAATGCTCACCAGTAATAAGTGGATAAACCGTAATTAATGCAGATTTAGCAAGCCTTAAAAAAGGCTCTTTTTCTCTTAATGGGCAACAATAGATAGGATGAGAACTTGATAAGGTCATAACACCCGCAGGGTGCTGTTGAAAGGCTAAAGCAGGAACTTGATCAGCAATTAAATGGTTTTTACCCGCAAAACGAACTAATTCAGGTGTTGTTTGCGCTTCTTGTAAAAGTAATAGTTGAGTATCGGTGGCAAGCGTTTCCAGCATACTACGCCAATTGACCCGTTGCTGTTTGTAAATATTCCAAACAGCAATTTTTAAAGTGCCTTCTGTATATAGTGGCATCCCAATCGGTAGCATCTCTTCTATTTGGCCTAAAGGTAGACTAGGTTCAATCCTTTCTACAGGTTGACCTGCTACAAAACGTACTGAATAAGTCGGTTTTTTCGCCATTAAGCAACCTCAGATAACCAATAGGATCTCTTGCTACCTATCTAGTATACCAAAGCTGGGATCTCCCCTCACCTTTTTAAAGAATATAATGATAAATAAGTGTAACTATTTTTGTAAAAAATAGCTTTAATGGCGAATTATTATGAAATAAGCACTGGTAATGTGAGCAACTTTGAATTTTAAACAAAAAAAAACCTAAGTCATTAGACTTAGGTTTTCTTATGTGTTGGCGGAACGGACGGGACTCGAACCCGCGACCCCCTGCGTGACAGGCAGGTATTCTAACCAACTGAACTACCGCTCCGCTTATTCTTTACGCACTTAATGTCTTTTTACATTAAGGCTTTAATTTAATGCTTGGCAGTTCCCTACTCTCACATGGGGAGACCCCACACTACCATCGGCGCTACGGCGTTTCACTTCTGAGTTCGGCATGGGATCAGGTGGGACCACCGCGCTATGGCCGCCAAGCAAATTCTGTTTTAATCACTCGCTTCCTTCCTTTCGGTAAGTCGCCAGTAATTTAATCTTGAACAAGCTGACTTTATTGTTTCGTCTCTCTGACAAAACACTTTCGGTGTTGTCAGGTTAAGCCTCACGGTTCATTAGTACTGGTTAGCTCAACGTATCGCTACGCTTACACACCCAGCCTATCAACGTCTTAGTCTTAAACGTTCCTTTAGGTCGCTTAAAGCGACAGGGAAGACTCATCTCGAGGCAAGTTTCCCGCTTAGATGCTTTCAGCGGTTATCTCTTCCGCACTTAGCTACCGGGCAATGCCATTGGCATGACAACCCGAACACCAGTGGTGCGTTCACTCCGGTCCTCTCGTACTAGGAGCAACCCCTCTCAATCTTCCAACGCCCACGGCAGATAGGGACCGAACTGTCTCACGACGTTCTAAACCCAGCTCGCGTACCACTTTAAATGGCGAACAGCCATACCCTTGGGACCTACTTCAGCCCCAGGATGTGATGAGCCGACATCGAGGTGCCAAACACCGCCGTCGATATGAACTCTTGGGCGGTATCAGCCTGTTATCCCCGGAGTACCTTTTATCCGTTGAGCGATGGCCCTTCCATTCAGAACCACCGGATCACTAAGACCTACTTTCGTACCTGCTCGAGCCGTCACTCTCGCAGTCAAGCTGGCTTATGCCTTTGCACTAACCGCATGATGTCCGACCATGCTTAGCCAACCTTCGTGCTCCTCCGTTACTCTTTAGGAGGAGACCGCCCCAGTCAAACTACCCACCAGACACGGTCCCCGACCCAGTTTATGGGCCTAGGTTAGAACATCAAACGTTAAAGGGTGGTATTTCAAGGTTGGCTCCATGCAGACTGGCGTCCACACTTCAAAGCCTCCCACCTATCCTACACATCAAGGCTCAATGTTCAGTGTCAAGCTATAGTAAAGGTTCACGGGGTCTTTCCGTCTTGCCGCGGGTACACTGCATCTTCACAGCGAGTTCAATTTCACTGAGTCTCGGGTGGAGACAGCCTGGCCATCATTACGCCATTCGTGCAGGTCGGAACTTACCCGACAAGGAATTTCGCTACCTTAGGACCGTTATAGTTACGGCCGCCGTTTACTGGGGCTTCGATCAGGAGCTTCGCTTGCGCTAACCCCATCAATTAACCTTCCAGCACCGGGCAGGCGTCACACCGTATACGTCCACTTTCGTGTTTGCACAGTGCTGTGTTTTTAATAAACAGTTGCAGCCAGCTGGTATCTTCGACTGGCTTCAGCGCCGTCCGCGAGGGACTTTACCTACCGCCAGCGTGCCTTCTCCCGAAGTTACGGCACCATTTTGCCTAGTTCCTTCACCCGAGTTCTCTCAAGCGCCTGAGTATTCTCTACCTGACCACCTGTGTCGGTTTGGGGTACGATTGTTGGTAACCTGAAGCTTAGAGGCTTTTCCTGGAAGCGGGGCATCAATTGCTTCACCACCTTGGTGGTTCGTCATCACATCTCAGCATTAAGTGACCGGATTTGCCTAATCACTCTGCCTACCTGCTTGAACCGGGACGACCGTCGCCCGGACAACCTAGCCTTCTCCGTTCCCCCATCGCAGTTACCACCAGTACGGGAATATTAACCCGTTTCCCATCGACTACGCTTTTCAGCCTCGCCTTAGGGGTCGACTCACCCTGCCCCGATTAACGTTGGACAGGAACCCTTGGTCTTCCGGCGTGCGGGTTTTTCACCCGCATTATCGTTACTTATGTCAGCATTCGCACTTCTGATACCTCCAGCATACCTCACAGTACACCTTCGCAGGCTTACAGAACGCTCCCCTACCCAAC
>NZ_CAWQNB010000026.1:0-49157 GCF_963896135.1 Proteus sp. G2609 | reverse complement strand
TCCATTTGGTCTTTGTCACAAAATACCGGCGAAAAATATTTGATCAGGATGCAATTGAAAAATGGCGAGGCTACTTTGCCAGTGTTTGTGCTGATTTTGATGTTGAACTGGTTGAAATGGATGGGGAACGGGATCACGTTCATTTACTGATTAATTACCCGCCAAAACTGGCGATATCTAATCTGGTTAACAGCCTTAAAGGGGTATCGAGTCGATTACTTCGACGTGATCGTCCTGATATTGCCCAACGTGATTACTACAAAGGGGTTCTTTGGTCGCCGAGTTATTTCGCGGGGAGTTGTGGTGGCGCACCAATATCCATTATCCGCCAGTACATTGAGCAACAGGAAACACCTAGTTAGTTAAAAAACCGCGCCTTATATCCCCGACCTGAAGGACGGGGTTTTACGGTGCTTTGGATAAGCTGATTTACAGCTGACCCTCTTTTTTGCGGATCAAATAACGATAAGGTGTTGCTTGCGTCTCTTGCTGTAATAGGTCATGTTCCATAAAACGACAAAAACCGGGAATATCACGCACTGTAGCCGGATCATCAGCAATCACCAACAGTGTTTCCCCCTGAGCCATATTTCTTATGGTCTTACGCACTAACATAACAGGCTCAGGACAACGTAGTCCTAAGGTATCTAATGTTTTTGTCGCATCATCAAATTGGGCATTCATTGTATTAACCATTTTTTCGCACTAACAGATAGCACTATTATATCTCGCTTTGCCTCGCACATCACGGCACATTCATCAACTTCACGTTGAGTTATCGCCGATCTTTGCTTTTGTTGCGCAACAAGAGTATGATGCGCATCCTCTCCTGATGAGAGAAAATCATACGTTTTATTGGGTTCCCTCACCCCAATCACTAAAAAGGTACAATTTATGTATAGGTTTACCTCCCGCCAAAAAGCGGCGGCGCTATTATGGCTTTCGTTATTTCATATATTGATAATTACTTCTAGTAACTATCTTGTTCAATTGCCTATTTCTATTTTTGGCTTCCATACCACATGGGGTGCATTTACTTTTCCATTTATTTTCTTAGCGACAGATTTAACTGTTCGTATCTATGGAGCCCCTCTGGCAAGACGCATTATTACTGCCGTTATGATACCGGCATTAGCTATTTCCTACCTAATATCAACACTCTTTTTCCAAGGAAGTTGGCAAGGTTTTGCCTCACTCAATGATTTTAATATCATGGTGGCAAGAATAGCGACAGCAAGCTTTATGGCGTATGTGTTAGGGCAAATTATGGATGTTTCTGTCTTTAATCGTTTAAGACAGCAACAAAAATGGTGGGTTGCACCAAGTGCAGCGATGTTTTTTGGTAATTTCTTAGATACTGTTGCCTTCTTTTTTATTGCCTTTTATCGCAGTACAGATGCGTTTATGGCGGCCAATTGGGTCGAAATAGCGCTCGTGGATTACACTTTTAAATTGACGATTTGTATGCTGTTTTTCTTACCGGCCTATGGCGTATTATTGAACTTTATTTTGCGCTATTTTTTTGCACAAGAAAATCAACAACAAAGCTATGCTCAAATCCGTCCTTAGCTGATTGACTCCCCCAATAAGGCTTTATTCTTTGTACAATAAAGCCTTAGCTTACTTTTACCAATACCTTGATCTACCGGCAATAAATACCATTATTTAGCATAATAAGTGAAGACACCGCACTACTATTGATAAATGATAAAGAGTAAGACTTTTATTGCCTAGCAATACAAAAATTAACCCGTTTCAATATAATATTTTTATTATCAATTAAACTATTAAAGTATTCTGGATCATCTCAGCTTTTTTCCATCTCGGTTAAGATGATATTCCCCGCCATAAAGATTTTTTACTCTTTTGAAGATAGTAGGAGTCTATTATGTTAAAAGTTATTCAATCCCCAGCGAAGTATATCCAAGGGCCTGATGCGTTATATCATATTGGGAAATATACAAAACCTTTGGGTGAGAGAGCATTGATTATCGCTGATAAGTTTGTCATGGATCTGGCTGGCAGCATCGTCAAAGACAGCATGACACAGTATGAAGTCAATGGACACTTTGAACAGTTTCACGGTGAATGTACACATAAAGAGATTGACCGCTTAGTTGAGATAGCCAAACAACAAGCCGCTCTTGTTATCATTGGTGTTGGGGGAGGAAAAACCCTTGATACCGCCAAAGCCGTCGCCTACAAATGCCAGTTACCTGTGGTGATCTCTCCGACTATCGCATCAACCGATGCCCCTACTAGCGCACTTTCTGTTATTTATACAGAATTAGGCGCATTTGATAGCTATCTTTTCTACCCGAAAAATCCTGATATCGTTGTTATGGATACCAATGTAATTGCCTCAGCACCACCACGTTTATTAGTGGCAGGGATGGGAGATGCCTTAGCGACCTATTTTGAAGCAAGAGCCTGTAGTCGAGCACAAAAGCAAACAATGGCTGGAGGTAAAACCACCCTTGCAGCACTGGCATTAGCAGAGCTTTGTTATCACACCCTACTTGAAGATGGCTATAAAGCCAAACTGGCCGTCAGCCGTAGTGTGTGTACTACTGCGGTTGAAAATATTATCGAAGCAAATACCTTTTTAAGCGGTATTGGTTTTGAAAGTGCCGGATTAGCCGCCGCACATGCAATACATAATGGTTTCACTGCATTAGAAGAGTGCCATGCAATGTATCACGGTGAAAAAGTCGCCTTTGGTACTTTAGTTCAACTAGTGCTAGAAAATAGCCCGTTAGAAGAGATCGAAGAAGTACTCGATTTCTGTGTTCAAGTTGGCTTACCTGTTACCTTAGAAGAATTAGGCGTACATGCTACAGGTGATGAATTAAATGAAAAAATCATGGCTGTCGCAGAATTAAGCTGTGCAGAAGGTGAAACAATTTACAATATGCCATTTGATGTTGATTCCGATAAAGTGTTTGCGGCGATTATGGCAGCAGACCAATTAGGGCGTGAGTGGTTATATTAAGAATTAATATTAATGGCGCCAACAGGGTGCTCTGTACCCTGTTGACTCACGATGTGATGTAAAGTAATAAAAAAGGGAATAAAAGGTCGACTTTTATTCCCAAATTGCTTGTTATTGTAATCAGTGACTACGTTATTGTTATCTCATTAATTTTTTCTACAATGCCCGAGCTAATAAGCTAATTGGGTGTTCACATTTTTTGGTTGTTGACATTTCTATTTGCCATTTACAGGTTTCGCAATCTGTAATGACTAAATCACAACCACTCTCTTCAATTTGACGGAATAATCCCGCCCCAATGCCTTGCGCAACATCGTAGTTTTCCGATTTAAAACCATAAGTACCGGCAATACCACAACATTGTGAATCTAATACAATCACTTCTACCCCAGGAATACGTTTGATTAAATCAATGGAGTAAGCCGCCCACCCCATTTTTTCCATATGGCAAGGGGTATGATAAACCACTTTTAATGGGGTATGTTTTAATGGTAATTCACGCCCTTCTTCCAATAACCGATAAATATAACGTGTTGCTAATTCTATATTTTCCCGTACTTTTGAGGTATCGATATCTAGAATATGTTCATATTCATCACGAATAGTGAAAGTACAAGTAGAAGATGTAGCAACAACCGGAATGTTGTTCTCCACAATTTTTTCTGTCAGAGATTCAAGGTTTACGGTGGCTTGTTTTTTCGCTTGTTTCACAAAGCCGTTGGCAATTAATGCAACACCACAACATTTTTCACGTTTTAATAGTTGAACACCAATATTCATTTTATTGAATACTTTAACTAAATCTTTCCCTAATTGAGGGTGATTGTAGTTAGCATAGCAACCGTGGAAAAACGCAACCTGATCTTTAAAGCGTGCTTGCTCTTCAACCTGTTTTTTCATCCATGTTCTAAATGTACCAAAAGAGTATTTGGGTAATTCACGACGATGGTCGATTTTAAGCGCTTTATCCAAGATTTTACGTACTGGTTTTAATCCGGTAATAGTGTTAACAATCGGCGCCATTGGCGTAGAGAGCGTTCCCATTAAATCAGTATGACTTAAAATAGCATCACGAATTTTAGGTGTTTTAGGATTGTAGTTAAGTTTAGCACGGGAAATGATATCCCCTATTTTTACATCTGAAGGACATGCCACTTCACAACGTTTACAGTTAGTACAGTATTTCAGTGCTTCATCATAAAGCATGGGATCTTTTAAGCGTAAACGCTCACCATCAGGGCCTGCTTGTTTAGGCCCAGGATAGAGTGGATTGACCTTTGCCACAGGACAATAGGTCGTACAAACTGTACATTTAATGCAACTTTCAAAACTGGTATCTTGTAAACTCATAGTATTGCCTCCACAGCCGCAGATGTGGTGTGCTGCGATTTATCACTCTGTAATATTTGTTGAGCGGCATAGAGTGCACTTATCATGGAGACACCTGCACCACAGCCTTCATTTAGAGGATCAAAACCACCTAAAAGCGCCCCCACCGCATAGACATTGTCTAACGCTTCACCATATTTTAACGGTCTTAATTGACTATCTGTATTAACACCAAATCGCATATAAGGCTGTTTGGCAAACACATTGACTTGTGTCCACTCATTACGCGGTAAGCTTTCTAACAAATCTAATTCCATTAATGGCTCGTAAATACGATCAAACTCCGCAATTAAGCCATTATTGAAAAAACTGCCTGTGGCTAATACGACATGCTCGCTACGGATAGGGATATCAGTATGATTACGGGTATGAATACCGACAACCTTATTACCGACTAAATCGGCTTCTTCTGCGCGATCACCCGGCATGATCAAACCACCCGCTTGTTGAAAACGCAGTTTTAGTGCCTGATGTAGGCGAATACCTAATAATGAAGGCGGTAATGTCGGTAATAGACAAATTGGTTTACCCACACACTCTTGTAATAAATTAACTGGCGCTTCTTCATCTAGCCCGATACATGCAGGTAGTACAATTGCCTCAACACTATTATCTATGTGTTTAATTAATTCTTCTGCTAATGCTTGCGTGTTTTCAGGCTTATCTAAATAGCGCGCAATATTAATTGCTCTAAACTCACTTGGATTATCACGTAGTCTATCCAATAAAGGTAAATGAATGTGATAAGGAATGGCCTCAATACCTTGTTCATTTAAAGTACTACTTGCAAACTGCGGTTGAAAATCCAAGAATCCCTCAATCCCCACCACCGCTATTTTTTTCCATGGGAATGGTTGATTAACGCTATAAGTCGGCACGCGCTGTGGGCTCATCCAACTCATGCGAGAACGTCCAACCGGGGTAATACGGTAATGGTTTTCATCACCGTTACCTTTATAGTCTAAATTTCTCGTTGTTGATAACAGCGTTTGCGCTTGCTCTATCAATTGAGTGACATTTGCTTCACCAATACGACTATATGGATGCTCTGGTGCTTGTTGTGCCAGTGTTGATAACGCTTGTTTCGGATGAGAAACTGGCGTGCCATCGGGAAGATGCGTTAATAAATCCAGTGATCCAGATGAAAAATGTAACGCACTTTGTCCATTACTGATAATGGCGCAAGATTTGCCCGCTTCAGCAAGGCGGATCCCCGCAGTCAGTCCTGCTAATCCGCTTCCTATAATGATAACGTCAAATTTCATCATCGGCCTCCACTGAAGCTGTTTTATCAATCATATCGGCATCTAAGCCACATAAACCTTGGTACACCCAACTGGTAAACTCACTTTCACGTAACGCATTACCCCATGCGATAGGACGAATACCTTTCCAACGTTCATTTAGAAAATGAGCCAGTTGTTGTTCGGAGCCATGAGGCGTTGTGACTTGTAAACGATTTAATAATCCTGCTGCGCGACAAGCACATAACTCACCTTGGCAAGTTCCCATTCCCACACGAGTACGACGGCGTAAATCGAGCAAATTATTCACGGTTAAAGAATTCACTGCATAACGCACTTCACCGGCCGTGACCGCTTCACATTCACACACTAAGCTTTTATCAATACGCTCATTACTCAATAGTTTATTGGCTAAATCGCCATGACGATAAACCGCTGAGCCTCGAATTGGCGCCGGTAACGACACCACACTACGCAATGCTTGCTCTGCTGATTGGCGAGAGCCAGGCAGTGGCTCTTCAGCCGTGGTACATTTTGCTGAAATATTTAATTTCTCACAGATCTTGTTTGTGGCCCATTCAGCCATTAATCGGTAAGTCATTAATTTACCACCCGTTATGGTGATAAAGCCCTCGAGTCCATCCCGTTGTGCGTGGTCAAGTAATACAATACCGCGGCTCACATTACGACCAGAAGGATCATCGTCGCTGGCCACTAAAGGACGTACACCGGCATAAGCACGTAAAATACGAGTTTGAGCCAGTTTAGGTGCCAGCATTGAACCTTCGCGGATCAGGATATCAACCTCTTCAGGGGTGACATACATATTGTCGATTTCATCATAAGGAACGCGAGTTGAGGTGGTTCCTATTAATGAGATGGTATCGCCAGGCACTAAAATATCGGCATCCGCAGGCTTACGACAGCGGTTGATCACCATATTATTAATACGGTGTCCTAAAATCAGTAATGCCCCTTTTGCTGGGAACATGCGGACTTTTAAATCACCATATTCTGCAATTTTTTGTCCCCATATTCCTCCGGCATTGGCCACTATTTGTGCGCGGATCTCATACATATTTTTAGATTGATGATCATAAACACGTACACCTTTCACACGATCGCCTTCACGGATCAAGCCCATCACTTCATGATAAGTGAGTACTTGCGCACCATGTTCACGTGCATCTAACATATTGGCCGCCGTTAAGCGGAAAGGATCAACCGTACCATCAGGTACTTTAACCGCACCAATAAGATTAGGATTCACCGAAGGCTCTAAGCGAATAGCTTCTTCAGGTGAAATGGCTTGAGCATCAATACCTGCCGCTTGGCAAGATTGAATAAAAGTTTGTTGGAATTCTAACGAATCTTCAGGGAGAGTAATAAAAAGGCCATCCGTTTTTTCAACACAATGACGAGCGACCCGTTTTAAGATCATGTTTTCTTCTATACACTCACGCGCTGATTCCGGATCGGTCACTGCATAGCGTGCGCCACTATGTAATAAACCATGGTTTCGACCGGTTGCACCGGTTGCGATATCGTGTCTTTCCAGTAGGATACAGCGTAATCCACGACGAGCACAGTCTCTTGCCATGCCTGCCCCCGTAGCTCCACCGCCGATAATAATGACATCTGTTTCTGTCACTGGTGAACCGCTCATCATAGAGATGCCCTCTCACATTACATTCAGCAAACGCTTAATTATTCTTTAACGTTAATTATAGTGTATAAGATACACAAAAAATGTGGTTAATGTTTGATAATGAGCAAAAACGAAAGAGAAACGCTCATGAGTGAAAAATTAAAACGACATATGTGATACTAATCACAAATTATTTACCAGAAAGTGTTTCATAAAGTTAACATATCACTCAAAATTACACATCTTGAAAAATTATTCGACAACTGAGTATTACTTCACAGTAAATTTGCTTCAACAAGTTTACTATTACGTTCGTTAAAGAAAATTTTTTGATTACTTTGTTGTTCGTTTTGTCATTGTTTAATATCAACATATTAAAATAAAAGCCATCGGAGGCTAATATGTTAAGTCTGTTTAGACCTGCGCCGCATAAAGCGCGTCTGCCAAAGGAACAGATAGATCCTGTCTATCGCCGTTTACGTTGGCAAATCTTTATGGGGATTTTCTTTGGTTACGCTGCTTATTATTTAGTAAGGAAAAACTTCGCTTTAGCAATGCCTTACCTCGTAGAAGAGGGATTCTCTAAAGGGGATTTGGGTTTTGCTTTATCAGGGATCTCGATTGCTTACGGTTTCTCTAAGTTTATCATGGGGTCATTCTCTGACCGTGCTAACCCGCGTTACTTCTTACCCGCAGGTCTTATTCTTGCATCCATTGTGATGTTAATTATGGGCTTTGTGCCATGGGCAACTTCGAGCATTATGATCATGTTCGTGCTGTTGTTCCTGTGTGGTTGGTTCCAAGGTATGGGTTGGCCTCCTTGTGGACGTACCATGGTTCACTGGTGGTCACAAAAAGAGCGTGGCGGTATCGTCTCTATTTGGAACTGTGCTCATAACGTCGGTGGTGGTTTACCGCCATTGCTGTTCCTGTTAGGTATGGCATGGTTTAACGACTGGAAAGCAGCATTATATATGCCAGCATTCGCGGCTATTTTAGTAGCGATGATTGCGTTTGCATTAATGCGCGATACACCACAATCTTGTGGTCTACCTCCTATCGAAGAATATAAAAACGATTATCCACCTGATTATAAAGAAACAGACGAACAAGAACTGACAGCAAAAGAAATCTTTATGAAGTATGTTTTCCCTAACAAACTTCTGTGGATGATTGCAATTGCTAACGTATTTGTTTACTTACTTCGTTACGGCGTATTGGACTGGTCTCCGACTTATCTTCGCGAAGTCAAAGATTTCGCCATGGATAAATCCTCATGGGCATACTTCTTATATGAATACGCAGGTATTCCGGGCACACTGCTGTGTGGTTGGATGTCAGATAAAGTGTTCAAAGGTAACCGTGGTGCAACTGGGGTATTCTTTATGACCTTAGTAACCATTGCCACTATCGTATTCTGGATGAACCCAGCAGGTAACCCGAATGTTGATATGGCATGTATGTTAATCATTGGTTTCTTAATCTACGGTCCTGTTATGCTAATTGGTCTGCACGCCCTTGAATTAGCACCGAAAAAAGCTGCGGGTACCGCTGCGGGCTTCACCGGTCTATTCGGTTACTTAGGGGGTTCTGTTGCGGCAAGTGCTATCGTAGGTTACACCGTTGACTACTTCGGTTGGGACGGTGGCTTTATGGTCATGATCGGCGGTAGTGCATTATCTGTTGTGTTATTACTTATCGTGATGATAAATGAAACCAAACACAAACGTGAAATGTCACAGAAGTATGAATAATCATTAACTGATTATTTATGAAATTGATTAAATCTCATCTCTAAAAATCAAGCCACATCAACTTTCTGATGTGGCTTTTTTATTGCCAACTGTACATAGCTTTATTGTACGAAAATGAAAATGGAGCAACTTTATGAGTACACCTTTCAAACTGAAACCGTTAGTGGCGGGCGTTCTTTTAACTCTATCTTTAAGTACAATCGCACAAGCAGCAAGCGATAAAGTAGTGATTGCCCATCGTGGTGCCAGCGGTTATTTACCTGAACACACCTTACCTGCCAAAGCACTCGCCTATGCACAAGGTGCCGATTATCTAGAACAAGATCTGGTGATGACAAAAGATAACCAACTGGTTGTCTTGCATGATCACTATCTCGATCGTGTCACCGATGTTGCTGAACGCTATCCAGACAGAGCAAGAAAAGATGGCCGTTACTATGCTATCGATTTTACTCTTGATGAGATCAAAGGACTGAAATTTACCGAAGGTTTCGATATTGTTGACGGTAAAAAAGTCCAAAGTTATCCAAATCGTTTCCCTATGGGAAAATCTGATTTTCGTATCCACACTTTCCAAGAAGAGATTGAGTTTATCCAAGGCTTAAACAAATCAACAGGACAAGATATTGGTATTTATCCTGAGATCAAAGCACCTTGGTTTCATGAACAAGAAGGGAAAGACATTACTAAAAAAGTTCTCGAAGTCTTAAAACAGTATGGCTATACCCAAAAGAGCGATAATGTTTATCTACAATCCTTTGATCCTAACGATCTAAAACGCATTAAAACAGAATTGATGCCACAAATGGGGATGGATTTAAAACTGGTTCAGTTAATCGCTTATACCGATTGGAATGAGACATATGAAAAACAACCAGATGGTACATGGACAAACTACAGTTATGACTGGATGTTTAAACCTGGCGCCATGAAAGAAATTGCGACTTATGCTGATGGCATTGGTCCTGATTATCATATGTTAGTAGAAGAAGAATCAACACCAGATAAAATCACCTTAACCGGTATGGCCGCCGATGCTCATGCCAACAAGTTAACCATTCATCCATTTACGGTACGAGTGGATAAACTACCTAAATATGCCAAAGATGGCGATCAGCTTTATGACATTATTTATAACCAAGCGGGTGCCGAAGGGGTATTTACTGATTTCCCTGATTTAGGGGTTAAGTTCTTACAAAAACAAGCTAAATAACCTTTATTTCTGTTATCCTGCTCTTATCAATAAAGGGCAGGATAATTTCCCTTGAGTTGCTCGGCTACTCTCACCGTGTCTCATAGTGAAAATCGCTCCGATTATCCATACGCTTTACTCGTTTGTTATCACAGTATATTGTGTTTTAGGCTAATTTTATGCTCGTTTAAATGCTCGTTTACCAATTTGTCTTATTTTTCCATATTATTCATATTAAAAAAGAGAGCCTAAACTCTCTTTTTAATCTGATTAGCAAATAAATTATGCTCTATAAACAGGGAAGGCAATCACATCACTAATGCGCTCAACACCGAGTGCGAGCATAATCAGGCGATCAACGCCTAAAGCAACCCCAGAACATTCAGGTAATCCGGCTTCAAGCGCAGCTAAAAAACGCTCATCAATAGGCTGTTCAGGTAATCCCATGGCAACACGTTGACGATTATCACGTTCAAAACGAAGACGTTGCTCTTTAGCATCCGTTAATTCACGAAAACCATTTGCTAACTCGACACCTTTAAAATAGACCTCAAATCGCTCTGCAACACGATGATCTTCTGAGCTAATTTCAGCAAGGGAAGCTTGTGAAGCAGGAAAATGATAGATAAAGGTTGGTTTTTCAAGACCAATATGAGGCTCTACACCTGACACAAAAAGTAATTGCAGTAGCGTATCTCTATTTTCTTCTGTGTCAGCAATATTTGATAAATCAAGCTTTGCCGCAACCTCACGTAGCTTTTCTTTATCTGCAGATAAAGGGTCGATATCGAGATAGCGCAAAAAGGCTTGTTGATATGAGAGCGATTCAGACGCTTCACAATCAAGCACTTCTTGTAATAAATCATCGACTTCATTCATCAACCGGTACATATCAAAACAAGGTCGATACCATTCAAGCATCGTAAATTCCGGATTATGATATCTACCGGCTTCCTCGTTACGGAAGCAACGCCCCATTTGATAAATTGGCCCACTGTTCGCCGCTAATAGACGCTTCATATGGTATTCAGGACTGGTCATTAAATATAACTTTAGCCCTTGAGAAGCGCCTGGCCCCACAAATTGGGTTTCAAATGGGCATAGATGAATATCGGTAACGGTAGCCTGACTCATCATCGGTGTTTCAACTTCTAAAACACCACGATCAGCGAAAAAACGCCTAATATTACTGACAATTTTCGCCTTTTTCAGTAAGTTGGCGATTGAGGCGCTTGGCTGCCAATCCGCGATTTCACTCATGAACGAAAAACTCCAACAGAAAACAAAGCGTGCAGTTTACTCGCATCCTCTTCAACAGACAAATTTCTTCCAGAAAAGATGTACCATATTTTCATTCCCACCAATTATATTGATTAAATATCGACAAACATATAAATACAATCAATACAACTCTACAAATCATCTACTTTTTTTGCGTTTTTTCGTCACTAGCAATAGCACGTCTATCCCAAGCCAATAACGATACCAACTTTTTATGTCACTAATAGCGTAACGATGTATCAAAAATAAAAATTAGAATAATTCTCTTTCTCAATTAAGCTCAACAATAAACTCATATTTTTCTTATATAAAATAAGTCTATTTTTTATCAATTTTAAGCACTATTTAATATTTAGCAGCGTTAAGTTTGATGGCTATTATAATCCTTAAGAGATTTTATTAATATTTTATTAACAATTAATAAGACAAATCGATTTGTTTTAGATAAATAGTAAAAGTTTATTTTAACTATTTGTTTATATTTTTATTAAATTATATTAAAACAGCTTAAAGATAATTTATTTTAACTTAAAAATCAGTTAATAACAAAAAACCATTGTTCTTTGTAATTCAAATTATCTATACTTTAAAAATGAATTATTCATTGCTAACTTTATTTTTATTTTAGAATTAAATATTTTATTTTATGCTCAAGTTTATCTGGTTAATTATTAGTAAAACCGAGAATTCTTGGTGTAGATCACACTTTTTTTGTGAAATACGGGAAAACCATCATTCATATCAAATTTCCGTACCTTACATTTCGTTATACTAAAATTACAGTCAATGATAATAACGATGTTATCAAGCGTAGTCACAAGGCAGTGAAACATTTTCGTTACGGATAGCTTAAAAAAATAGCATTACTAAATTAATAATGTCAGTGAATTGAATTCTAGACAATTATTCCAATTTTCACTTGAACAATGGAGAAGCGCAGTGCAAACCTTTAATGCCGATATAGCGATAATCGGAGCCGGGGGCGCAGGCTTACGAGCAGCAATTGCTGCAGCGGAAGCAAATCCTCAACTGAAAATTGCTCTGATCTCAAAAGTTTACCCTATGCGTAGCCACACTGTGGCAGCAGAAGGCGGATCAGCAGCAGTGACTCAGGCTCACGACTCCTACGACTTTCACTTCAATGATACCGTTTCTGGCGGTGACTGGTTGTGTGAGCAGGATGTCGTTGATTACTTCGTTGAGCATTGTCCAACAGAGATGACTCAACTAGAACTCTGGGGCTGTCCTTGGAGCCGTAAAGAAGACGGGTCAGTCAACGTCCGACGTTTTGGTGGGATGAAAATCGAACGGACTTGGTTCGCCGCCGATAAAACCGGCTTCCACATGTTACACACCCTGTTCCAAACCTCTTTAAAATACCCACAAATTCAACGTTTCGATGAACATTTCGTTCTCGATATCCTTGTTGATGAAGGCCACGCTCGTGGTGTTGTTGCTATTAATATGATGGAAGGGACGAAAGTTCAAATTCGTGCTAATGCTGTCATTATGGCAACAGGTGGCGCAGGTCGCGTTTATCGCTTTAATACTAATGGCGGTATCGTTACAGGTGATGGTATGGGGATAGCCTTACGTCATGGCGTGCCACTGCGTGATATGGAATTTGTGCAATATCACCCAACTGGTTTACCGGGCTCAGGTATTCTGATGACCGAAGGTTGCCGTGGTGAAGGGGGTATTCTGGTCAATAAAGATGGTTACCGTTATCTACAAGATTATGGCCTAGGACCAGAAACACCATTAGGTAAACCCGAAAATAAATATATGGAATTAGGTCCTCGCGATAAAGTTTCTCAAGCATTCTGGCATGAGTGGCGCGCGGGTCGTACCATTAAAACTCACCGTGGTGATGTTGTGCATCTTGACTTACGTCATCTGGGTGCGAAAAAACTTCATGAACGTTTACCATTCATTTGTGAACTGGCAAAAGCGTATGTGGGTGTTGATCCTGTTAATGAACCTATTCCAGTTCGTCCAACTGCACACTACACCATGGGTGGTATCGAGACTAATCAGCGCACAGAAACACGTATTAAAGGTCTGTTTGCGGTGGGTGAGTGTTCATCTGTCGGCTTACATGGCGCTAACCGTTTAGGTTCTAACTCACTGGCTGAACTTGTAGTATTTGGTCGTCTTGCTGGGGAAGAAGCTGTTCGTCGTGCCCAAGAAGCAACCCCTGCTAACGCATCAGCATTAGATGCACAAACTCGTGACATCGAAGACAATCTGAAAAAACTGATGAACCAAAAAGGTTCTGAAAATTGGGCTCAGATCCGCGATGAAATGGGTGAAGCCATGGAAGAAGGTTGCGGTATCTATCGTACACCTGAATTAATGCAAAAAACCATTGATAAACTGACTGAACTAAAAGAACGTTTTAAACACGTAGAAATTAAAGATACCAGTAGCGTCTTTAATACTGATTTACTGTATAAAATTGAGCTTGGCTTTGGTTTAGATGTCGCTGAATGTATGGCGCATTCTGCAATCAATCGTAAAGAGTCTCGTGGTGCACACCAACGTCTTGACGAAGGTTGTACTGAGCGTGATGACGTGAACTTCCTTAAACACACCCTGGCATTCTATAACCCAGAAGGTGCACCGCGTTTAGAATATAGCGATGTGAAGATCACCAAATCTGCTCCTGCTAAACGTGTCTATGGTGGTGAAGCGACTGCACAAGACAAGCAGAATAAGGAGAAAGCGAATGGCTGATGACATGAAGCACGTTAAGATGGAAGTCATGCGCTATAACCCCGAAACGGATGATGCGCCTCATTTCGTCACTTATGATGTACCTTACGATGAGCAAACCTCATTATTGGATGCATTGGGTTATATTAAAGATAACTTAGCGCCAGATCTGTCTTACCGTTGGTCTTGCCGTATGGCAATTTGTGGCTCTTGCGGCATGATGGTTAACCGAGTCCCAAAACTGGCTTGTAAAACCTTTATGCGTGATTACCCAAATGGCGTGAGAATCGAAGCGTTAGGTAACTTCCCTGTCGAGCGCGACCTTGTCGTCAATATGACTCACTTTATTGAAAGCTTAGAAGCGATTAAACCTTACATCCTAGGAAATGATCGCAAGCCTTCAGAAGGTCCAAATAAACAGACTCCTGCTCAAATGGCGAAATACCACCAATTCTCTGGTTGTATCAACTGTGGTTTATGCTATGCAGCATGTCCTCAGTTTGGTTTAAATCCTGAGTTTATTGGTCCTGCAGCGATTACGTTAGCACAACGTTACAATACCGATAGCCGTGACCACGGGGCTAAAGAGCGTATGCCTCAATTAAATGGTGAAAATGGCGTCTGGTCTTGTACTTTCGTGGGCTACTGCTCTGAAGTCTGTCCAAAACATGTGGATCCTGCTGCGGCTATTCAGCAGGGTAAAGCAGCCAGTGCGCAAGACTTTGTCATTGCCATGCTGAAACCACGTTAAGGAGGAAACAAGACATGACAACAAAACGTAAGCCTTATGTTCGTGGTATGCAGCCAAACTGGTGGACGAAACTCGGTTTCTATCGTTTCTACATCACCCGTGAAGGAACTTGTCTACCACAACTTTGGTTCAGTCTGGTTGTACTGTTCGGTGTATTTGCACTGAAAAATGGACCAGAAAGTTGGGCGGGATTCGTTGGATTCCTAAGTAACCCAATAGTGATGCTGATTAATATTGTGACCCTTATCGCAACGGTATTCCATACGGCCACTTGGTTTAAGCTTGCACCGAAAGCCGTTAATATCGTCGTTAAAGATGAAAAATTACCACAAGAGCCTATCGTTCGTGGTTTATGGGGTCTAACCATCGTCGTGACTGTCGTTATTCTGGCAGTGGCGCTAATTGTTTAACCCAGGAGGAAATAATGAATCAGAATCAACTTCCTAAGCGCTCTGATGAACCTATTTTCTGGGGATTATTTGGTGCAGGTGGTATGTGGAGTGCGATTGTCTCTCCAGCAATTATTATCCTGCTCGGTATTCTAATCCCGATGGGTATTGCGCCAGAAGCATTTACTTACGATCGTATCATGGCATTTAGCCAAGGTTTTATTGGTCGTATTTTCTTACTGCTAATGATTATTCTGCCAGTTTGGTGTGCATTACACCGTATTCACCATACATTGCACGATTTTAAAGTGCATGTACCTGCTAGTAATTGGGTATTTTATGGTGCTGCAGCAATTATTAGTGTTATCGCAATTATTGGTGTTTTTACACTATAATCGCTTGATAAATAAAATTAAAGCCACTCATTGAGTGGCTTTTTTTATCGCTAAACTGCGTGAATATAAAAATTAGCTCGCCAATTTCAAACCAATAATACCGAAAACAATCATCGCTAAACTCAATAAACGATAAATATTGGCGGATTCACCAAAAACGATAATACCAAAGATAGCCGTACCAACGGCACCAATACCGGTCCAAATGGCGTAAGCCGTACCCGCAGGTAAGCCTTTCATCGCATACGATAACATCCCCATACTCACGATCATCGCACTGATCGTAATAATACTTGGTGTTAAACGGGTAAAACCATGAGTGTATTTAAGACCAACCGCCCACACAATTTCTAATAGGCCAGCGACAAAGAGAATTATCCAAGACATAAACTACCCCTATTGATAATTGGGGTCGTCCCCTGAATATACAGATTAAAAAGCTGGGTCGTCCCAGCCTTTGAAAAGTGAAAATAGAGTATAAGAAAAAGTCAGCAACCATGCAAATAGTATTAAATTTGCTCAAGCACGTTTAGCTGTACTTTCCTCACCATAGAGAAAAGCACTCACATCGTCTTCGACTTCCCCCATCGCCATCAATGCGTTAAGGGTTTCTTGTGCTTCTTGTTCGTTAACGATACTCATGGCAAAACCCACATGCACTAATACCCACTTGCCAATCATCGTATCAGGCTCGCCTTCACAAACTAATGCGATATTCACTTCACGCTTAACACCACAAACATCGACCAATGCATTTTCAGTGATGGTTTTTCCCACTTCAACAACTTGACCTGGAATACCAAGGCACATAACAACCCCTATTCGATCTCTATTTGTTTTATGCGCATTGCATCGTCATTCTCAACCCGCAAATTTTGACTACCACAAGCAGGACAACCTGCATTAAAAGTCGAAACAGTCACCACTTGATGGCAATCCCAACACCATGCTTTAGCTGGGATAACCTCAATATGTAGCTGGCAACCTTGTGCGATAGTATCTCGACAAACAATATCAAAGCAAAACTCAAGTGCAGAGACTTCAACACAAGATAGTGCGCTGATCTCCATCCAAACGCTTTTTACTTTTTGCGCATTATTTAATTTAGCTTGTGAGTCAATTATCTCAAATGCGCTCTGGCAAAGCGTGATTTCATGCATGTCTATACCTTACTTGAAGCAGGATAAATAATAGCAACTATAGTATCAGGACATAGTTGCTTTATTCTTGATCTTAGAACAATAAATCAGCGCCTGTTTCAAAAGCCGCTTTACGACGACGCTCTTTAACCATATCTTCAAGTGCATCTCTATCAATACAGACTAATGCCTGCGTTGGGCAGACCTCAACACAAGCAGGGCCTTCAGCACGGTGATGACATAAATCACATTTATTGGCTTCAGCTTTAAATGCTTCAATCGTATTGAGAGCGGTTAATTTACGCATAACTGGACGAGAAACCACTTCCATAGTGCCATAAGGACAAGCCAAGACACAGGTTTTACAACCAATGCATTTATCCTGATCGACATAGTAATAATCTTTATTATGAATAATGGCACCATTAGGACAGACATTGGCACAAGGAGCATCTTCACATTGATGGCAGACAACTGCGGTACTAATTGAAAAGCCTTTCACCACATGAATGCGTGGTTGGAAATTTTGCTCACTAATTTGGTCGATTGCTAAATTATCTTGGGAAGCTTGCTGATGTGAAACAACACATGCTACTTCACAGGTATGGCAACCAATACACTTTTTAGGGTCTGCAATGATGAAACGGTTCATCATATTCTCCTGCTGTTTGTTATATATAGCCGTTATATTGGCGATAAACGCAATTAATTATCTAATTTAGAATAACAATTAGGTATCTATATATTAGATATAGCATGGTTCATGCCAATCTATTTTTAAATTAACTAATCCTTATTTTTCAATTAACTAATTTGCAAATAAAAATGATTATTAATTAGGAAAATTATATTTCGTCAATTTATTCGACATTTTTGACGATCTAATTAAACGATATATAAATAAGTATATATCGATTTGTTAAATTTATATTTTTTACTTTCCCGTTAAATAAGAAAATAGCGGTTTGGATCAAAAATGACTCAGTCATTGATATAAATTTATAATAAAGCGATTACAATATAGTTAATTTTTTAGGGCAATCGGTGGTGTCATGAAATTAAGCAGTAACAATGCTGAAACTATGGAGAGCCTTCGCAGTGAGCGGAATCAATATCGTATACTTGTCGATATTACAAATTCTGTATTAGCGCATCTAGACATGGATGGCCTCATTTCTGAAGTATCTAAAGAAATACATCGTTTTTTCGGACTTAATCATATTAGTCTGATGTTATGTCGTACTTCATCACAAAATAGTCATGAAGGTATTCTTTATTCTAGTCGTTATCAGACAGGAAAATCTGTCATTCGTCAACAACGTAAGTTCAGTAGCGCCAATAACAAAGCCGAAGAAATTATTCATCAAAACAAACCCGTTTTAATCGATATCAATAAAGAAGATCAAGACGATGTTTTGATTAAACGTCTCGTAAAACAAAATATGCAGACGGCTTTGTTATTGCCACTGGCTTTTAACCGTAAACCGCTAGGTTTATTAATCCTAGCGCATGAAATAAGTAGTGTTTTTACTGAAGAAACTTGTCAATTATTGCAACAAATTGCCGCGCGCATCGGGATTGCAATTGAAAATGCCGCCGCTTATGAAGAGATAACTCACCTTAAAGATAGCCTTAAGAACGAAAATATTTGGCTTAATGAACAAATAAATAGAAATGGTAGTTTTAGCGAGATTATTTATCAAAGCGATGCCATGCATAATGTACTAGAACAAATTGAGTTAGTCGCTCAAAGTGACAGTACTGTACTTATCTTAGGCGAAACAGGTACTGGTAAAGAGTTAATTGCACGAGCGATCCATCGTTTAAGTCATCGTAAAAATAAAACGATGATAAAAATGAATTGTGCAGCAGTACCTTCCGGTCTGTTAGAAAGTGATCTTTTTGGACATGATAAAGGCGCTTTTACGGGTGCAACACATGCCCATGTGGGTCGATTTGAAATGGCAGATAAAAGTACGCTTTTTCTCGATGAAATTGGCGATATGCCCATTGAATTACAGCCAAAACTATTACGGGTTCTCCAAGAGCGCGAAATTGAAAGATTAGGTGGTAATAAAGTTATTCCTGTGGATGTACGCTTAATTGCAGCGACCAATAAAGATTTATGTGAACTGACGGATGAAGGGGAATTTCGAGAAGATCTCTATTATCGTCTGAATGTTTTTCCTATTATTATCCCGCCATTACGGGAGCGACCTGAAGATATCCCCTTATTGGCAAAATATTTTACGCAAAAAATTGCCCGCCGCATGGATAGAAAAATAGACTGTATTCCAACACATGCTTTGGAGCAATTAACCCATTATCCTTGGCCGGGAAATGTACGAGAGCTTGAAAATATTATTGAGCGCGCGGTTATTTTAACTCGAGGCTCTACGCTAAATTTGCAACTAAAAGAGTTAAATATCAATAAACCATCTCGTTTAAAACAAGTGCTTTCGCAACCATCAGCCATAGAAAAAAAGATGCAAACTAGCGCACCTGAAAGTGATGATGAAGAGCGTGAGCGGATAATACAAGCCCTTAGAGAAACTAACGGTGTAGTGGCTGGTGCCAGAGGTGCGGCATTAAAATTAGGATTAAAAAGAACCACCTTATTATCACGTATGCAACGCTTAGGTATTTCCATCCCTGAAATTCTTTAGTTTTACGACCACTACAGCCGATATTGTAAAACGAGTGTAATTAATTTGTTACACTCGTTTTTTTCTGTCCATTGGCAACTTTTTTATCCCTATCTATAATTTTAGTGGTTATATTTTTTTAATTATTATCACTAGTTAATTAACGCTAACTTATTATTAATAATATAAATAATCCATGGAGCATATTATCTATGAATGACCTGCTTACAAATAAAATTAATAAAATAAAAGAAGAATATAAAAATAATAAATATGTTTTTATTCCACAAAAAATAGTTATTGATTTAATAAAACAATTAGGTGCAACAGAGAAAGATATAGATACACTCATAGAATATGGTGATTATCTCGCGCAAGATCCCACATTGTCGTTTCGTCACTCTCGCACCGGACGCTACCTTTTCGATAATGAGGCTAAAACCATTTCACGACTAGAGTATCAACCTTTTGTCCTCACTGAAGAAGATGGCTTTATTCGTGAAGATAGCGGTGCACAAAGACACTTTCGAGCAATTGACGATCGCTGGCAAAGCAATACCGCTTACCAAGCATTATTAAAATTGAAAATGCTCCTGATTGAAGGAAATCGATTTACACCACGCCGCTTAACCGATCAACAATCCCCTAAATCAATTTCAACGGTATTTCATTTAAGACTCATTGCTGAACCTAATTCGTTAAGTGAGCTTTCTATTGAAGGGGTGCATAAAGATGGTGTTGATCACACAATGATTGTCATGATGAATAAAAATAATGTAAAAAATAATTCCGGCGCATTACGTGTTCATTCTCCTCAAGAAGCAATAGGTACACCTTGGCAAGATATTAATCCTAATAATGTTCTCTATGAGCATAATAATGCCCAATATCTGGATATATTGTTAATTGCGGATAATGAGTTAAATCATAGTGGTACACCTATTTTTACGCATGACAATAACCACTCTGCTTATCAGGATTTTATTGTGTTATTATCCCGTTATCCAACCGTAGACACTCATCCATCACATCAGTTTGATTCAACCCAATTACATCCCGATTTACCACTAACGTTACATTTAAATAAGCAAGTAGCCTAAGCATAAAGCGATAAAAAAACCGAGCTTACTGATATCTAGATCAGTTATGCTCGGTTTTCGAACAGAAAATAAATATTAATCAGCAAAGTTAGCCTTCAGCGGCTTCTCTTAAACGACGTTTAATATTGTTATATTCTGTTTTTACATAGTGCTCAGCTTGAGCTTGATCTTTAATTGACTCAACACAAACCGCACAATATTTATACTCAGGTGTTTTGGTTATTGGACTTAAGTTTTCTGCAACTAGTTCGTTACAAGCCCCAATCCACCATTGGTAAGTCATATATACCGCACCTTTATTTGGTCTATCACTGACCGCAGCACGAGTTATAACCTTACCTTGTCGAGAGCGTATCCAAACCAACTCTTGATCTTTAATTCCTAACTGTTTGGCATCTTCAGTGTTTAATTGAACATAACCGGGTTCATCAGCCAATGCAGCTAATGCTTTACAGTTACCTGTCATTGAACGACAAGAGTAATGTCCAACTTCACGAACCGTTGCCAATACCATTGGGAACTCATCAGAGAGTTGATCAATAGGTGGCGCCCACTCACAAGTATAAAATTGACCTTTACCATTAGGGGTATCGAACTTACCGCCTTCATAAAGATATTGTGTACCTGGGCTATCTTCTGTTGGGCAAGGCCATTGAATATACGCCAAATCAGCCATTTTTTCGTAAGTTGCACCATAATAAATCGGACATAACTCACGCAACTCATCCCAAATTTCTTTGGTGTTGTTGTAATGCATTGGATAACCCATTGCTGTTGCCATTAAGCTGATTATTTGCCAGTCTGTTTTAACATCACCAACAGGCTCTACCGCTTTATAGAAACGCTGGAATCCACGGTCTGCTGATGTGTACACCCCTTCATGTTCACCCCATGATGTGGCAGGGAAAACAACATCAGCAATCGATGCTGTTTTGGTCATAAAGATATCTTGTACTATCAGTAAATCGAGTTTTTCAAAGGTTCTACGAATAGTGGCTAAATCTGGCTCAGTTTGTAGTGGATCTTCCCCCATCACATAGTGTGCTTTAATTAAACCATGGTCGATATTATGAGGGACTTCACTAAGCGCATAGCCTACTTCTTCAGGCATCGATTCAATGCCCCAAGCTTTGGCAAATTTTTCACGCGCTTTCGCATCAGTAACATACTGATAGCCCGGTAGCGTATTAGGTAGTGCTCCCATATCGCAAGCACCCTGTACGTTATTTTGACCACGAACAGGACCTACCCCAACATATTTCTTACCAAGATTACCGGTTAATAATGCTAAGCTAGTGAGTGAACGAACGGTTTCAACCCCTTGATAGAACTGTGTTACCCCCATTCCCCACAAGATTGTCGCCGTTTCCGCTTTGGCATACATACGCGCTGCTTCACGGATAATTTGTGCACTTAACCCCGTTGTTTTTTCTACCGACTCAGGAGTGTAACTTGCGACTAATTGGCAATACTCATCAAATTGCTCGGTATGATTTTCAATAAAGGATTTATCGTATAATTTTTCCTCTATGATCACATTGGCAATAGCATTTAGCAGTGCAATATTAGAACCATTTTTCAATGCTAAGTGTAAATCAGCCAAGCGAGCTGTTTCGATATAGCGTGGATCACATACAATAATTTTGGCACCCTTTTCTTTCGCCTTCACAATACGGCGAGCGACAATAGGATGCGAGTCTGCGGCATTATAACCGAAGACAAATAGACATTTGGTATCCTCAATCTCAACGATTGAGTTGCTCATAGCACCATTACCGACCGAACGCTGCAGACCTGCAACCGAAGGGCCGTGTCAGACACGAGCACAGCAGTCTATATTATTATTTCCGATAACCGCACGAGCAAATTTCTGCATAACGAAGTTAGCTTCATTACCAGGTCCTCGTGATGAGCCGGTTGTCATAATAGCTTTAGCGCCATATTTCTCTTTGATAGCAAGTAGTTTGCTACTCGCAAACTCAATAGCTTCATCCCAAGAAACCGCTTCTAATTTTCCACCTCTTTCACGGCGGATCATAGGTGTTTTAAGGCGTGGAGTCAGTATCTTAGTATCATGGATAAAATCCCATCCATAATACCCTTTCAGACACAGCTCACCTTGGTTTGTTAAACCATTGGCTCCTTCAGCGCCAATGATTTTACCGTTTTCCACCTTCAGGTAGATTTTGCATCCTGAGGCGCAATACGGACAGACCGTGATGACTTTTTTCATCAACATTGCTCCTGTGTTCATCAACTTTCAGGTTAATACCCGATTCTCTCCTTTATCTATGCAGAGACTGTGCCAAATAAGCCATTATTTTAAATATTTTATAATTAGATGAAAAACAAAGAAAAATAACAGACAGTTATCAGTAATAAGATGAGTAAGAGACAAAAAGGAAACAATTATCGACACTAATGACGATTTTTCTGTCGACGATGAGCAAGCAGTAATAGCAAAGATTAATCGGTCTAATTAACACGATTTTCTCTATGTATTCTTCTCATCAATAAAATTATTATTTTTCAATAAATACAATTAGTTATTTTTATTTAACAACTAAGCACATCATTATTTGATGACAATATGATAATTTGACTTGCTATATTCTTATTTAGGTAAATTTTTAAGAATTAATATTTTGAATAACAATTTATTCGCAAGAAAAAAGGTGAAAAACAATAAAAAAAAAGCCCATAATACTGAACCTGAAAACAACAATGCGGTCTTAAAGACCTCTACACCCCAAAAATTTGATAATAGCTCAACATGCAAAAATTAAAGTTTTTACGATTTTCAAAAGAAAAAGTTTCTCTTTTTTTAGCTGTCTATATTGGTTTATTTCTTAATCTTTCCGTTTACATTGGCCGTTATGGCACACAGAATTCTCACAACTCCCTCATTGAAAGTTTATATATACTGGGTGAAGTTGCAGTAAACATTGCCTTTACTTTCTTCTTATTACGACTTATTTCTTTTTGTGGCACACTATTTTTTAAAATAGTCGCTTCTTTTATTCTGCTCATTAGTGTTTGTGCTAGTTACTATATCTCTTTCTTTGATGTAGTTATTGGCTATGGCATTATTATTTCTACGCTCACCACAGATATCGATTTATCAAAAGAGCTGATTAGCCCTAATGTGATTATTTGGATTATTGGGTTATCTATTTTACCCCTAGCGCTAACTTGGTTATGTAAGAAACCAGAAAAAAATATAACTAAGCAGCAAAAGAAAAAAATCTGGATCAAAAATACGGTCAAAATGCTCGTAATTGCTCTTGCGGTATTTGCCTATCTAAAAACCTTAGATTCGAAACAAAAAGCCTATGAAATCAAGAATAACTTAGATTTGCCAAGCTACAGTGGTGGTTTAAGTTACGCCTATTTACCGACCAACTGGATTATTCCTTTATTTCAATATGCGATAACACAGTACGACGATCACTTTAATAGCCAGAATATCTTTGATCCCGCGGATAACTTTACCTATATACCGTCAAAAGCCAATGAAGATGTCTATGTGGTCTTTATTATTGGCGAGACAGCAAGGTGGGATCATATGGGGCTATTCGGTTATGAAAGACAAACCAATCCCCTATTAAGCCAAGAAAAAAATCTGATTGCTCTGAAAGGTATCTCTTGCGATACAGCAACAAAACTTTCGCTAAAATGTATGTTTGTGCGTGAAAATGGTACAGAAAATAACGATCAGCGAACGTTAAAAGAGAACAATATTTTCTCAGTATTACATCAGCTAGGAATGACATCAGAACTCTTTTCAATGCAAAGTGAGCTTTGGTTTTACAATAAGCTTGATTTAGATAACTATGCCATGAAAGAGATGATGACCGCCAAAAATAGTAATTTTGGCAAAGAATTAGATGATACTTTGCTTATTAACGAAGTCGCAGATTCCGTTGCTCACTATTCTAAAGGTAACCACTTAGTGATTTTACACACTAAAGGTTCACACTTTATGTACTCGCAACGTTACCCAAACGCATTTAAAAAATACCAACCTGAATGCTTAAACGTTGACGATGAGTGCACCAAAGAGCAGCTCGTCAATGCTTATGATAACTCTATTCTTTATACTGATTACTTTATTGATGGTGTACTTAATACCCTGCGTGATAAAAAAGCCATTGTGTTTTATACCTCAGATCACGGCGAGTCAATTTCAGAAAAAGGTGGCTTACACGGCACACCAAAAGAAATTGCACCACCAGAACAATTTAAAGTGCCTTTCTTAGTGTGGATGTCAGATAGCTATTTAGCTGAGCCTGAAAATAAACAGTTATTTGATAATCTCAAACGAAATCAAGATAATAACCGGACTTTCTATCATCATAATATTTTTGACTCGATATTAGGCTGTCTAGGTTACTCATCACCCGATGGGGGGATTAATAATCAAAATAATCTCTGTTTTGGTGACATAGCTAGCGAAGCACAGTAACTCGTTTCTAATCAATAAAAACCCCATGCTTAAGATTAAGCATGGGGTTTTTACTCGCTGAGATTAAAATAATGGCTTATTTAAAGTCAGCATCTGTATACAGGTGTGTTGCTTGAATTTCTTTGACGTTTCTTGCACCACCTAACATCATATTAATTCTTAACTCTTTATTTAATTGCTGGATAACTGAATTAACACCTTCAGCACCGCCTAAATTTAATCCATAAAGAATTGGACGCCCCACAGCAACAACATCTGCACCACTCGCTAACGCTTTAAAGACATGTGAGCCACGACGAACACCACTATCGAAAACGATAGGAACACGTTTGTTCACGACTTTAGCAATAGCTGGCAATACATCAATGGTTGCTGGTGCACTATCTAACTGACGACCACCATGATTAGACACCCAAATCGCATCAGCACCCGCTTTAATTGCAGTATCGGCATCTTCAGGTGATTCAATACCTTTCACAATGACTGGTAAACCTGACATCTTTTTCACATATTGAATATCAGCAGGAGTAAATGCTTGTTTAGCTTGAGCATAGATTTCACTAATACCTGAACCTTTACCTGTTTTTGATTTATCATCACTGATTTTGGCGAATGCTTCCAAATTGGCAAAACCTAACGGAAATTGAAAGTTGTTTTTGACATCATCTTCACGATAACCACCAACAGAGGAGTCGATAGTCATAATAATGCCTTTCGCGCCATACTGTTTTGCTTGCGATAAAATATACTGATTAAACGCGTCGTTTTTACTCATATATAGCTGAAAAAAGAACGGATAACCCGGTTGTGCTTGCGCGACTTCTTTAATAGTTTTATTACCATAAGTACTTAATGAGAAAATAGAACCCGCTTTCGCCATACCTTTTGCTGTGGCAACTTCGCCTTGTTGATGAGCAAGCCCTTGTGCTGCCATCGGTGCCTGAATAATAGGCGTATCTAATTTAATACCTAAAAATTCTGTTTTTAGATTAATATCTGAAAACTCAATACCTTGTAATGAACGGGGCATAATATATTTTTTATCAAATGCTCGAGTATTTGCTCTTAAATTATTTTCATCCTCAGCCCCGCCACGAATATAACCGAAAGCACCTTTATCCATATTTGCTTCTACCTGTGCTTCCATGGCTTTTAAATTAACTATTTTGATTGGACCTTCTGCGGTACTTGCTTTATATTCAGCTGCTTGTACAACTCCCACACTTAATGCCATAGCAATTGCGGTCGTTTTTAACAATGTATGTTTCATTATCTCCCCCTATGTAGGAATTAATGGATTATATTTATAGTTTAAGAAAAAACACTCAGATTATAAGAATAAATATAAACTCTATTTTTATAGAAACTTAAAATAATCGTTCTGATTTTTTAATATATAATAATTAAATAAATCAAATGTAACTTAATAAAAATTAGGTCATTAAGGAAAATATATATAATTATTTAAATATAATGATATTTAAATAACATAATGACGTTTTAAAAAATAATCTTGATGTCGTTAAAAGCGAGTATAAGCTGACTATGGAAATAATGTATCTAAAGATTATTGCTTTAAGCATTCAAAAAATTTGTTTAAGTTAAAAAAAACCCCCGCGGGCGGGGGTGAGATAAGCGCAATTAAAAGTCTCAAATCAACTCAGGAGAAAAATACCTTTAGTGTCGATTACGAACAATTTGGTAACGGCGCGTTAGATACTCAATTGGCACGCTCCAAATATGAACTAAACGGCAGAATGGGAACAATAAAAAAATCGTCATACCTAGGAATATGTGCAATTTAAAAATAAGTGCAACACCTTCAAGATTTGCCGAAGCACCGCCATGGAATGTCACAATAGCTTGCGCCCATGCCACCAGCTTCATCATCTCACTACCATCCATATGCTGTGCAGAGAATGGGATAGTCAGTAAGCCGAGTGCAACTTGGACAACCAGCAAGGTTAAGATCATGATGTCACCAAATGACGATGTTGCTCTTACCCGTGCATTCGTCAAACGACGTTTTAACAGCATAATGCCGCCAATCAGCATTAACACACCACAAGTACCACCACCAACCATCGCCATAATTTGTTTATATTCAATTGGTAGAAAAGATTGATACATCCAGTGTGGCGTTAACATCCCCAGAAAATGGCCTGCAAAAATGCCGATAATACCAATATGGAATAAGTTCGAAGCAAGTCGCATGTTTTTCTTGTCTAACATCTGACTGGAGCCTGCACGCCATGTATATTGACCATAATCATAACGTAACCAACTACCGATAAGAAAAACAGCACCAGCAATATAGGGGTAGATATCAAAAAACAACATATTAACGTAATTCATTTTTGTGCTCCCATATCCAGCGAATTACCGACGTTGAGATATTGAACAGGCGTTTCTTGCGCAAAACGTCGCTGATGCTGGCTAATATTGTTACTACCACATTGCGCACTTTCACCTAGAAACGTCACTTGCTCTTCTTCCCATACGGCATCTAATGCAGCCGGCGTATCATCTACAGGCTCTTTTTCTACTTGAGCCGCCAGTTGTGAAGCGTCTAACTCACTTTGTGAGAGACAAAGCAATACATCAAAAAGAGCGTGATAATCACTGCCTCGCTGTTTTAAACGCTCACTCAGCAATGCCAAAATAGGGGCAATATTATTAAGCCCTTCAATACTTTCATCGGTAGGCAATAGCGTTAAATACTCAAGATAAGTAGGTAAGTAATCAGGCAATTCACGACTACTTAAGGTGATCCCTGCTTGTTGATACTGATTAAGCAGATCAACCATTGCCTGACCACGATCACGCGATTCACCATGTACATGTTCAAATAACAATAGCGATCTCGCTCTACCTCGATCAAAAATCTCACTGTAATTCGCTTGTGCATCCAGCAGATCTTGCTGCGTGAGTTCACGAATAAACGCCATTAATTTTGCGACTTGCGTGACAGGAAGCTCGTCAGCTTCCTGCAATGCATCAATGATCTCATTACGATGTTCCCAGAGATCTTCGCTGGGATAATCCAATAACAGAGAAATAACTTTCAAAGAGATCATCATATTTTCTCCTCAGAACGGCGCTCATCTTGAGGGGTTTTGGAAGTGATATCGATGGCATCAATACGATGACTATTAAACAGATTAAATTTACTCTCGCTGCCATGACAACCATCACCAAAACTAAAACCACAGCCGTTACGCTCAGGAAAAGCTTCTCTTGCTAACTCACGATGGCTAGAAGGAATAACAAAGCGATCTTCATAATTGGCAATCGCCAAATAGCGATACATCTCTTGTGCCTGTGCTTCGGTTAATCCCACTTGCTCTAATGCTGTCAAATCGGTTTTACCTTCTACCGTTTCTGCGCGTTTATAATGGCGCATTGCCAACATTCTTTTTAATGCTAATAACACTGGCGCTGTATCGCCTGCGGTCAGCAAGTTAGCCAAATATTGGACAGGAATACGTAAACTTTCTACATCCGGTAATACTCCCGTATGTGGCAACACTCCTGCATCAGCCGCAGATTGAATAGGTGACAGAGGTGGCACATACCACACCATAGGTAAAGTACGATATTCAGGGTGTAATGGTAATGCCAGCTTCCAATCCACCGCCATTTTATAAACCGGCGAACGTTGGGCTGCATCAATCACACTTAATGGAATACCTTGCTCTTCTGCAGCTTTAATAACTTCAGGATCGAAGGGATCTAAAAAGATATCTAATTGACTTTGGTATAAGTCTTTTTCATTATCAGCACTGGCGGCTTGTGAAATTTTATCTGCGTCATACAGCATCACACCAAGATAACGAATACGTCCAACACAGGTTTCTGAGCATAGGGTTGGTTGACCTGATTCGATGCGCGGATAACAGAAAATACATTTTTCTGACTTACCGCTTTTCCAGTTAAAGTAGATTTTTTTGTATGGACACCCTGTTAAACACATGCGCCAACCACGACACTTATCTTGATCGATAAGCACAATACCATCCTCAGCACGTTTATAAATCGCACCACTTGGACAGGTCGCGACACAAGCAGGATTTAAGCAGTGTTCACATAAACGAGGTAAATACATCATAAATGTATTTTCAAACTGCCCATACATCTCTTTTTGCATATTGGCGAAGTTTTTATCCGCAGCACGTTTGCTAAATTCGCCCCCTAAATCATCTTCCCAGTTTGGGCCTTTTTCGATCTTGGTCATACGCTGACCTGTTATCAACGAACGAGGACGTGCGGTGGGTAATGAGCCTTCTGGTGCATTTTTTAAATGCTCATAGTCATAATCAAATGGCTCATAATAATCATCTAATGCTGGCACATCTGGGTTGGCAAAAATCTTTGATAATAGCCCAACACGGTTACCCATTCTTGGTACTAACTTACCTTTAATATTTTTGATCCAGCCGCCTTTCCACTTCTCTTGATCTTCCCAATTTTGGGGATACCCTGTACCCGGTTTAGTTTCAACATTATTAAACCAAGCGTATTCCACACCTTCACGACTGGTCCAAACATTTTTACAGGTTACTGAACAGGTATGGCAACCGATACATTTGTCGAGGTTCAGTACCATACCGACTTGTGAACGAATTTTCATTATGCCTTCTCCTGTCCATTCAGGGTTTGTTGATAAGCATCGCCTTCACCATCAAGCCAATCAATCTGTTTCATCTTACGTACCACAACAAATTCATCGCGGTTAGAGCCCACAGTTCCATAGTAGTTAAAGCTATAAGCCAACTGAGCGTATCCACCAATCATATGGGTCGGTTTAGGGCAAACACGCGTCACGGAATTATGAATACCGCCACGCATTCCGGTTATTTCAGAGCCTGGTAGGTTTATTTGGCGCTCTTGTGCGTGATACATATAAATCATGCCATCAGGAATACGTTGGCTCACAATCGCTCTTGCGGTTAACGCACCATTACTGTTGTATGCTTCAACCCAATCGTTATCACTAATACCCATCTCTTTAGCATCATCTTCACTCAGCCAAACCACAGGGCCACCACGACCGAGGGTTAACATCAGTAAGTTATCGCTATACGTTGAGTGAATACCCCATTTTTGGTGAGGCGTCAGGAAGTTCAGCGCTTTTTCTGGGAAGCCGTTCGGTTTTTTACCTTTCACTGCTTCTATTGCCTTAGTATCAATAGGTGGACGATAAACCACTAAACTTTCGCCATAAGCACGCATCCACTCATGATCTTGATATAACTGCTGACGGCCACTTAAAGTACGCCAAGGGATCATCTCGTGAACATTGGTATAACAAGCGTTATAAGAGACATGCTCATCTTCCAGACCAGACCATGTAGGACTTGAAATGATCTTACGAGGTTGAGCAACGATATCGCGGAAACGAATTTTCTCATCTTCTTTTACTTTAGCTAAATGAGTGTGATCGCGTCCTGTCACTTTACTTAGAGCATCCCACGCTTTTACCGCCACTTGACCATTCGTTTCAGGTGCTAAAGAGAGGATAACTTCGGCTGCATCAATTGCGGTTTCAATCGCCGGGCGCCCTTTTGCCACACCCTCATGACGAACGCGATTAAGTTTTTTCAGGAAATCAACTTCTGTCTGTGTATTCCAACCGATCCCTTTACCGCCATTACCTAATTTATCCATTAACGGCCCAAGTGAGGTAAAACGAGCATAGGTATTTGGATAATCACGCTCCACAGGAATAAGATGCGGTGCAGTTTTCCCCGGGATAAGGTCACATTCACCTTTTTTCCAATCTTTGACATCAAATGGTTGTGCCATTTCAGCCGCGGAGTCATGTTGTATTGGCTGTGTCACTAAATCGGTTTCAACCCCTAAATGACCGACACACAATTTAGAGAAGGTTTTAGCAATACCTTTATAAATTTCCCAATCGGTTTTAGACTCCCAAGCAGGATCTACCGCGGCGGTTAATGGATGAATAAATGGGTGCATATCCGAGGTATTCATATCATCTTTTTCATACCATGTGGCGGTTGGTAACACGATATCGGAGAACAGACAGGTACTTGACATACGAAAGTCTAAAGTCACCACTAAATCGACCTTACCCTCACCGCCTTTATCTTGCCATTCTACTTCTTGTGGCTTAACTTGGCCTTGTTCACCTAAATCTTTACCTTGTAATCCATTTTCCGTCCCTAATAGATATTTCAGTAAATATTCATGTCCTTTACCTGCAGATCCCAATAAATTAGAACGCCAGATAAATAAGTTACGAGGGAAGTTTTGCGGATTATCCGGTTGCTCTGATGCAAAACGGATCTCACCTGATTTCAGAGCATTAACGGTATAATCCGTTGCACTGACGCCAGCTTGTTGAGCTTTTTTGGTAATAGATAATGGGTTAACGTTTAATTGCGGTGCTGATGGTAACCACCCCATACGCTCCGAACGCACATTCATATCAATTAAGCTACCGCTAAAGCGTGATTTATCTGCTAAAGGTGATAGTAATTCTGTCGGTGATACCGTTTCATAGCGCCATTGACTTGAATGATTATAGAAAAATGACGTGCTATTCATATGACGAGGTGGACGCTGCCAATCCAGACCAAAAGCTAATGGCAGCCAACCTGTTTGTGGACGCAGTTTTTCTTGTCCCACATAGTGAGCCCATCCACCACCACTTTGGCCAATACAACCACAGAAGATCAGCATATTGATAATGCCACGGTAGGTCATATCCATGTGATACCAATGGTTAATGCCCGCACCGACAATCACCATTGAACGACCATGTGTTTTTTCTGCATTATCAGCAAATTCACGTGCAATGCGGATAATATCTTGACGGCTAACCCCTGTTACTTGTTCAGCCCATGCGGGTGAATAGGCTTTGATCTCATCATAGTTTGTCGCACAGTTTTCATCATTTAAACCACGATCGACACCATAGTTAGCCAGTAATAAGTCATAAACGGTAGTGACATATTTTTCTTCGCCATTGGCAAGAGTAATGCGTTTTGCTGGCAGTTTATGAACGAGAACATCATCAAGGGTAACACCTTCAAAGTATTCACTCTTGATGCCACCAAAGTAAGGAAATGCAACGTCAACCACATCATCATGGTTTTCTAAAAGACCCAATTGTAAAGTGACTTCTTCGCCACTCTTACCGTCTTTAGGCTCTAGATTCCATTTGGCAGCGCCTTCCCAACGAAAACCCATTGAACCTTGAGGAGCGACCAATTGCTGTGTTTTCTCATCAATAGCAATGGTTTTCCATTCTGGATTTTTCTCCTGATCGAGATTGTTCACTAAATCAGCGGCACGTAGCATGCGACCCGCAACTAACTTGCCAGAGTCATGCTTATCTAACATCACTAACATTGGCATGTCAGTGTAAGTGCGCACATAGTTACTAAAGTATTCAGTTTGGCGTTTAACGTGGAATTCGTTAAGAATAACGTGTCCCATCGCCATTGCCATGGCGCTATCTGTACCTTGTTTTGGGTTTAACCACTGGTCACACAGTTTAGCAATTTCAGCATAATCAGGTGTTACTGCTACCGTTTTGGTGCCTTTATAACGAACTTCGGTAAAAAAGTGAGCATCTGGCGTACGGGTTTGAGGTACGTTTGAACCCCATGCAATCAGATAAGAAGAGTTATACCAGTCAGCTGACTCTGGCACATCTGTTTGCTCCCCCCAAGTCATTGGTGAGGCAGGTGGTAAATCACAATACCAATCGTAAAAACTTAAGCAAGCACCACCAATAAGAGATAAATAGCGGGCACCGGCGGCGTAAGACACCATTGACATTGCCGGAATAGGTGAGAAACCAATAATACGATCTGGGCCAAAAGTTTTAGCGGTATAGACGTTAGAAGCCGCAATAATTTCATTCACTTCAGACCATGAAGAGCGAACAAAACCACCACGACCACGAGCTTGTTTATAACTTTTCGTTTTTTCGGGAGCATTAACAATCGATGCCCATGCATCAACTGGATCAGCGTGTTGCGCTTTGGCTTCACGCCATAATTTGATCAGACGTTTACGCACCATTGGGTATTTAACGCGGTTAGCGCTATATAAATACCATGAATAGCTCGCACCACGCGGACAACCACGGGGTTCATGATCAGGCAGATCAGGACGAGTTCGTGGATAGTCTGTTTGCTGGGTTTCCCATGTTACTAAGCCGTTTTTGACATAAATTTTCCAGCTACATGATCCGGTGCAGTTAACACCATGTGTAGAACGCACGATTTTGTCATGTTGCCAACGGCTACGATAACTATTTTCCCAGTCGCGATTAACATTTAACTCTTGCCCGTGATCTTGTGAAAACGTATCACCAAGCTGTTTAAAATAGCGGAATCTATCGAGAAATTTACTCATCAGATACTCTCCCAATGCGCGTTAGCGCGCTCACATTGCGTATAATTCGTCATTATTATTTATTGTGTTTACGTCCATAGACCAACCAAGTGATCAGAACGCAGGCGATATAGAACAGAACGAAGATTTTCATTGCCCCAGCAGGTGAACCCGTCATCGCAAGGGATGTACCAAAGGCTTTAGGAATAAAGAAGCCACCAATCGCACCGATTGCAGAGATAAAACCCAATGCAGCTGCACTTTCTGTTACGGCTTCTTTTTGCGCAGCTTCATCTGAAGCCCCTTGTGCCTTCATGCGATCAATAGTGATTTTTCTAAATACCACGGCAATCATTTGGAATGTTGAACCACTGCCTAGCCCTGCCGTTAAAAACAGCACCATAAACACGCCATAGAAAGCAATAAACGATCCACCAGCACCATTTTCCGGTAGGGTTAAGAACAGGAGCACTGAGAAAATAGCCATAATGATAAAGTTGATAAGCGTCACTTTAATGCCACCAAATTTATCAGATAGCGCACCTCCCACAGGGCGAGCTAATGCTCCAAGTAAAGGACCAAAGAAGGCATAATGTAAAATGACAATATCGGGGAACTGGGTTTTCGATAACATTGCAAACCCGGCAGAAAAGCCGATAAAAGAACCAAAAGAGCACAGATAGAGGATACTGAGTAACCAAAGATGACCACGTTTTAAAACAGGTAGCTGTTGACTTAAAGAAGCTTTATTAGCAGCCAGATCATTCATGCCAAACCAAGCTGCAAAGGTAAAGATAAGCAAGAAAGGTACCCAAATCCACGCCGCATTCTCTAGCCATAAACGTGAGCCATCAGGTTGAACGACACCGGGGCCACTAAACATAGCAAAAACGCCCACACTGACAACCAAAGGCGCGATTAATTGCATCACGCTGACACCTAAGTTACCCAATCCGCCATTTAATCCTAATGCACCGCCTTGGTGTGCTTTAGGAAAAAAGAAGCTGATATTTGCCATACTCGATGCGAAGTTTGCACCAGCAAAACCACACAGCAGAGAGATAACGATAAAAGTGGAATAAGATGTCGTGAGATCTTGCACGGCAAACCCTAGCCAGAGACAAGGAATAATCAAAAATACCGTACTAATAGCCGTCCAACGACGACCACCAAAAATAGGAATAACAAAAGAGTAAGGGACACGTAGTAGCGCACCTGAAACAGAAGGTAGAGCAGTCAGCATAAAGAGCTGATCAGTGGTAAAATTAAAGCCAACCTTATTTAAATTGACAGCGACTGCACTAAATAACATCCAGACGCAGAAGGATAGTAGTAGACAAGGAACAGAAATCCATAAATTACGCGATGCGATTTTTTGACCAGTTTTTTCCCAAAAAGCTTTATCTTCAGGATGCCAATTTTCGATCACCCCTTTTCTCATTTTTTCTGGGTGTTGAGAAAGTGCCATAACAACCTCGGTTAACGGTTAAATTGGCTTCTTTTTACGGTGAGATGGGTTTGCGAGTCATGATCTGCATCAAGCAAGATTTTGTTTGATTTTTCATCTAAATCTATGTTTTATACCTAAGTATTAATAGGGTTACGTGACTATTTTAAATGTAAATCAATAAATTAGGTAAAATCACTTACTCTTTATTAAACGCATTACAATACTTAGATATTTAGAGGTACTCCCTTTGGAGTATATGTTATTTAGCGGTTTTTTAAGGCAAGATAGACCAGATCAAACTGGGAATACATCATGAAAATGCACAACATTCAATGGCATTATCGCTTTTCAATTATTAATCAAATCGCTATTTTAATGTTGCTTTTCACACTATTTGGTGTGGTAGGTATGGCTATTTCTAACCACATTATTTTAAGCGTACAAGGCAATGCTCACGCCATTAATAAATCCGGCTCACTGCGCATGCAAAGCTATCGTTTACTCTCAGCCTTACCCCTTGATGATAAGCACCGTGATTATCTACAAGAATTAGAAAATGATTTAGATAGTAAAGAGTTACGTCAAGTATTAAGCACCTCATCACTGCAATCACAATATGTACAACTGACTCATTACTGGAAAGAGACATTAAAACCAACTTTGTCAGCAGCCAAACAGCCTAATGATGCGAAACAAGAAGTTATCTTTTTTGTTTCTCAACTCGATACATTAGTATCAAGTATTGACCAACTTACTGAACAAAAAATCCGCCTAGTCGCTTATACTCAACTTATCTTTACCGCTCTTACCTTATTACTGCTGTTTGGTTCTGTTTGGCATTTTCGTCGTCGCTTATTACTGCCTTGGCAACAATTGATGTCCATGGCTAATTCTATTGGACATGGTGATTTTTCAACTCGTTTTCGGCCTCGTCCTCACCATGATGAAATTGCCACACTAGGAATTGCACTTAACACCATGTCAGAAGAGCTATCGACGCTCTACAGTGAATTAGAACAACGAGTCATTGAAAAGACCCATGATTTACAACAAAAAAATAAGGTTCTCTCTTATCTTTATCACTCAAGTCAACAACTGCATTCCCAAGCGCCACTTTGCGCTCGCTTAAGGCAGATCCTTGCAGAGCTACAGCATATTATTCCTGATAGCTATTTGCAGATCCGTCTATATGAAGATAATCAACATACATTATTTAATGAGATAAGCTTAGCCCCTTCCTCACGCCCTGAATATTGTCCAACGCCTGATTGTGAGCGTTGCAATGAAGATACCAGCATCACTACACCGTTAAATAATCGCTTATTACATTGGGAATTGACCGATCAGATCCACCGCTATGGTTTATTCGTAATGCAGCTACCGGAAAATAGTGTACTTACTGACGAACAGAATAATTTAATGCTCTTATTGACTAAGCAAATTTCCGCAATGCTTGCCATGGAGCAACAAAATGAACAGCAACAACAGCTATTATTAATGGATGAGCGTTCAGCGATTGCACGTGAATTACATGATTCGATTGCTCAATCGCTATCATGTTTAAAAATGCAGGTCAGTTATCTACAAATGCAATCGGAAACCTTGCCAGATAACTGTCAAAAACTACTAAAAGAGATGCGAGAAGAGCTAAATGTGGCTTATCGTCAGTTAAGAGAATTACTGACCACATTTCGCTTGAAATTGACAGAGCCTGGCTTATTAGCCGCATTAGAAAATACACTAAATGAATTTAATCAACGTTTAGGGTTTGCTATCCATTTTGATTATCAGTTACCTGCAAAATGTGTTAATTCACATCAAAGTATTCATGTGGTGCAAATTGTTCGTGAAGCATTAAATAATATTCTGCAACATGCGAATGCAAACTGGGCTGAAGTCGCATTAACACTTAATAATGGCATCGTTGAACTGCAAATTAATGATAATGGTGAAGGTATTACGCCTAATCCCGAAAAGATAAATCACTACGGACTGATTATTATGCGTGAACGCGCGAATAGTCTGAATGGCTCTTATAGTATAAGGGTTCGCAAAGAAGGTGGAACGCAAGTATTTGTCACATTTCCGTTAATCACTACCCATAAAGATCCTATCGAAAAGGGAGCAAATCATAATGAATAATATGGGAGCAGTCGCAGACAAAGCGACTATTTTATTAATTGATGATCACCCGATGTTACGCAATGGTGTGAAACAACTTTTAAGTCTTGATACAACATTAACCGTCGTTGGTGAAGCTGGCGATGGTATTCAAGGGGTAAAATTAGCTGAAGAGTTAGATCCTGATTTAATCCTACTCGATCTCAATATGCCGGGTATGAATGGTTTTGAAACACTCGATCAACTGCGATTACGATCGCTCTCTGGACGGATCGTTGTGTTTAGTGTATCAAACTACAGTGATGATCTGATCACCGCCTTAAAACGGGGAGCGGATGGCTATCTCTTAAAAGACATGGAGCCAGAAGAGCTATTAGCCGCTTTAAAGCAAGCAGCCGCAGGGAAAATGGTGGTTAGCCCAACATTAACCCCCATTTTAGCGCAGTCGCTACGAGAAGATCGTTCTGAAGGTGAGCGGGATATAGACCAACTCACCCCACGAGAGCGCGATATTTTAAAGCTGATAGCACAAGGGCTATCCAATAAGATGATCGCACGTAAACTCGATATTACTGAAAGTACGGTTAAAGTACATGTCAAACATCTACTCAAAAAGATGAAATTAAAATCTCGTGTTGAAGTCGCGGTTTGGGTTCATCAACAACGTGTGGATTAATCAAAATTGGGCACAATGGGTTGGTGAATATTCATTAACTCCACCAATTCCTTTGCCCCTTTTTGTAGTGACTCGCCTTTTAACCACATTGCATGTACCGGTAAGCGCAATTCATTTTTAGTATTTTTAAATTGCAGTTGTTTTAATTTTCCCTTTTGTAACTGCGTATAAATCAGCGAATAAGGTAAATTCCCCCAGCCCATCCCCGCTTCAACCATACCTAATGCCATTTGAAAGTTATCTGTTTGCCAGTAATTAGTCGCCACTAAAGAGCGTACATCTCTTATCTCTTGAGTATGGCTGGCTATCATTATCTGTCTTACATTCACTAAATCTTCAATAAATACCCCTGCAGGGTGAGCAAGTGCAATATGACTTGCCGAAATTGTGGCAACTAATGACTCAGAGCCCAAATATTGAAATTGTTCATCGCCATTGACGTATAACCCACCATACACGAGACATAATTGGATTTTACGTGCGTGCAGCATCTCAATAATGTCATCTTGCGCCGCGGTTACTACATTCACTTTTAGTAAGGGGTAACGCTGTGTTAACTCAGATAATGCTGGTAATAAATAGTCGGGATTAATATCTGCCGCGACGCCAATATTTAATATACTTTCCAGATCCATTGAAAGCTCTTGAGCATGAACCTGTAATAGCTTTAATTGCTCAGCAATCATTCTGGCGTGAGGTTCAAGTGCTTTAGCTTTTTCTGTTGGCCGTGGCTCTCTCGATGAACGCTCAAACAGCGCATAACCTAATTCAGCCTCCATATTAGCAATCGCCATACTGACCGCAGAAGGAACACGTTTTAATGAACGCGCAGCCGCAGAAAAAGAGCCTTTATCCATAACGGCTAAAAATATCGCGATATGTTCACTTGAGAACTGCATGTTCACTCCTGATGTTTCAGTTAAATTGATATTAGCTAACTTTTTCTGTCACTATTACTGATTTATCTTACGATGCTTAACCACACTGATCCACAAAAAAAGAGAGTATCATGCAAGGTATTAAGCGAAAAATTGTCTATGTTACCGCTTATGAAGTATTTGGTTGGGTTATCTCATCGGTAGGACTGGCGCTTTTAGCCGATAGTTCAACCGCTGTTACGGGGCCACTCGCACTCATTATTACCACTATCGCGGTAAGTTGGAATTTTATTTATAACTGTTTATTTGAATTTTGGGAGAGTCGACAAAAGTCGAGAATTCGCACCTTTAGACGCCGTCTTGCTCATGCGGTAGGTTTTCAGCTTACGTTGGTGGTTTACCTTATTCCGCTGATAGCTTGGTGGCTAGGGGTTTCATTATGGCAAGCACTGGTGATGGATTTTGCACTTATTATCATCATCCCTTGCTATACATTTGTCTATAACTGGGTATTTGACAAAATTTTTGGCTTACCAAAATCAGCATTGCCCGAAGATGTGCCTGTTGCTTAATAAAGTGATGTAGAAGTGATCGTTATTTCGATCACTTCTCTATTGGATAAATATCTTCTAACGCAAATTGTTCAATCCCACCTTCTAATTCACAACGCCCTAACCCAATATTTTTATCATCTGCCGTCGTCCTTCTTAGCAATTTACCGGTCACTTGTGATAATGCACTATCTAACTCCAACACACGATAATATTCCTTCATATAGCTCTCTTCACCCAATGCCATATAAACCAAAAACTCATCGCCGACTTTAATGTTCATATATACCCTATTTTTTCATTATCCTGCTAAATTCAATGATGAAAATTAGTCTAACTAATCATTATCCATTAAAAATTGACTTATTCGATATTACATTAAATTAATTTATTAGTTTCCAACTCATCATAATGATGCTGATCAGAATAAATAACAGAGTTAAATATTGAAAAAAACGCTCAGATAAATACACCAGTAAATAGCGCGCTAAAGGAATCGAAATAAGTGATCCTAAACAAAGAATGATGGCCGTATGCACATCGGTATAGCCACCAGCACTATAAGCAATAGCAGAGCCACCTGACAAAATTGTAGTAATAAATATAGAACTACCGATCGCTTCCTTAATATTCATTTGTGCAAAACGCATAAGCACGGGTAAGACAACCAATCCCCCACCAACCCCCGTCGCCCCTAAGACAAATCCGGCACTCATACCGGGAACAAAAAGAGAACTCAGAGGAATTGATGAGCTAGGTGCCAATGATGATAACGGATGTGATGATGTGGATTTTTTGAATATTCGTTGTAAAAAAAGGAACATTGAAAAGATAATCGCCACAATCATCAGGATATTAATGCCTAATTCAACCTGCTCATAATATTGAGGTTGTGATCCCAACCAGGTTACCCCATAGCTGGCTAAAAATGTGGCCGGAAACATGATCCCTAAAATCAATAATGCTGGTTTTAATGGAATATTTCCTAAACGAAAATGAATATAAGAAGAGGAAATTTTCATTAACATCGATAATAAATTAGCGGTCGCCACTGCTGCTAATGCATTCATTCCAAATAAATAGATAAGCACAGGTAATAAGATAACACCACCCCCCACTCCCGTTGTGGTGATAACTAAACCTATAGCAGAACCAATAAGGAGTTGAGTGGCCAGTAGCATCTAATTTCCTTTTGTAGAAAACATATTCAGTTTCGATTATAAGCAAAATAACTTATAACCAAAAGGAATTAGATATAACAAATAAGAATATAAAGACAGTTATTATAAAAAAGCCTCTTATTGCTAAGAGGCTTACTCGATAATTGTTTGATAACTCAGCTAGTTAATCTCAGCTAATAGACTGTCTGCTGAAAAATAGTCACCGGCTTTCGCCTTTTGCTGCAATACACCATGACAGGTAGCAACTACCTGTACTTCCATTTTCATCGCCTCCATAATGGCAATAACATCCCCTTGATTGACTTTATCACCATCGGATAATAACCAACTATGTAATATCCCTGAAATCGGTGCAGTGACCGCATTTTCCCGCACCTGACACTCTTTGTGCTCGCTAATAGCCGTGGGTATAACGGCCGAGAGAGAAAGTAATTGTGCGGGTAGCGCTAATTGATGACGACGACCATCTATTTCAATAAAGGTACGCACTAGTGGTTCATTTTCTGCTGGTATACTACGAGGAAAATGACTGTTTTTTGCTTGAAAATCGCTTTCAATCCAACGAGTGTGAACACTGAAGTTATCAATAAAATCAGGATGTTCCATCATTTCGCGATGAAAAGGTAACACACTGGCTACGCCTGCGATGTTAAATTCAGCTAAAGCTCGTCGCGCTCTCGCAATGGCTTGTTCACGACTAGCCCCTGTCACAATAAGTTTTGCCATCATTGAATCAAATTGACGTGATACTTGGTCATTTTCCGCCACACCACTATCAACACGAACGCCCGGCCCAGCCGGTTGACTAAATTGGCTAATTAAACCGGGGGTGGGTAAAAAACCTTTTGCCGGATCTTCTGCATTGATCCTAAACTCAAAACTATGACCACGAGGCTCAGGGGTTTCATTAATACTTAACGGTAATCCCTCAGCAATACGCAATTGTTCAATCACTAAATCAATACCGGCTGTTTCTTCAGTCACCGGATGCTCTACTTGTAGACGTGTATTCACTTCAAGGAAAGAGATTGTCCCGTTCGCACTCAATAAAAATTCTACCGTCCCCGCACCGATATAACCTGCTTTAGCACAAATATCTTTTGCTGATTGATGAATACGTTGCCGTTGTTCATCAGTTAAATAACGGGCAGGGGCCTCTTCAATAAGTTTTTGATTACGGCGCTGTAATGAACAATCTCGTGTACCAACTACCACGACATGGCCTAATTTATCAGCAATAATTTGTGCCTCAATATGGCGAGGCTTATCAAGAAATTGCTCAACATAGCATTCACCACGACCAAATGCGGTTACTGCTTCTCTTACCGCTGAATGGTAAAGCTCTTCAATTTCTGCCATATGATGGGCAATTTTTAGGCCTCGTCCACCACCACCAAATGCCGCTTTAATAGCGATAGGCAAGCCATACTGTTTCGCAAAATCCAGAACCTCTTTAGCATCACTAACCGGATCAGCAGTACCATTCACCAATGGTGCACCTACGGATTGTGCAATTTTACGCGCTTGAACTTTATCCCCTAATACTTCGATAGTCTGTGGATCTGGGCCAATCCAAAGGAGTCCCGCATGCTGTACCGCTTTAGCGAAATCAGCTCGCTCAGAAAGGAAGCCATAACCAGGGTGGATCATGGTGGCTTTGCTTTTATGGGCAATTTCAATGATTTTATCTATCGCTAAATAACTTTCTTTCGGTGAGTTACCCTTTAAACCATAGGCTTCATCTGCAAGACGCACATGTAATGCATCTATATCATCATCTGCATAAATAGCAATGGACGTTGCACCATAATCCTGACAAGCACGAATAATACGAACTGCGATTTCACCTCTGTTAGCAATCAACACTCGATGCTTCACTCGTTGCTTTTGGTTAGTTGTTATCATGAGTGGCATACTCCTATCAATATTCTTGAAATAAAGTAATTGGGTTAAAACGAATTTTAGCGTTAATAGGGATTTGCCCCGCCAATGACAGATGGTATTCGGCAACAGCCCCAATTACGGGGTATCCTCCAGTGAGAGGGTGATCATGAAGAAATAATACCGGTTGACCATTAATCGGTACTTGTATGGCACCAATGCAAGTTCCTTCACTCGATAACTCTTGTTGTTGCTGACGTTCAAGCGATTTATCCCCCAATAAACGTAATCCGATACGGTTAGATTGTGGTGTCACTTGCCATAATTGTGAGGTTAATGTTTTTATCGCATCTTCTGTAAACCAATCCGTACGAGGTCCTAACACAATATCAAGGGTAACGATATCTTCTTGCTTTGGTAAACCGAAACTCGGTTGCTCTTGGCTAATAATGCCCGTTGATGCGTTATCATCGTTTAGATGAAGAACATCGCCATTTTGTAAGGCTCGAGGGCCAATCTGAGCTAAAGTATCAAACGCATAACTACCTAACACTGGGCTTAATTCAAACCCCCCTCTCACGGCCAGATAACTACGAACCCCCGCTGTAGGTATTTCTACTGTGATTTCATCTCCACTGCGTACATCAATAGTTTGATAGGTAGAGAAAAAGGCTATATCTCCGGTCGTTTGTTTTAAGCTGATCGTACAATCTGCACCTGATAGCGCTATGACACAGTCTTGTTGCGCTTTTAGTATTAATCCACCTTGTGTTATTTCTAATGCTGCTAATGAAGGCGGGTTTCCCACTAAGCGATTCGCTGCATGTAACGCACATTTATCAAGTGCTCCTGATGCACTAACCCCCATTGATGCAGCACCTAAACGCCCTTCATCTTGAAATAAGGTTTGTAGACCTGCGGAAATAACATATAGCCCTTTATCCTTATTAAAGGATAAAGCATTAATAGATTGTTTTTTCTCAGGTAATGAAACCGTCACTGGCGCTTTTTGTACATCGACAAACTGTACAGTATCACCAGGTAATAAAAATGCCGGCTGTTCACGTGAGAGATCCCACATTTTTATCTCTGTAGTACCAATTAATTGCCAGCCACCAGGACTTTGCTGTGGGTAAACACCGCTAAATTCTCCCGCTAATCCTACAGAGCCTGCGGGGATACGTGTACGTGGTGTTTTACGTCGAGGAACATAAAGCTCAGTTTTATCAGCAATTAAATAAGCAAATCCCGGTGCAAACCCCGTAAAAGCGACTTGATAAGTTTGTTCTGTGTGTCTGCGGATCACCTCTGTCGCAGTGATCCCCAATAATTCAGCCACCTCATGCAGATCTTCTCCTTGATAATGAACGGGGATTGTTAATAAGTGACTTTGACGCATCGCGATCGCTTTTATCTCGATATTGCGCAATATTGCCACTAACTCTTTCGCCGTAATTAACCAAGGTACATATTGGATCAATAGTGTTTTTGCCGCTGGAACAATATCTTCTATCTCAGCAATATTGGCTTGCTTAATTGCTTCATAAAACGCCAATGTCTCTTTTAATGAAGTCAACTCAACTAATATGTGAGATAAATTAACAGGTAAAAAGCGCAAAATACGCCTCCCTTTTATTGCCAATAACGGATCGGGCGGCTGCTGTAATAGCATCAGGCGTTGCATGCATAAAATAAGTCATTACGCCTCCTTTATTCCTATTGCAGATGTGAAAGGTTTTATCGCAATACCGTGTGTTATTAAGATCTCTTTGACACTTTTTGCGAGATTAACCGCATCAGGACTATCACCATGAACACAAATAGAATCCGCCTGTATAGCAGTAAAAGTACCCTCTATCGATTCAACACCCCCTTTTTGTACTAGCTTTAACATACGCTGAGCCACCAATTGAGGATCGTGTAATACAGCCCCCTCTTGTTTGCGCGAAACAAGTGTGCCATCAGCATGATAAGCTCTATCAGCAAAAGCTTCGGCAACAACATGTAATCCTTTCTCTTTCGCAAGTGTGATCAGCGGCGATCCCGCTAAAGCCACTAATATAAGTTGTGGATCAATAGCTAAAATAGCTTCAATAACCGCTAATGCTTGGCATTTATCATGAGCAATGGTGTTATAAAGCGCACCATGAGGTTTAACATAAGTCACCTTCATACCGACGGCTTTCGCTAAACCTTGCAAAGCGCCAATTTGATAAATGACATCAGCGGTTAATTCATCACTGGCAATATCCATATTACGTCGCCCAAAACCTACTAAGTCAGGATAAGCAACATGAGCACCTATCGCGACTTGATGCTGTTTCGCTGCTTTTAATGTTTTTAAAATGCCTTCTGGTGAACCGGCATGAAAACCACAAGCAATATTGGCACTGCTGACAATTTCAAGCACTGCAGCATCATTGCCCATACGCCATTGACCAAAGCTTTCACCTAAATCACTATTTAAATCTACCGCTTTTATCATCGTTATTATTCTCTTAAGCAATATTGAGGTAATTGAAAATAGCGCCAACAGACATGATCCCCATATACCAAGTCAAAGCGCAGACTAAAATTGCCGACCATTGCAACCACATTGGATATTTATAGCCATTCATAAGATCTTGACGACGCCACGCAACAAAAATAAATAACGTCATACCAATAGGTAAAATCAATCCGTTGAAGCCACCAGCAAAGACTAATAAGGCAGCAGGAGCTGTTCCCATAACCATATAAATTGCCAATGAAATAGCGATAAAAATAATGGTAGCAATATTGCGTTGACGCTCTGTAATACCCTTTTTAAACACGGTTATAAACGACATAGACGTATAAGCAGCACCAATCACACTAGTCAACGCAGCTGCCCATAAAATAAGACCAAAAATTCGTAGTCCAGTTAAGCCCGCTGCATGTTGGAATGCTTGAGAAGCAGGATTAGCCGCATGGCTGGAAATATCTAGTGTCACTCCACTTGCGACAACACCTAAAATTGCTAAAAATAGGATATAACGCATTAATCCAACCACTAATATCCCTTTAGTTGCCGCGCTAGATACCGCATCGATATTTTCAATACCTGTTGTACCTTTATCGAGCAGACGATGTGCTCCTGCATAACAAATATAACCACCAACCGTACCTCCGACGATGGTTGTTATAGTGGCAAAATTAATCGTATTAGGCAGTACAGTTTGTTTTAATGCTTCACCTATAGGAGGATTAGACGCAAACATTACAAAAAGTGTTAATAAAATCATCACGATGCCAAGAACAATGATCATGCGATCAATAAAATGACTCGCTTTGCGTGAAGAGAAGATATAAATCGCCAGTAAAGCACTTAAAACCCCACCCCATTTAGGATCCAGTCCTACCATGGCATTAAGCCCTAAACCAGCCCCAGCAATATTACCGACATTGAATACCAAACCACCAAAAATAACCAATACAGCTAATAAGTATCCACTACCGGGAATTGCCTTATTCGCAATATCAGAAGCGCGCATGTTAGTCACGGTAATGACTCGCCAAATACTTTGTTGCACAACAAAGTCAATAACGATAGAAGCTAATATCCCAAATGCAAAGGCTGCTCCCATCGTCGCTGTAAAGGTAGCTGTTTGCGTAATAAAACCTGGACCAATTGCAGATGTAGCCATTAAAAAAATAGCTGCAATTAATGATGAACGCCTATTTTTTATAAATGATGGTGATGTTGTATTCACAGGATCTTGTGTAGCCATAACTGGCCCCCTTTTATCATAATTATTTTAATTATTATTGCTTAGGTAAGTAGTAAGGCAATTAGCATGCCATTGTTGAGCACAGAGTAATAATTGTTAATCAATAGATATTAGATTGTTGAACAATTAATAATAATAGATGAATAAATAAGCAAATAGATTTAAATATACGATGATAAAAGTGCCAACAAGATCTCATTTTTAACATTTTGTTGACATTTGAGTGGAGGAATAAAAAATAGATATGCCCCAAAATAGCGCATAAAAAAGAGTTATGCGCTATTTTAGGGCATACATTTTGGCATCAAATACAGTTGATAATATAAAAATTTATTAATGATTTTGTTAACTATTTTTAATAAAAACAAGGATAAAGAGAGTGAGGAAACTAGCACAGTTGTATATTAGAGGTTATATATTATATAGCTGACTGTTAGAATAGAGGCTTCTATTACGTTTATAGCAGAAGATAATGCAGAAAAAAACATCGCCACAGATCCTTTGCCAAAAAATCGCTGATATTATTCGCCAAAAAATTACTATCGGCGAATTACCTCCAGGAGAGAGGCTTTCAGAAGCTACTTTAAGCGAGCAGCTTGAAATATCTCGTAATACATTAAGAGAAGTATTTCGTATATTAACCCAAGAAGGCCTATTAACCTATAAACCTAATCGTGGTGTGTTTGTTTCTGTACCAGATATGGCATCAATTATGGATATTTATCGCGTAAGAAGGCTGATTGAATGTGATGCTTTACGACATGCCTATCCAATGCACCCAGCCATTTCCCGCATGCAAGATAACGTTAATCAAGCAAAAATGTTTCAACAACAAAAAGATTGGAATAGCGTTGGAACCTGTAATATGCATTTCCATACCGCTATCGTCGAGCTTTCTGATAGCCCTAGGTTATTTAAACAATATCAACTTATTTTAGCAGAATTACGATTAGCCTTTGGTTTACTCAATGATCCCCAGTTATTACATGCTCCTTATATTGAGAAGAATGAGCATATTTTAACGCTATTAATGAATGGGAAAGCGCAAGAAGCGGCAATCGAAATGGAAAGTTATTTAGAAATATCCGAGCGAACCGTATTAGCCGCTTTTTCTCGCCACAACATCTGTTAATATCAACGAAAAATAGATAGTAAAATTGCCCTCATCTAGAGCATGCTTAAATTTACAGGATTAGTTTTCAAACGCAAAAAAGCCAACCCATTGGGTTGGCTTTCTCGTCTTATTTAATGCTTGGCAGTTCCCTACTCTCACATGGGGAGACCCCACACTATCATCGGCGCTACGGCGTTTCACTTCTGAGTTCGGCATGGGATCAGGTGGGACCACCGCGCTATGGCCGCCAAGCAAATTCGGTTTTAATCACTCGCTTCCTTCCTTTCGGTAAGTCGCCAGTAATTTAATCTTGAACAAGCTGACTTTATTGTTTCGTCTCTCTGACAAAACACTTTCGGTGTTGTCAGGTTAAGCCTCACGGTTCATTAGTACTGGTTAGCTCAACGTATCGCTACGCTTACACACCCAGCCTATCAACGTCTTAGTCTTAAACGTTCCTTTAGGTCGCTTAAAGCGACAGGGAAGACTCATCTCGAGGCAAGTTTCCCGCTTAGATGCTTTCAGCGGTTATCTCTTCCGCACTTAGCTACCGGGCAATGCCATTGGCATGACAACCCGAACACCAGTGGTGCGTTCACTCCGGTCCTCTCGTACTAGGAGCAACCCCTCTCAATCTTCCAACGCCCACGGCAGATAGGGACCGAACTGTCTCACGACGTTCTAAACCCAGCTCGCGTACCACTTTAAATGGCGAACAGCCATACCCTTGGGACCTACTTCAGCCCCAGGATGTGATGAGCCGACATCGAGGTGCCAAACACCGCCGTCGATATGAACTCTTGGGCGGTATCAGCCTGTTATCCCCGGAGTACCTTTTATCCGTTGAGCGATGGCCCTTCCATTCAGAACCACCGGATCACTAAGACCTACTTTCGTACCTGCTCGAGCCGTCACTCTCGCAGTCAAGCTGGCTTATGCCTTTGCACTAACCGCATGATGTCCGACCATGCTTAGCCAACCTTCGTGCTCCTCCGTTACTCTTTAGGAGGAGACCGCCCCAGTCAAACTACCCACCAGACACGGTCCCCGACCCAGTTTATGGGCCTAGGTTAGAACATCAAACGTTAAAGGGTGGTATTTCAAGGTTGGCTCCATGCAGACTGGCGTCCACACTTCAAAGCCTCCCACCTATCCTACACATCAAGGCTCAATGTTCAGTGTCAAGCTATAGTAAAGGTTCACGGGGTCTTTCCGTCTTGCCGCGGGTACACTGCATCTTCACAGCGAGTTCAATTTCACTGAGTCTCGGGTGGAGACAGCCTGGCCATCATTACGCCATTCGTGCAGGTCGGAACTTACCCGACAAGGAATTTCGCTACCTTAGGACCGTTATAGTTACGGCCGCCGTTTACTGGGGCTTCGATCAGGAGCTTCGCTTGCGCTAACCCCATCAATTAACCTTCCAGCACCGGGCAGGCGTCACACCGTATACGTCCACTTTCGTGTTTGCACAGTGCTGTGTTTTTAATAAACAGTTGCAGCCAGCTGGTATCTTCGACTGGCTTCAGCGCCGTCCGCGAGGGACTTTACCTACCGCCAGCGTGCCTTCTCCCGAAGTTACGGCACCATTTTGCCTAGTTCCTTCACCCGAGTTCTCTCAAGCGCCTGAGTATTCTCTACCTGACCACCTGTGTCGGTTTGGGGTACGATTGTTGGTAACCTGAAGCTTAGAGGCTTTTCCTGGAAGCGGGGCATCAATTGCTTCACCACCTTGGTGGTTCGTCATCACATCTCAGCATTAAGTGACCGGATTTGCCTAATCACTCTGCCTACCTGCTTGAACCGGGACGACCGTCGCCCGGACAACCTAGCCTTCTCCGTTCCCCCATCGCAGTTACCACCAGTACGGGAATATTAACCCGTTTCCCATCGACTACGCTTTTCAGCCTCGCCTTAGGGGTCGACTCACCCTGCCCCGATTAACGTTGGACAGGAACCCTTGGTCTTCCGGCGTGCGGGTTTTTCACCCGCATTATCGTTACTTATGTCAGCATTCGCACTTCTGATACCTCCAGCATACCTCACAGTACACCTTCGCAGGCTTACAGAACGCTCCCCTACCCAAC
>NZ_CAWQNB010000025.1:0-225123 GCF_963896135.1 Proteus sp. G2609 | reverse complement strand
ACAACGAGGACGCATTATAGGGAGTTTTCTGAGGCTGGCAATAGTTTTTTGAAAAAAAATGTTTGTTTGTTGGTTAATTAAACGAAGTGCCTATTTTTTGTGGCTTTTAAGCCATTTTGGCAAGTCGGCTAAGCTATCTAGAACAAAATCTGCACAAGTTTCGGCCTCTTCTGTAATCGCTTTTCCTGTGCGAACGAGAATTTTATGCCCAACGCCAGCCGCTTTTGCTGCCAACATATCTTCTTTTTTATCTCCCACCATATAAGAAGATGCCATATCGATGTTTAATTGTGCTTTCGCATCCATAAACATACCTGTTGCAGGTTTACGACAGTCACACTCTTTTTTGTATTCTTCTATAATTGCATCTGGATGATGTGGGCAATAATAAATACCGTCTAAATCGACGCCTCGATCAGCTAAAGACCAATCCATCCATTCAGTTAAATGTAAAAACTGATCTTCACTATAATACCCTCGACCAATACCTGACTGATTAGTCACTAGCACTAAAGCATATCCCATGGCTTTTAATTCAGCCATTGCTTCAATCACACCTTCGATAAATTCAAAGTTATCAATTTCAGATACATAACCATGATCGATATTAATCGTTCCATCGCGATCTAAAAAAATCGCAGAAATCCCCTTGCTCACAGCATTACTCCTTTTAGATATTTGCGCTTAGTATCGCATGTTTTTTCTTATATAGAGAAGCATATCCACCTTTCTTTCTTTTATTGACTATTATTACCTATTACGCTTCTGCTCTTTTTTGTTGACTTGGACGTCTAGACGCCTTAACATCTATTTTAACTCGGGCAGAATAGCGTGAATGTCCCATATTCTACTTATATAAAGAACAAGATGATTAAACTGACGAATATAAATAAAGTATTTAAGCAGGGAGCGCGTTCAATACAAGCGCTATCAAATATTAACCTGCATGTGCCACAAGGGCAGATTTTTGGTGTGATTGGATCGTCAGGTGCAGGTAAAAGTACTCTCATACGCTGTGTAAACATGTTAGAAAAGCCGACATCAGGTGAAGTTTGGGTTGATGGTCGTGATCTAACAAAATTATCTGATAAAGAATTAACCAAAGCACGTCGTGGCATTGGCATGATTTTCCAACATTTTAATTTACTGTCCTCAAGAACGGTATTTGATAATGTTGCCTTACCTCTAGAACTTGATAACACGCCGCGTGCAGATATTAATAAACGTGTTAATGAGTTATTAGAATTAGTGGGTTTAGCAGATAAAAAAGAGTATTACCCTGCCAATTTATCAGGGGGACAAAAGCAGCGTGTTGCGATTGCTCGAGCATTAGCTAATTCACCAAACGTTTTATTGTGTGATGAGGCAACTAGTGCTCTTGATCCTGCAACGACACGTTCTATTTTAGAACTGTTAAAAGATATTAATCGTCGTTTAGGGTTAACTATTTTACTTATCACTCATGAAATGGATGTTGTAAAACGTATTTGTGACCAAGTTGCCGTGATCAGTGGTGGTCAATTAGTTGAAAGTGATGCGGTAAGTGAGGTTTTCTCTCACCCTAAAACACCCGTTTCTCAAGCATTTATTCAATCAACATTACAATTGGATATTCCTGACGATTATAAAGAACGTATGAAGCCAGAGTGGGAAGAAGGCTTATTCCCGCTGTTAAAGCTTGAATTTAATGGGTTATCTGTTGATGCGCCATTAATGTCTATTGTTGCTCGTCGTTTTGATGCTGATATTAATATTTTAAGTTCTCAAATGGACTATGCCGGTGGAGTAAAGTTTGGCGTGATGCTAGCAGAATTACACGGTAAAAATGGTAACACAGAAAAGTCTATCGCGTTTTTAGAAGAGCATCATGTGAAAGTAGAGGTTCTCGGTTATGTCTGAAGGAATGATTTATTTATTAATTAGTGGGATCTGGGAAACCTTAGTCATGACATTTGTCTCAGGCTTTTTTGGTTTTGTCATTGGATTACCATTAGGTGTCTTACTTTATGTGACTCGTCCAGAGCAAATTATGGCGAACTCACCCGCTTATAAAGTAATTTCTGCTTTAGTTAATATTTTTAGGGCCATCCCTTTTATTATCTTATTAGTTTGGATGATCCCTTTTACACGTATGGTAGTAGGAACATCCATTGGTTTACAGGCGGCTATCGTTCCGTTAACTGTAGGAGCTGCACCTTTTATTGCACGTATGGTAGAAAATACCTTATTAGAAATACCTCATGGTTTAATTGAAGCTTCTCGTGCCATGGGGGCAACACCAATGCAGATAATCAAGAAAGTTTTATTACCAGAATCTTTACCAGGTTTAATTAATGCTGCAACCATTACACTCATTACATTAGTCGGTTATTCCGCAATGGGGGGCGCTGTGGGTGCCGGTGGTTTAGGTCAAATTGGTTATCAGTATGGTTATGTGGGCTATAATGCCACAGTAATGAATACCGTCATTGTACTACTTGTTATTCTTGTTTTTATCATTCAGTTTATTGGCGATCGTTTAGTTAAACTGACAACACATAAATAAATGAATTAAAGGTTTCTATTCATCTACTATCTAATCAATAAATGTAGTTTGTATGAAACCTTTTATTTAACCAGTTCAAAGAAAGGGTAAATCTATGTCATTGAAATTTAAATCACTTGCTGTAGTCAGTGCGTTAGTCGGTGCTTTAGCTTTAGCAGGTTGTGGCGAAAAAGAAAAAGATCCCAATCATATCCGTGTGGGGGTTATTTCTGGTTCTGAACAACAAGTTGCTGAAGTTGCTAAACAAGTCGCTAAAGATAAATATGGACTTAATGTTGAACTCGTCACTTTCAATGACTTTGTCATGCCTAATGAATCATTAAGCCGTGGTGATATTGATATTAATGCCTTTCAACATAAGCCTTATTTAGATCAACAAATCAAAGATCGTAATTACAAAATTACGGCTGTAGGTAATACCTTTATTTACCCTATTGCTGGTTATTCTAAAAAAATAACGGATTTAGCAGATTTACCCGATGGTGCACAAGTGGCTATCCCTAATGATCCAACTAACTTAGGTCGTTCACTGCTACTTTTAGAAAAAGTAGGATTAGTGAAATTAAAGGAAGGGGTTGGTTTATTACCGACTAAACTGGATATCATTGAAAATCCGAAAAACATACAATTAGTTGAGTTAGAAGCACCACAATTACCGCGCTCTTTAGATGATCAAAAAATCTACTTAGCGGTTATTAATACAACCTATGCGAGTCAAGTTAACTTAACTCCAGCAAAAGATGGTATTTTTGTTGAAGATAAAGATTCACCTTATGTCAATATTATTGTTGCCCGTGAGGACAATAAAGATGATGAAAATGTGAAGAAATTTATTCAATCTTATCAAACAGATGAAGTTGATAGCGCTGCGAATAAGATTTTTAACGGTGGTGCAGTAAAAGGTTGGTAATCATCTCACAACTCAACTTAATAATAAAAAAGGCGGACATTTGTTCGCCTTTCTCTTTTTTACTGGGCTAATTTGCATTAAATTAGGGCGGTTTAATTTTTGTATAGACAATAATAAAGAGGATATACCCATGCACATGCGCTTGCTACTTATTGGCATTATAGCGCTGTTTATGACCGGCTGTTCAATGCAGAAATCATCTGATGTTGATCAGTCTAAGTTTACGGATATGCGTTTAAATAAACCTGGCCAACCACAAAAGCCCAAACAGCAAACTTTATCTCCTGTTCGCATTGTTGAAAAAACAGAAGATCTTTTAGGTGCGCCTTTTAAAGATTTAGGTGTTGTTGCCGGTGAATCTTGCCGACAAACACTACAAGATCCACCCGCAAGCTTACCTGCTGCGAAAAAAAGAATGGCTATCAAAGCGGCTTATAAAAATGCGAATGCAGTTTTATTACATGAATGCCAAATAGTCACAGGAATGGGTTGCTATCAATCGGCAATCTGTGAAGGTTCAGCACTATTAATTACTCAATGAATAGCTACCAAATAACATCTATAGGGCATATTATCAGCCCTTATAAAGAGAAATTTGCCGTTCCTCGCCAACCTGGATTAGTCCAGGATGGCGTAGGCCAGCTAATACTACACACACCTTATAATCATCCTGATGCAGTAAGGGGCTTAGAACAATTTAGCCATCTTTGGTTATTATTTATTTTTCATCAAACAGCGCAACAAGGTTGGCATCCATTAGTGCGCCCACCAAGATTAGGGGGGAATAGCAAACTCGGGGTTTTCGCCACTCGCTCAACTTTTCGCCCTAATGCTATCGGCATGTCATTAGTCGAGCTAAAAGATATCATTATTGAAAAGCAATCGGTGATCTTGCAACTAGGCAGTCTAGATCTTATTGATGGAACCCCCATTATTGATATCAAGCCGTACCTTCCCTATGCTGAATCTATTGCTGGTGCAACAGCAGGCTTTGCCCAATATGCTCCTCATGAAGAGATGGAGATTCTTTTTTCTGAAGATGCCACACAGCAGTTACAATATTACTCTCATCAATATCCTCATCTTATGCGATTTATCACTCAAGTATTGCAACAAGATCCGCGTCCTGCTTATAAAAAAAGCGAACAAAGTGATAGAGTATATGCCGTGCATTTACTGGATTTTAATATTCGTTGGCAAGTCAATGGGCAGCAAACACTTGTTCTTAGTATAGAACCGCGCTAACTTGCACTTACTAACATTGAAACTTCTTGTCTTTAAGCAAATCAGATTGAAAAAAATGCTTTGCCTCTTTTGGCAAACCTAAGTCACTGGTAGACTAAAGACTTTCTCTATTTATATTGATGTAGACTGGCCTGACAGTCAGCCTAAGTATTTTTGTTCTAATGGAACCTAATAATGCGTACTAGCCACTATTTGCTCTCTACTTTGAAAGAGACGCCTGCTGATGCCGAAATTGTCAGCCATCAACTCATGCTTCGCGCAGGTATGATCCGTAAACTCGCATCTGGTCTTTATGATTGGATGCCGACCGGTGTTCGTGTCCTGAGAAAAATTGAGAAAATTGTTCGTGAAGAGATGGACAACGCAGGCTCACTTGAAATTTCAATGCCGGTTGTTCAGCCTGCTGATCTATGGCAAGAAAGTGGCCGTTGGGAACAATATGGCCCAGAATTGTTGCGTTTTACAGATCGCGGTGAGCGTCCTTTTGTTTTAGGTCCAACCCATGAAGAAGTGGTGACCGATATTGTTCGTAATGAAATCACCTCTTACAAACAACTACCACTCAACCTTTACCAAATTCAAACTAAATTCCGTGATGAAGTACGCCCGCGCTTTGGTGTTATGCGTTCACGTGAGTTTATCATGAAAGATGCCTATTCATTCCATATCTCTCAAGAGTCTCTACAAGAGACTTACGACAGAATGTATCAAGCCTATAGCAATATCTTTACTCGTATTGGTTTAGACTTCCGTCCAGTATTGGCTGATACAGGCTCTATTGGTGGTAGTGCCTCTCATGAATTCCAAGTATTAGCAGATAGCGGAGAAGATGATATCGTATTCTCAACAGCATCTGACTATGCTGCTAATATTGAATTAGCAGAAGCGGTTATGCCAGCAACACCTCGCTCACCAGCAACAGAAGAGTTACGTTTAGTAGATACACCAAACGCAAAAACTATTGCTGAATTAGTTGAACAATTTAATCTGCCTATTGAAAAAACAGTTAAAACACTTATTGTTCATGCAACTGAAGAAAGTGGTCATAAATTAGTGGCTTTATTAGTCCGTGGTGATCATGAGCTCAATGAAATAAAAGCAGAAAAATGTAGCATTGTCGCTTCACCTTTAGTTTTCGCGACTGAAGAAGAGATCCGCCAAGCTGTTAATGCAGGTCCAGGCTCTCTTGGTCCAATTAACTTGCCATTACCAATCATTATCGATCGCGCTGTATCTGTTATGAGCGATTTTGGTGCTGGTGCAAATATTGATGGTAAACACTACTTTGGTATTAACTGGGAGCGTGATTTACCTCTTGCTGAAATGGCGGATATCCGTAATGTTGTCGAAGGTGATCCAAGCCCAGATGGTAAAGGTACTTTACTTATCAAACGTGGTATTGAAGTCGGTCATATCTTCCAACTAGGTAAGAAATATTCTGAAGCATTAAAAGCGACGGTACAAAACGAAGAAGGCCATAACCAAGTTGTGACTATGGGTTGTTATGGTATTGGTATTACTCGTATCGTTGCAGCGGCAATCGAACAAAATCACGATGCTCGTGGTATTATCTGGCCTGATGCTATCGCACCTTTCCAAGTTGCCATTTTACCAATGAACATGCATCGTTCTTATCGTGTAAAAGAAGTAGCAGAGAAACTCTATGCTGACTTACGTGCACAGGGTATTGATGTATTATTTGATGATCGCAAAGAGCGCCCAGGTGTGATGTTTGCAGATATGGAACTGATTGGTGTACCACACACCATCGTGATTGGTGATCGTAATCTGGATAACGAACAAGTTGAGTATAAAGCACGCCGTAGTGATGATAAATCGCTGGTCAATGTGAATGATGTTGTTGCCTTTATTAAAGAGCAACTGGTTTAATCCATTTAATATTGTTTAGCCCTTATGGGCTAAACTGACCAAACTTAACGACTGCTGTTACCACTTTTGTTAACGTAAAAAAAACCGCTTTATTTAAAGCGGTTTTTTTATAATGAATTAACTTCTGCTATTACGACGGCTATTGCAAGAGCCATGACGATCAAAGCGTGGTTTATTATCGGTAACCACTAATGCACGATCATACTGTCCATCTTCCATTGAAGGACGAATACTATAGTAACCTCTGACCTCTAGATAGACAGGTGTTCCGCCATCAACGCCTGTAGCAAAATAGCCTTTTTCTAATACTAATCCATCAGCGGCATAGACACGTCCAGATTGGCAATCTTTAAAGGTTCCAGCGTCAGCAAAATAGGTAAATTCCCCCGCTAACTGCTTAGGTTGAACCTTTGCTAAGGTATAATTAAGACCCGAATTAATTACATTACCATCGATATCCAACATAACTAATTTATCTTCACGAGGTAAATAGTAACTCTTCTCGCCATAACTATTAGTCAAGGTCAGTTTATCTTTACTTAATGACCAAGTACCTGACTCAAAAAAACTTCGATTGTCATCAGAAGTGCCTTGGTAACTTTGCTCCATTACATAAGAGCCATCTTGATTGACAAGAATAGTCGTGTCGATACCAGAACAATCGGCACAAGGTAGAATACTGTTATATGTTTGATCAACAATTTTACCATCGAGTGACAGGCCAATATTATTCTGGCAGCCTGACATAATAAATAACCCTGCAGCAATGGCTGCAAATAAAAGTTTTTTCCCCATCATCAACTCCCTAAGTTCTGGGTACTTTCTAATTTCTCGTTTTCAATGCTAGTTTAGCATTTTTTTAAGCAAAAAGGGTGAATAAAACCCCCTTTAAGATAATTACACTACGTTTTAGTATAAATTCTTAAATCTTGTCGCAGAATGCACTATTTCAGAAAATTATCACAATAACTATTGTGATCACTTCGAATAACAGCATAATGATTTTATTCTGAATTATTCACTGGCGGCAATACCGCCACGAACGAGTGGTGAGGGAATATGTCAACAAATACAGAATATCAACCAATTAATTGTGATGATTATGAATATTTGGAGTTAGCTTGCCAACGAGGCTTAACACTCCATATTGAATTACATAATGGTGAGCAAATTGATGGTGTCGCAGATGATCTCTTTTTAAGTAAAAAAGTTGAATATCTGAAAGTAAAAACATCTGAGGGTGCAAAAGATTTACGACTGGATATTATTGCCAGTTTTTCTCATCCCGAACTTGGCACTATCATAATCAAATCTGAATAACTATTTACATAAACAACCGCCGTAATTGGCGGTTGTTTACGACGCTTGCCACTCAATTGTTATACTTTGTTCTGTTGTTGCATTTCCCTCTAAAGTCACAAAAGTATTAACCGCTGCAATTAATGTATCGTTATAATAAATCAATGGGATACGAGTTCTTTGCCATGGGGCAATATTAAGCTCTTGCCAAATTTTCTTGCTTGATCTGGCCAAATCTCGCCCAACAATACGTAAAGATGAAGCCGTTAAGCCAAAACGAACCGTCACTTTTTCATCTGCTAACGGTGCTCTGCAGATTGTTTTACCGCTATCACGACTCACCGCTAATATCCCTAACTGATTAGGCAAAATTAAAGGTTGTGATAATGACCATTCGATAACCCTATCCGTTAGTTCTTCCATAACTGGCACAAGATAGAGGCGTTGTTGATAACGCCTAACTTCATCTTGGAAAAAACGTAACCGTGGCTCTGCATCTGCTTTAGCTAAAGCAACTTCTTGCCATAGCCGCGACAATTGAGATCTTGATGGCATGCTTTTATTACATTTAGCAAACCAACGACGCAATAATGCATTACGTTTTATTTCGCTACAGCGAGACAATAAATTGATATCTAAACTCTGATGCTCATCAATCAATTGCTGCAATTCTACATCGAGTAACTCATCTAAGAGCGCTTCTTGTTCACCACACAGTGCGGCACTACGAGTGACAGCTTGAGAAAAATGTGGCCAGCGCTGAGTCAATAGAGGCATAACATGTAAACGTAAGAAATTGCGATCATAGCGATCATCTTGATTACTATCATCCTCAATCCATAATAAACCGTGCTCATGTGCATAAGCTTCGATTTGCTCACGTGTGATATTAAGTAATGGTCGTAATAAATACCCTTGTTCAAAAGGCATTTTTGCAGGCATTGAAGACAACCCAGCCGGTCCACTACCGCGTTTAAGCGCTAATAGGAAAGTTTCCGCTTGATCATCTTGATGTTGTGCCGTCACTAAAACTTGATTAGGCTGTAAATATTGGCGATAAGCTTGATAGCGCGCTTCTCTGGCACCCTGCTCAATTCCCCCTTCTTTCCCATTGACTTGTACTCTTTCACTGATAAAACTGACCTGCCAGTTATGACAAAAATGTTCGCAATGCGTGAGCCAATCATCGGCTTTTGAATTCAATCCATGATGAACATAAATTGCCGTTAATTCTAAAGGAAGTTGATATTTATCACGTAAGCAAACCAACCCATGCAATAAAACGGTTGAATCAACTCCACCACTAAAACCCACTAAAATATGAGCATGAGAGCCAATTTGTCGTTTAATTTCGTTAATAAGAGGACAATTTTTCAGTTCCATAGCATTATCAGTTATCGAGGAATTCAATGGGTTATGTTAAGCCTTTCCATTGCATTTTGCACGAACACAACCTTTCGCCGCAACATAATAAAAAAGAAAGCAGAATATAGCTTTTCACTTAAGCTGATAACGATACTAAGAAAATTCTGTCCTCATCGCTGTCATGGGTTTAAATTATGCCGTAAAACCACCATCAACGAGATAAGAAGCCCCTGTGACAAACGAGGCGGCATCACTTGCTAAAAAGGCAACAACATTAGCCACCTCTTCAGGTGTACCTAACCGACCAATAGGGTGTAAAGCGACGAGTTTTTGTTTGTCTAATTCACGCCCCTCTAATAAAGGAGTATCAATATAGCCTGGACAAACAGCATTAACACGAATACCTTGACTGGCATAATCAAGCGCTAACGTTTGTGTGAGTAATTTAATGCCCCCTTTAGAGGAGCAATAAGCAGGAAATGCATGCTGGCCGACAAAAGAGCAGATTGAACTACAGTTAACAATAGCGCCTGTGGTTTTAGTTTCTAACCAATGTTGAATAACCGCGCGGTTAATAAGAAATAGTCCATTAAGATTAACATCAAGCACTTTTTTCCATTGATCGTAATGTAATTTATCGGCAACGGTATCGGTTAAAACCCCCGCATTAGCAAATAAAAAATCCACTTTGCCATAATGTTTTACTACATGCTTAACCAGTTGTTGATTATCTTGCTCATTGGCGGCATCCATTTGTACAAATTCTGCGGAAAACCCTTTATCTTGCAAATACTTTTGTGCTTTTTCCCCACGACCTAAATGACTTCCTGTAATAACAACCGATGCCCCTAGTGATAAAAATTTTTCAGCGCTAGCTAAACCGATACCACTATTACCTCCGGTGATAATGCCTACTTTGTTGCTAAATGAAATCATAACTTTTCCTTCTTTGATTAACGATAAGCCTTATCAAATCATAGGTAGGGTTACGTATTTTTTAAGCAAAGATAAACATAAATCTTATATTTGAGATCGAGTTAACATATTGATATATAATTAAAAATGAAAGTATCACAATCTATTACTATTAATAATAGAAATAGTTTTATAAAAGAAAAATTAGCTGGAGTGATAGTGGCGTGATAATAGCCTGATCCTATTCGCCATAAAAAAACCCCATGCTATAGCATGGGGAGTGATCTTTTTAATAGCTAGCTAAGTACCCGCTCAATCAGCAATAGCCATATTCCATTAAGCGTTGATAACGGCGGTTAGTGAGCTCTTCTGTATCAAACTCATCTAACTGCGCTAAATCAGCTTTTAGCTGCGCTTTTAGTGATGCTGCCATTTCATCATAATGACGATGAGCACCACCTAAAGGTTCAGGGATCACCGTATCAATCAATTTTAATTCTTTTAAACGATTTGCCGTGATCCCCATAGCTTCAGCAGCTAATGGTGCTTTATCAGCACTCTTCCATAGAATAGAAGCACAACCTTCTGGCGAAATAACGGAATAGGTGCTGTACTGCAACATATTTACTTTATCACCCACACCAATCGCCAAAGCACCACCAGAGCCACCTTCGCCAATAACGGTACAAATAATTGGCACACCAAAGCGAGACATTTCTCTTAAATTACGAGCAATCGCTTCTGATTGTCCACGCTCTTCAGCGCCCACCCCCGGATAAGCTCCCGGAGTATCAATAAAAGTGATAATAGGTAATTTAAAACGTTGTGCCATTTCCATTAAACGCAGCGCTTTGCGATAACCTTCAGGAGCCGGCATACCAAAATTACGACGAATTTTTTCTTTCGTTTCACGTCCTTTTTGATGACCAATGATCATCACCGGACGACCGTCTAAACGAGCAATACCACCGACAATCGCTTTATCATCAGCATAAGCGCGATCACCCGCTAACTCCTGAAAATCAGTAAAAACACGATTAATATAATCAAGGGTATAAGGTCTTAATGGATGACGAGCAAGTTGTGCCACTTGCCATGCACCAAGATCAGAGAAAATTTTTCGAGTAAGTTCTAAACTTTTTTCTCTTAAGCGTGCAACTTCTTCATCAATATTAATATCAATTTTTTCATCATGTTGGCTAACTGCGGTTAGCGAATCGATTTTCGCTTCTAACTCGGCAATTGGCTGTTCAAAATCCAGAAAATTAAGACTCATAACATTCCTATTCTAGTCAAATTCTAATTCCACCTGCTCATTACCCAGCAGAGTTCGCAGATCGGTCAAAAGCATATCAGTCGGCGTTACTCGCCATGTTGCACCAAAACGCAAACGTGCACAGGCATCATTCTTTTGAAAATAAAGATGAACCGGGATCGTGCCTGAACGATGAGGTTCTAAAACGCCGCGAAGACGATTTAATAATTGCTCATTAATTTGCCTGTCTGATAACGAGATAGCAAGCCCTCGAGCATATTTTTCACGCGCTTCGTTAATATCCATTAATTCGCGGACTGTCATTTTAAGCCCACCGTTGAAATCATCAAAGCTGACCTGCCCGGTAGCAATTAAAATCCGATCTTGTTCCAATAGATGTTGGTATTTATCTAATGCATCGGAAAATAACATAATTTCCAAACGACCAGAACGATCATCTAACGTACATATACCAATTCTATTCCCTCGTTTAGTGGTAAAGACTTTCGAAGCAAGGACTAATCCTGCCACTTTTACCATCTGACCTCGGGGGGTAGGTACTAAATCTTTTAGACGGGTTCCTGCCGCATATCGTTCAATTTCTTTTAGATAACGGGTGATGGGATGTCCCGTTAAATATAAACCGAGGGTTTCTCGCTCACCTTCTAAAACAACTTGATCTGGCCATTTAGGTACATTGGCATAAGAACGTTCCACTTGCTCTGGGGCTTCTGCCAATACACCAAACATATCGGATTGCCCAATGGCTTCCGCTTTTGCGTGTTGATCTGCCGCCTTTAAGGCATCTTCCAGCGAAGACATTAATGCTGCACGGTGAGGCCCTAATTTATCAAATGCGCCTGACATTATCAGTTTTTCCATCACTCGGCGATTCAATTTTTTGGTTTCTGTTCTCGCACAGAGATCAAAAATATCTTTAAAATGACCACCTTGTTGACGCGCTTCGACAATTGCCTCAATAGGGCCTTCTCCAACCCCTTTGATGGCCCCTATGCCATACACTATTTCGCCTTCATCATTAACATGGAAATGATAAAGCCCACTATTAATATCTGGAGGAAGGACTTTTAAACCCATTCGCCAACATTCATCCACCAGACCGACCACTTTTTCGGTATTATCCATATCGGCAGTCATGACTGCCGCCATAAACTCCGCAGGATAGTGAGCTTTTAACCAGAGCGTTTGATAAGAAACTAAGGCATAAGCTGCTGAGTGCGATTTGTTAAATCCATAACCGGCAAATTTCTCTACCAAGTCAAAGATTTTCATGGCTAATTCGCCATCAACACCATTTTTAATCGCCCCCGCTTCAAACACAGAGCGCTGTTTTGCCATTTCCTCAGGTTTTTTCTTACCCATCGCGCGTCGTAACATATCCGCGCCACCCAAGGTATAACCGGCAAGTACCTGTGCTATCTGCATCACTTGCTCTTGATACAAGATAACACCATAAGTTGGCTCTAATACAGGCTGTAAGCTCTCATGTTGCCATTTAACATCAGGGTAGGAAATCTCTTCAACACCGTGTTTTCGGTCGATAAAGTTATCCACCATCCCAGACTGTAAAGGCCCTGGGCGAAACAGTGCAACTAACGCAATCATATCTTCGAAGCAGTCTGGTCGCAGACGCTTTATCAGATCTTTCATACCACGGGATTCTAACTGGAATACCGCGGTGGTTTCAGAGCGTTGCAACATATCGAAGCTACGCTGATCGGTTAATGAAATGGCTGATATATCAACAGGCTCAAGTGATTTTTTAGCCCGTCGAGCATTAATCATTTCTAATGCCCAGTTGATTATCGTCAGCGTTCTTAACCCTAAGAAGTCAAATTTAACAAGACCGGCATATTCAACATCATTCTTATCAAATTGTGTAACCGGGTTATTCCCTTCCGGATCGCAATAAAGTGGCGCAAAGTCGGTAATTTTGGTTGGAGAAATAACGACACCACCGGCATGCTTACCCGCATTACGGGTTACCCCTTCTAATTTACGCGCCATATCAATAAGCGATTTCACTTCTTCATCAGCTTCGTAAATTTCAGGTAACTGAGGCTCTGCGGCAAAAGCTTTTTCTAACGTCATTCCCGGATCAGGGGGAACAAGCTTGGAAATTCTATCAACAAAGCCATAAGGGTGTCCTAAAACACGCCCAACATCTCGAATAACAGCTTTGGCTGCCATAGTACCAAAGGTAATGATTTGCGATACGGCATCACGACCATACATATCCGCAACGTGATCGATAACTCTATCGCGCTTCTCCATACAGAAGTCAACGTCAAAGTCAGGCATTGATACACGTTCTGGATTAAGAAAACGTTCAAACAGTAGATCAAACTCTAGAGGATCGAGATCTGTTATCTTAAGCGAATAAGCCACCAGTGAGCCAGCACCTGAACCACGTCCTGGCCCTACAGGAACACCGTTATCTTTAGACCATTGGATAAATTCCATCACTATCAAAAAGTAACCGGGAAATCCCATCTGGTTAATAACTTTAAGTTCAATCTCAAGGCGCTCATCGTATTCAGGACGTCGCTTTTCTCTCTCTTGCGGATCAGGAAATAAAAAGGCAAGGCGCTCTTCTAAGCCCTCTTTGGACTTTTTAATTAAGAAATCTTCTGTACTCATATCCCCAGTCGGGAATTGAGGAAGAAAGTATTCACCTAAACGAATGGTCACATTACAGCGTTTGGCTATTTCAACACTGTTTTCTAATGCTTCAGGAATATCAGCAAAAAGCTCACACATCTCTTCTTCTGTGCGCATATATTGCTGAGGACTGTAGTGTTTAGGACGTTTAGGATCGGATAATGTGAAACCATCATGAATAGCCACGCGAATTTCATGAGCATCAAAATCATCACTATCCAGAAAACGGACATCATTTGTCGCAACAACAGGAAGCCCTTTTTCTGATGCTAAGGCTACAGCTTCGTGTAAGTAGCTCTCTTCATCCGGACGCCCGGTACGAATAAGCTCTAAATAATAGCTATCAGGAAAGTGCGTTTGATAATATTCAAGACATTGCTCAACTAAAGCTCGATTACCGCGTAGTAGGAATTTACCAACATCTCCCATTCTACCGCCAGAAAGCAACAAGAGACCTTCTTTATATGTTGTTAACCACTCTTGTTTGATAACCGGTCCGGCAGCACCATAACCATGTTTATAAGCTTCAGAAATCAATAGTGTTAGGTTTTGATATCCCACATTATCACGGGCGAGAATGGTTAAATGCGCGTATTCATCACCTAATAGTTCCGTTTCCAGATAGACATCTGCACCAACAATAGGTTTGATACCGGCACCATGAGCCGCACCATAAAATTTCACTAACCCACATAAGTTAGTAAAATCTGTAATTGCAAAAGCAGGCATACCCAGCGAAGCCACTTTCTTCACAAGAGGCCCTGTTTTTGCCAATCCATCGATCATTGAATAATCGCTGTGTACCCTTAGATGGATAAAACGAGGATCTGCCATATCTTATTAATTACTCTGTGGATTAGACTAAATTTAAAGCACGTTTTACAGGCGCAAAACTTTTACGATGATAAGGCGTTGCCCCTAATGAAGCCAGTTTTTCCATATGGAAGGCTGTTGGATAGCCTTTATGTTTGGCAAAGCCGTAATCAGGATAAAGTTTATCTAGCTGTTCCATTTCCCTATCACGGGTAACTTTAGCCAGTATTGACGCTGCGCTAATTTCTTGAACTAAACTATCACCTTTAATCACTGCTTGAGATGCCATTGGCAAGTTAGGGCAACGGTTTCCGTCGACTAAGACCATATCAGGCGTTATGGATAATCCCGCGACAGCACGCTCCATGGCTTTCATCGTTGCCCAAAGAATATTCAGTTTATCTATCTCTTCAGGCTCAGCACGTCCAATAGCCCAACATAATGCTTTTTCTTTTATTTCATCATAAAGCGCATTGCGTTTTTTCTCGGTCAATTTTTTCGAGTCCATTAATCCCTGAATAGGATTAGCTGGATCAAGGATCACCGCAGCAGTAACTACCGCACCCACCAATGGTCCGCGACCGACTTCATCGACGCCAGCAATTAGGTTTGCTTTAGGATAGACAAATTCCATTATTGACCTGCTAATTCTAAAACTGCATTCGCTGCTTGCTCATCAGCACGACAACGGATAGCTGAGTGTAATTGTAAAAATATCTCTTTTAAGTGTTGTACTTTTTCCGCATCCGTTAATAGGGGGAGTAATTGTTCTGCCAGTGCTTCTGGTGTGCACTCTTCTTGCAGCAACTCTTTAATTATTTCCCGTCCTGCTAATAAATTGGGTAAAGAGACATAGGGCGTTTTAACTAATTTTTTTGCTAACCAAAAGGTAAATGGTTTCATACGATAACCCACTACCATCGGGCATTTCGTTAACATGCATTCTAAGGCGGCTGTACCAGATGCTAATAAAGTCGCATCACTGGCGGTCATCGCCTCTCTTGCTTGTCCATCTAAGAGTTGGATTTCAAGTTTTGGGGCAACACTTTGATGTATTTGTTCAAATTGTGCCCGTCGCTTCGCATTTACCAAAGGGACAACAATATGTAATGCGGGGATCTGTTGCTTTAATCGCTGCGCTGTTTTTATAAAGTCCGCACTAAGCATTTCCACTTCAGAATGCCGACTTCCTGGTAGCAGAGCTAAACAGATTGCCTCTTGATCAATACCTAGGTGTTCACGAGCCGCTTTTTTATCAGGGTGTAAAGCAATTGCATCAGCCATTGTATGACCGATAAAGCGACAAGGAACCTGATATTTATCGTAAAACGCTTTTTCAAAAGGAAGGAAAGCTAAAACCAAATCCGTTGCTTTACCAATTTTAAAAACCCGTTTTTGACGCCAAGCCCATACTGATGGACTGACATAATGGATAGTTTTCAACCCTTTTTGTTTTAAGCGACCTTCAAGGGTGATATTAAAATCAGGAGCATCAATACCAACAAAAACATCTGGCTTAAGTTGTGTAAAGCGTTGAGTGAGATCTTTTCTGATCTTCAATAATCGTGGCAAACGTTCAAGTACTTCCACGATCCCCATCACCGCAAGCTCTTCCATTTCATACCAAGCTTCACAACCTTCTGCTTGCATCAAAGGACCTGCGACACCAACAAAACGAATATTGGGATGCATTTGTTTAAGAGCGCGGATTAATCCCGCGCCCAAGATATCACCGGACGTTTCACCAGCCACAAGGCCGATAACTAACGGACGCTGTTTTATAGATGATTGGCCTGACAAGGTCATATCCTAATTAGCGAATAATACCGCGGTTTGATTTTGCTGAATTTTCCAGAAAATCACTGAATATTTTTACATACTGATTATTATTGTCTGCGGCTAATTGAGCAATCTCTTCTCGCGCTTCTTCAAGCGTTTTACCATTACGATAAAGTATCTTATAAGCGTTACGAATGGCATGCAGATCTTCTTTTGCAAAACCGCGACGTTTTAATCCTTCAATATTCAAACCATAAGGGGTGGCATGGTTTCCTTGTGCAATTACAAAAGGAGGAACATCTTGTGCTACACCGGAACAGCCGCCCACCATGACATGTGAACCAATCTGACAAAATTGGTGAACCGCACTCATACCACCGATTATCACATAATCACCTAAAGTGACATGTCCACCTAAAGTACCGTTATTTGCAATAATACAGCGATCGCCAATGATACAATCATGAGCAACATGGGTGTTGATCATCAATAAGTTATCATTGCCAATTTTAGTAATATTACCGCCCTGTGTCGTACCACGATGAATAGTGACACTTTCGCGGATAAGATTGCGATCACCAATAATGACTTGGGTCGGCTCACCACGATATTTCAGATCTTGGTTTACTTCACCGATAGAGGCAAATTGGTAAATCTGATTATCACGGCCAATGCGTGTATGGCCATTAATAACCACATGAGATTTGATATCTGTGCCTTCACCAATCTCAACATGGCTACCAATAACGCAAAAAGGGCCAATGCGAACATTAGCACCAATTACCGCACCCTCTTCAATAATTGAAGAAGGGTGAATTACTGCGGATTTATCAATCATAAGCTAGACCTCACGGCGGCGAGCACACATCATCTCAGCTTCGCAGGCAATTTCTCCATCAACTTTAGCGACGCCTTTAAAGCGTGCAACGCCACGGCGTTCTTTAATGAATTCAACCTCAAGAACCATTTGGTCTCCAGGTAAGACAGGACGTTTAAAGCGAGCACCGTCAATAGCAGCAAAATAGTAAAGTTCACCGGGTTCCAGTTTTCCTACGCTTTTGAATGCTAAAATACCTGTTGCCTGCGCCATTGCTTCGAGGATCAGTACACCAGGGAAAATAGGTTTGCCTGGGAAGTGACCTTGAAAGAAAGGCTCATTAAAAGATACATTTTTTACTGCTCTTAGAAATTTCCCTTCTTCAAAATCAAGGACACGGTCAACCAATAAAAATGGGTAACGGTGTGGAAGTAAATCTAAAATTTCTTCGATTTGCAGAGTATGATTATCACTCATTGCAATACTCTTCCTGTCTAATAAAACTGAATCTAATTAAGAATGACACGACCTGCTGTGACTCAAAAAGGGAGTTAACGCGCAGGTCGCAAAATAGGTAACAACAACCGTCAAAGATGCTACTTGTTACTTGTCGCTATTTTCTACTTGACGTTCTAGCGACTTTAGCCTTTTTTGCATTTCATCAATTCGCAGCACCAGTGCTGCGGTTTTACGCCATGCTTTATTCGGTTGTAACGGAATGCCAGAAGAATAAACCCCAGGTTCAGTGATAGGACGCATAACCATCCCCATTCCTGTTACCGTAACTTTATCACAAATTTCCATGTGACCATTGATAACACTTGCTCCACCAATCATACAGTAACGCCCAATTTTCAGGCTCCCCGCCATGATGACACCACCTGCCACAGCAGTATTGTCACCAATAATGACGTTATGTGCGATTTGGCACTGGTTATCAATGATAACACCATTACCGATAACTGTGTTATCTAATGCGCCTCTATCGATGGTAGTACATGCACCAATTTCGACACGGTCACCAATGATCACTGAGCCTAACTGAGGAATTTTAATCCAATTGCCACGCTCATTGGCATAACCAAAACCATCAGAACCAATGACAGTACCAGATTGTACTAAACAATCTTTACCAATGATAACTTCATGATAAACAGAGACATTTGCCCACAAACGGCTATTATCGCCGATATGTGCTTTTTTACCAATAAAACATCCTGCACCAATAACTACGTTATTACCTAACTCAACACCTGACTCAATGACCGCATTGGCACCAATTGAGACGTTATTCCCTAATTTAGCATCAGCAGCAATAACAGCAGAAGGATGTATATCTTGTGCTGGCGCGGGCGTAGTATCCATAATCTGAGCCATTTGTGCATAAGCCAGATAAGGATTTTTCACCACCAGTGCAGCAACAGGACAAAAAGGAAGATCAGCCTCTGTTAATACCACCGCAGCGGCCTGACATTCACTTAGTTTTTCACGATAGCGACTATCGGAAAGAAAGGTAATTTGTTCACCATTTGCTAAGCCCATTGAAGCAAGACCGGCGATAGTGATATCACCATCGCCGTGTAACTGTGCATTCAATTGCTGAGCAAGATCAGCTAATCGAATTGAAAACATCTATTATTTAACCTGTTTTTGAACCTGAGCAGTAATATCTTTACCGTCTGCGAAATAAGGAACAGTGTTTGCATCTAAAATCACATCATAACCTTCTTTTTTCGCTACAGCATCAACAGCGTCTAATACGCGTTTCATGATTTTATTACGCTCTTCTGCTTGACGACGGCTAAAATCTTGCTCAAAAGCTTGTGCTTTTTGTGCATAAGCTTCACGTTTAGCAACCAGATCTTTTTCTGTATTAGCACGTTGTGTCGCATTCATGGTTGGTGCATCTTTTTGGTATTTCTCAACCGCAGTTTGTAATGCTTTACCTAAATTTTGCAATTCGGTATCACGTGATTTAAATTCATTTTCCAATTGTTTCTCTACCGCATCACGGTTAGGCACTTTTTGGAGAACTTGACCGATGTTCACAACACCTACTTTATCTGCAGCTTGAGCGCCTGCTGACATCGTCAATGCCATTCCTAGGGCAGCGGCACATAACAATTTTTTCACGATAGACTCCTTAAAACCCAAAATAAATTTTTTGTCAGATATGAGATGTCTTTTCTCAATATATAGAAAAGACATCAACTTTACTTACATCGCTACCACGTTCTACCAATATTAAACTGGAATTGCTCAGATTTATCGCCTTCGTAATCTTTAATTGGCTTCGCATAAGAGAAGACTAACGGACCTAAAGGTGATAACCACTGTAAAGCCACACCGGTTGAAACACGCACATCGCCAGCACGACTATAATCTGGCATACCAGCAGTCCAATTAGAGTTAGTGCTACTCCATTTAGTATCCCATACCGTACCCGCATCAACGAATACAGAGGTTCTGACTGATGAAGAATATTTATCATCAATAAATGGCGTTGGTGTGATCAGTTCAAAGCTAGCGACTGCCATAGCATTACCACCGATAGCATCGCTAGATGGCTCACCTGGTTTTGGCTTACCATCTTTATCTAAATAAATTGCTTTAGGACCGATATTATTGGAACGGAAACCACGCACTGTACCAGAACCACCGGCATAGAAGTTTTCATAGAAGGGTAATTCTTTACCCCCTAAACCGTCACCGTAACCTAAACGACCTTTGAACAAGGTGACCCAAGACTCTTTTTCATTTAGAGGGTAATAAGCCATACCGTCCCAAGTTACTTTATAGTACTTGTTATCAGAGCCAGGTATAGTAATACGCCCACTTAAATTACTTCTTGCCCCAGAGGTTGGGAAGAAACCACGGTTTAAGTTATTAAATGTCCATCCCATGCTGACAGTATAATCATCCGCATTAAAGGATTCGCGTTTATCAAAACCCGGGTTTTCCCCCATACTTTCAAGATAACGCCACATCGCCACTTGAGGTTCCATCCGTGACAAGCCGTTATGCGTATAGCCTAAGCCAAGACGAGCCGAGTTATATTCATTGATAGGGAAACCTAAGGTGCCGTCTAACCCATAAGATTTATTGGTATAGCCGGATAAATCCGCATCATTAGCTCGGAAATCGTTATAGAAAATACGACCGCCTAAGCTGACACCATTTACAGTAAAGTAAGGATCAGTGACTGACAATTCAGCATACGTTGAGTAATCATTTTTACTGGCGTTAATCGCAACAGCATTTCCCGTTCCTAACCAGTTATCCTGTGTTACCCCAACTTGGAAGCTGACACCACTTTCTGTACCGAAACCGACACCAAAGTTAAGTGAACCCGTATTACGCTCTTTGACACGATAAACGATATCAACTTGATCAGGTGATCCCGGAATACGCTGTGTTTCCGTTTCGACTGTTTCAAAATAACCTAAACGGTTTAAACGCTCTTTACCTTGTTCAACTAAATCGCTACCTAACCAAGCCCCTTCCATTTGACGCATTTCACGACGTAAAACAGAGTCCTTGGTTATATCATTACCCGCAAAACGGATTTGACGCACATAGAAACGATTCCCTGCATCAACGTTAACATGCAGTTTTACCGTTTTATTTTCATCGTTGATTTCAGGATTTGTCATCACCCGTGGATAGGCGTATCCGTAGCGACCTAATAGATTTTTAATCTCATTTTCTGTTTTGGTCACTTGAGCACCGTTATACAGTGAGCCTGGTGCGATTTGGATCAGATCTTCAATCTCTTTGGTATAGCCTGCGGTATTACCATTGATTTCGGTACTTTCAACCGTGTATTTATCACCTTCTTTCAGGTTAATAGTAATATAAATACCTTTTTTATCAGGCGTTAAGCTAACGTTTGTGGATTCAATATCAAAACGGGCATAACCACGATCTAGATAAAAACTTCGTAATGTCTCTAAGTCACCAGCGAGTTTTTGTTTCTGATATTTTTCATCAGCCGCTAAGTTCCACCAAGGCACATCATCACGTAGTTGGAAGCGGTTAACTAATTCAGCAGTACTAAATGCTTTATTACCAACAATATTGATTTGTTGAATAGTAGCTGAAACACCTTCGGCAAATACCAGTTTTAAATCAACACGGTTACGAGGAAGAGGAGTCACAACAACTTTTACTGTGGCGTTATATTTACCAACACTATAGTAGAAATCTTCAAGACCTTTCTCAATATTAGCCAACATTGTTCGGTCAAGTGTTTCACCAATACGGATATTGGAAGCATCAAGATTTTGCTTAAGCATATCTTCTTTAATTGCTTTGTTACCTGAGAAAGTAATACTCGCAATTGTTGGACGCTCTTTAACTTGAACAATAAGTACATTTCCGTCACGCAGAACCCGAACATCATCGAAGTTTCCTGTCGCAAATAATGAACGGATAGTTCGACTAATATCATCATCGCTGACCGAATCTCCAACTCGGACAGGCATGTTCAGTAATGCTGCACCAACGGCGACGCGTTGAAGACCTTCAAATTGAATGTCCTGAACTACGAATCCGTCTGAACCGTATGCAGTGGCGCTGCCCAGCAGCAGCGACGCTATAAGCAACTTTTTCATCGCCATCGTTGTTTTGTGTTTTCCTAACCGGTCCCTGCTTATTTTATTATAAGCGAGAGAAATCATTGAAAAGTGCAAGTCCCATTAACAGCATCAGTGCCATAACACCGAAACGATAACAGACATCTTGTACACGCTCAGATACCGGCCCTCCCTTTATCTTCTCGATAACCAGGAAAAGCAGGTGCCCACCATCTAAGACAGGCAGGGGAAACAAATTAATGATCCCCAGATTGACACTGATAAGTGCGATAAACATCAAATAGTAAACAAAACCTGAATCCGCAGACATTCCAGCGCCTTTAGCGATAGAAACCGGTCCACTAAGATTTGTTAACTTGACATCACCAACCACTAACTTGCCAATCATTTTGACAGTCAAACCCATTAACTGCCATGTTTTATCAGATGCTTCATATAACGCTGAAAATGGGTTGTATTGTTGCATTATCAAGTATTGCTCATCTGGCGGTAATACTTGTAGCTTCGCACCCACTTGTCCAACTTCGCTACCATCTTTCAGCGCTATTGCTGTAGGAGTAATATTTAACACCAAAGAAGCACCGTTACGTTCAACTAACAGTTCCAACGTTTTGTTGGGGCTTTGTCGAACAAAATAAGTAAATGGGTGCCAAGTATCAATTGGCTGACCATCGACTTTAACGATCCGATCCCCTGCTTGTAAACCTGCTTTTTCAGCCGCAGAGTCTGGTGTTACTTCTACAACTTTAGAGTCCAACCGTGCGCCAACAGGCATGATGCCTAGGGATACGATAGGATCTTGTCTTTCAGGATCAAAATTCCACTGTTGCAAATTCAGTATATTCTCACTCTCAGAAAGAGAGTTAGGCTGAGTTACAACGAAAGTCACCTCTTTTGCACCAATTTTACTCACTAATGCTAAACGAACAGCATTCTGATCAGGCGTTTCGATACCTGCAACGGATTTTAGTTCCATTCCCGGCGTTAATTTTGCTTGTTCTGCGATAGAGTCAGGGCGAATATCTGCAATTATTGGCTTTAATGCCGGCACCCCTATCATAAAAACAAGCCAATAAGCCACAATGGCTAATAAGAAATTTGCAATAGGTCCGGCGGCAACAATAGCGGCTCTTTGCCCGACGGTTTTATTGTTAAAAGCGAGATGACGACGCTCTGGTGCGACTTCGGCGACACGCTCATCCAACATTTTTACATAGCCACCTAAAGGTATCCATGCAACGACAAATTCGGTGCCATGTTTATCTGTTTTACGCCAAATCGCTTTACCAAAACCAATAGAAAAACGCTCAACATAAACGCCACAGCGTCTTGCTACCCAAAAATGTCCAAATTCATGTACCGTAATAAGAATACCTAAAACGATAATAAACGCGGCTAGATTCCACAGGATACCCATTGCTTACCTTTACATTTGAAAGCCAGAAGAAACTAAAAACACCAATCCAGCGAAAACAGGGATCGCCGCGGTCAAACTATCAATACGATCTAGCACACCACCATGCCCAGGGATAAGCTGACTACTGTCTTTTATGCCGGAAACACGTTTAAACATACTCTCAGCCAGATCGCCGAATACGGAAACAATCACCACGATGCCCGAAATCAGTAATAGATGGTTAGGCACTTCAGTAATTGGTGCGAAACGCGTAAATAGCCATGAAACAACACCTGCTGTGATTAACCCGCCCACCAGACCTTCCAAGGTTTTACCCGGTGATACTTTCGGTGCCATTTTATGTTTACCCATTAAACGGCCAAATGCATAAGCCCCTGAGTCCGCAGCCCAAACCAATAACATGACATACAGTAACCACCAGGCCCCTGTATATGAGTTTGTGCTATATCCCAACATACGTAGCGCCATCATGCCACAATAAAAAGGAACAATCGTCAATATACCGAACAATAACTTAAGAAGAACAGAATTTTTCCACATATTGGCTGAATTCGGATAACTGACAACTAATAAAATCGCCGCTACCCACCAAAAGAGCCCAGCCCATAAGCTATTCTTAATCATTGCTGTATCAAGCAGGTGATCAAAATCCGGTAACGAGGCTTGCATAAGAACTAAGAGTGCAGCAAATCCAACACCAGTAGCAATACGTTTGCCTTGAGAATGCCAGCCGATAAATTGAGCCCATTCCCAACCCGCTAAGCCTGAAATGGCAATAATAACTAATCCAAATCCTGCGGGAGGAAGAAGAAATAAAGCAGCAATAACAATAGGGATTAGTATTAATGCAGTAATGACACGATACTTAAGCAAATTATCCTCCCAGATTTACAGTATCTGTTTCCGATGTTGTACCACCGAAACGTCTTTCCCGTTTAGCAAAAGCATCAAGTGCATTCTGAAAAACTTGTTCATCAAAATCAGGCCATAAAACCTGTGTAAAATATAACTCAGCATAAGCAATTTGCCAGATAAGGAAATTACTTATACGATGTTCTCCACCTGTACGGATCACAAGATCTACAGGCGATTGATCGTGTAAACACAAGTGTGAGGATATCGCATTTTCATTAATATCTTCGATAGCTAACTCCCCTTTTGCGAGGGAACTCGCTAATTGTTGTACACTTTGTGTAATATCCCATCGTCCACCGTAATTGGCAGCAATATTTAAATTGAGTCCGGTATTATTTGCAGTCAGTGCAACAGAGTTTTTTATTCTATCTTGTAAACGACGACTAAAGCGGCTGATATCACCGATAATTGTTAATCTGACATTGTGTTTGTGTAGGCTTTTCACTTCATTATCTAATGCAAAAACAAACAACTCCATCAAAGAACTCACCTCTTGTTCAGGGCGATTCCAGTTTTCGCTGCTAAATGCATATAACGTTAGTGATTCAATTTTATGTTTGACGGAAAAGCTAACCGCATCTCGAACTGCTTTAATTCCCGCGCGATGGCCCGTAACTCGGAGTTTCCCTTGTTTTTTTGCCCAACGTCCGTTGCCATCCATAATGATGGCAACATGCTTTGGTTTTGATGCGGATGAATCGTCACTGGATAAGTTCACTCAATTTAACCCTTTGCTAATCTGATACTGATACAGACAGTCCTCTTCGGATAACCTACGCACAAAAAAACCGTGTGACTCCACGGCCTTTGGCAAAGCCTCAAAGTTGCTAAAGCGGTTGCTTTAGTAATGAACTGTTAATTTTCATTATTGTCTTTAGTGATTTGGCAACTATACCATTAGCCAGAAAGACGAACAAACACACTCTGGTAAATATCATCATCATTATACAATTTGTGCGATAATCTGCTGTGTTTGTAACCTTGCTAATTTATCAATTTCTAAAACATCGTCGATACTTTGAGGCTCAGAGAGGTCAAAATGTTCAACCACTTTGCGATTAATTTTAGCAATATCAGTGAATTTTACTTTTTCGTTTAAAAAAGCATCAACAACAACCTCATTAGCGGCATTTAATACCGTTGTTGAAGCTTGTCCCCGTTGCGAGGCTTCGATGGCAAGTGCTAAACAAGGATAGCGCTGATAGTCTGGACGGATAAATTCTAGGGCTTGTATCTCAAAAAAATCTAATGCTTTCGCGCCCGATTGGGTGCGGTGAGGATATGCCATGGAATAAGCGATAGGCGTTCTCATATCTGGCTCACCAATTTGTGCGATAATGCTACCATCACGATAGCGAACCATTGAATGGATCACCGATTGGGGATGAATAATGACTTCCATCTCTGCTTCCGAGGCATTAAAGAAATAACGAGCTTCGATATATTCCAAGCCTTTATTCATCATAGTGGCTGAATCAACCGAAATTTTACGCCCCATTGACCAGTTTGGATGTGCGCAAGCTTGGTCTGGAGTCATTGCATCTAGCTCATCTAAAGGCGTATAGCGAAACGGTCCACCGGAGCCTGTGAGTAAAATACTGGTGATGCCATGGGCTTCTAAAGATGCATGGCCTAAATTGTCTTGAATACCTGTAGGTAAACTTTGGTAGATAGCATTATGTTCACTATCAATAGGTAAAACCTTCGCACCATATTTAGCCACCGCATCAAAGAATAAACGACCACTCGTGATCAGAGATTCTTTATTGGCTAATAAAATTCTTTTCCCTTTTTCTATCGCAGCCAATGTAGGCTTAAGCCCCGCCACCCCTGTAATAGCAGACATCACTTGATCGGCTTCATCCAATGCAGCAATTTCATTAACAGCATTAGAGCCTGATAATATTTCCGTTTTACACGATGTATTGGCTAATAATCGTTTCAGCTCACCGGCACTTTTTTCATCTGACATCACCGCATATTTAGGCTGAAAAGCGCGACATTGCTGCGCCATTTTAGTTGCATTTTTTCCAGCCACTAAAGCAAGCACCTGAAACTCATCAGGGTTATTTTCAATGACGGATAACGTACTTGTTCCGATAGACCCTGTTGAGCCTAATATAGTTATTTGTTTCATTATTAATCAATCAGTATATCAATAACATTTTCATTAAAAGGAATTATATCAGCATGACGAGATAAATGAGGGGAAAGATGATAACTTTAATAAATAATGTGATAAAAAGAAGATATTAGGCATTTATTTTCCAGTAAATGCTCAAAAATAATGCCACATTTCAGTGGCATTATCAGAAAAAGAATAAAAATTAGAATTCCATTAACTCAGCTTCTTTCAGCGTTAATGCTTCATCAATTTTTTTAATGAACATATCAGTTAATTTCTGAATTTCATCTTGTGAACGGCGTTCATCATCTTCACTAATTTCTTTATCTTTCAGTAATGCTTTGATTTTATCATTAGCATCACGACGGATATTACGAATAGAGACACGACCTTGTTCTGCATCTCCACGCACAACTTTGATTAAGTCTTTACGACGCTCTTCAGTTAACGGAGGCAGTGGAACACGGATGATCGCGCCTGCAGATGAAGGATTTAAGCCTAAATCTGATGCCATAATCGCTTTTTCAACAGCAGGTGCTAAAGTACGATCGAACACCGTAATTGCCAATGTGCGGCCATCTTCTGCCACAACGTTAGCAACTTGATTTAATGGAGTTGGTGCGCCGTAGTATTCTACAACAATACCATCTAATAGGTTTGGAGACGCACGGCCAGTACGAACTTTATTAATTTGGCTTTTTAGTGCTTCAACGCTTTTGTCCATGCGTTCTTGAGCATCTTTTTTGATTTCATTAATCACGTTATAAACCCTTGGGAACTGGTTATCTTCCAGACGATATCAAATTATGATATCGACATAAATGAATTGGCGTACTTTAAGATGTTAACGCCAAATTATACCATTGTCTCTGTGTATTAAGCGTGAGAAATCAAAGTTCCTTCACTTTCACCCATTACAACCCGACGTAATGCACCCGGTTTATTCATATTGAATACGCGGATAGGTAAATTATGATCTCGGGCTAATGTGAATGCAGCAAGATCCATGACTTTCAATTCACGTTCTAATACATCCTGATAAGTCAGCTTTTCATATAATACCGCATCAGGATCTTTGGTTGGATCGGCTGAAAATACACCGTCAACTTTTGTCGCTTTCAATACAACGTCAGCTTCAATTTCAATACCACGTAAACACGCAGCTGAGTCAGTCGTAAAGAATGGGTTGCCTGTACCTGCCGAGAAGATAACAACTCGGCCATGGCGTAATAAGCTAATAGCCTCAGCCCAACTGTAGTTATCACAAACACCATTAAGTGGAAATGCTGACATTAATCGTGCATTGACATAAGCACGATGCAATGCATCACGCATTGCTAAGCCATTCATCACTGTGGCGAGCATTCCCATGTGGTCACCCACAACACGGTTCATACCTGCAGCTGCTAGACCAGCGCCACGGAACAAGTTACCACCGCCAATTACGACACCGACTTGTATGCCCAATTCAACGAGTTCTTTAATTTCCTGAGCCATGCGATCAAGTACGCTCGCATCGATACCAAAACCTTCTGCGCCTTGCAGGGCTTCGCCACTCAGCTTTAATAAAATTCGCTGATATACGGGTTTTGCATTGGTTGCCATGGTGTTCTGTCCTAAGCAGATTAGTTAATTGGAGGTTTTAGATAGCCTTACTCTTTTCAAAGAAAAGCAAACTGTCAGTGGAGATTGTAACAAAACAGAACCGCCTTAAGGCGGTTCTATTAACGCAAAGCGTTATTATTTGCTCATTGCCGCAACTTCTGCTGCGAAATCAGCTTCAACTTTCTCAATACCTTCACCAACTTCGAAACGAACGAAGTTAATGATTTCAGCATTGTTTTCTTTCAGCAGATCGCCAACAGTTTTGCTTGGATCCATAACGAAATGCTGACCAGTCAGAGAGATCTCACCGGTGAATTTGTTCATACGACCAGTAACCATTTTTTCTGCGATTTCGCGTGGTTTACCTGATTGCATTGCGATGTCCATCTGGATTTGGTGCTCATGCTCAACAACATCAGCAGGCACATCTTCAGGGCGAACATATTCTGGTTTGCTTGCAGCAACGTGCATAGCAATGTGTTTGATCAGTTCTTCGTTAGCGCCTTTAGCTGCAACTAAAACACCGATGCGAGCACCGTGCAGGTAAGTACCTAACTCTTCGCCTTCTAAAATAGCAACGCGGCGAATGTTGATGTTTTCACCAATTTTTGCAACTAATGCAGTACGAGCGTCTTCGAATTTCGCTTTCAGTGCTTCGATATCGTCAGTTTTGTCTGCTAATACTGCAGCCATAACATCTTTACCGAATGCGATGAAGCCAGCATCTTTAGCAACGAAGTCTGTTTCACAGTTCAGTTCAACCAGCGCACCGAATTTACCATCAGCAGCAACTTCTGCAAGGATGATACCTTCAGCAGCAACGCGACCTGCTTTTTTAGCCGCTTTTGCTTGACCTGATTTACGCATGTTGTCGATAGCTAATTCGATATCACCGTTAGCTTCAACCAGCGCTTTTTTACATTCCATCATGCCTGCGCCAGTACGTTCACGCAGTTCTTTTACCAATGCAGCGGTAATTCCAGACATTTGTTTCTTCCTCGACTTTTCTATGGGCGAGCCATAGATGTTCTCATAGCAGATGTGTAAAGGGGGCCTATTGAGGCCCCCTAACCAATATATAGCAATACCTGGTTAAATAAGGGCTCTTACGAGCATGCCTTATTATTCAGCTTCGACTAAGCCTTCTTCAGCCTGAACAGCCAGATCTTGAGAACGACCTTCACGAACAGCTGTTGCTGCAGCGGTCAGATATAATTTAACCGCACGGATTGCATCATCATTACCAGGGATAATGTAGTCGATACCATCTGGATCAGAGTTAGTATCAACGATAGCAAATACTGGGATACCCAGGTTGTTTGCTTCTTTGATAGCAATGTGTTCGTGCTCAGCATCGATAACAAACAGAGCGTCAGGTAAACCGCCCATGTCTTTGATACCACCCAGGCTGTTTTCTAACTTACCAAGTTCACGAGAACGCATTAACGCTTCTTTCTTGGTCAGTTTGTCAAAAGTACCGTCCTGAGATTGAGATTCTAAATCTTTCAGACGTTTGATTGACTGACGAACAGTTTTCCAGTTAGTCAGCATACCGCCTAACCAGCGGTGGTTTACATAAAACTGGTCACAGCTTTCTGCTGCTTCTTTAACAGCTTCAACGGCAGAGCGCTTAGTACCAACAAACAGGATTTTGCCTTTACGAGAAGCAATTTTGTTCAGTTCAACCAGAGCTTCATTGAACATTGGAACAGTTTTTTCCAAGTTAATGATATGAACTTTGTTACGCGCACCAAAGATGAATGGTTTCATTTTTGGATTCCAGTAACGAGTTTGGTGACCGAAGTGAACACCGGCTTGCAGCATATCGCGCATTGAAACAGTTGCCATTTTAGACCTCTATAAGTTTAAATTTGGGGTTATTTCCTCCACAAATCCCATACGACCGACTCATCAGCTGTAAAGATTAAACCTTTACATAAGAGCACCCCGGCGTATGTGTCGATTTGTGTGTGTCATTAACACAATTGAATGTTTTCAGATTTACTGCTATTTCTTAAACCTCACATGGTGAAGCCATAGCCAATAACAGAACTCCGGCGCGCTTTATACCATAAATAACCTCAAGAAACCACTATTAGTTACGGTTTCACTGCCAATATATCGGTTAACAACAGCGAATAAAAAAGCGCAATATGTAAAGACAACAAACAATATAAGGCGTAATGTGCCTGATTATTGGCGATATCAAACAGATTACTCCTATCCTCTTTGATTGGCACACCCACTTTCTGCTGATATCATAAATGGTAATTAGAATTATTTCTCACCATCATAATTCATAGACCTGCAATACCATGCAATAATGATTGTATTGTGGCTTTTAAATCTATTAATGAAGAACTCAAATGGCTATTGTAATCAAGACTGAAGAAGATATTCAAAAAATGCGCGTCGCGGGTCGTCTTGCGGCTGAAGTCCTTGAAGTTGTCGCACCCTATGTAAAACCCGGCGTAAGTACAGCGGAATTAGATCGTATTTGTCATCAACATATTGTTGATGTTCAGCAAGCTATCCCTGCTTGCTTAAACTATCATGGCTTCCCTAAATCAGTGTGTATTTCTGTTAATGATGTTATTTGCCATGGTATTCCTAGTGAAGACAAAATTTTAAAAGACGGCGATATTGTTAATATTGATGTTACTGTCATTAAAGAGGGTTTTCATGGCGATACGTCAAAAATGTTTATCGTCGGTAAACCGACTATTCAAGGTGAGCGTCTGTGTCGGATCACCCAAGAAAGTCTCTACCTTGCAATAAAAATGGTAAAACCAGGTATTCGCTTACGTGAATTAGGTAAGGCCATTCAAAAATTCGTTGAAGGGCATGATTTTTCTGTGGTACGCGAATATTGTGGACATGGTATTGGCGAAGGTTTCCACGAAGAGCCTCAAGTATTACACTATGATGCTGATGACGGTGGTGTTGTGTTACAAAAAGGCATGGCATTTACTATCGAGCCGATGGTCAATACTGGAGATTACCGTATTCGTACCATGAAAGATGGTTGGACAGTAAAAACCAAAGATCGCGGTTGGTCTGCTCAATATGAGCATACTTTAGTGGTTACCGACAATGGTTGTGAAATCATGACACTGCGTAAAGAAGAAGAGCCATTTATTTCTGCCGTATTAGTCAACGAATAAATCGCACTCTTCTAAAATGTAAAAACGACATATTTTTTCGAGGTATGTCGTTTTTTTTATTTTCAACTTTGGTAAGAAAATAGAAATGCTAGTCAGGTTACCGTTTTAACATTACTCTTAATATAATCAGCATATATGAGTGAGATGATTAACTATGATAACCTCTAATACCTTTCAAACAGCACCACCGTCCCCTTCGTTGCTGACTGAAAATACGCTAGATAGTACTTTACTAAAACACTCTATTGAACAATTTCAGTTATGGTTAGCAGATGCTTTTCATCATGATGCTGATGTTGCTTTGTTACTACAAGCTCGTAGTCACTTTATCGACCAACTACTCACACAATTATGGCGTTATACTGAATTAGCGGATCACCCTGATCTCTGTATCATTGCCGTGGGGGGGTATGGTCGCCAAGAATTACACCCTCTTTCTGACATTGACTTGCTATTTTTAAGTCAACAGCCTCTTCCTTCCCAAATTGCCGAAAAAGTGAGTCAATTAATTACCTTGCTTTGGGATATCCGTTTAGAGATAGGTGTCAGTGTGAGAACGATGGAAGAGTGCCTTTTAGAAGGACTGTCTGATTTAACTATTGCCACCAATTTACTAGAAGCGCGTCTTGTTTGTGGTAATAACGCACTCTATCAACAATTAATTAAACATATTTTTAGCCAAGGTTTTTGGCCATCGCCTGATTTCTTTGCAGCTAAAATTGAAGAGCAAGAACAACGTCACCAACGCTTTCATAGCACCAGTTATAATCTAGAGCCTGATATTAAAAATAGTCCTGGAGGACTTCGTGATATTCACACCCTTATATGGGTCGCTCACCGTCATTTTGGCGCAACATCAATATCTGAAATGGTCAACTTTGGCTTTTTAACCCCTGCCGAAGGACAAGAATTACTCGAGTGCCAATATACCTTATGGAAGATCCGTTTTGCGCTACATTTAGTCCTTAATCGTTATGATAATAGGTTACTGTTTGATCGCCAATTAAGCGTTGCCCAACTTTTAAATTATCAAGGTGAAGGCAACCAACCTGTCGAAAAAATGATGAAGGATTACTATCGCGTTACTCGCCGTGTGAGTGAGCTAAACGATATGCTACTGCAACTCTTTGATGAAGCAATCCTCGCATTACAACCCAATGTTAAACCTCGCCCTCTTGACAAAGAATTTCAATTAAGAGGTACATTAATTGATGTTATAGACGATGAATGTTTTCTTAATGATCCTATTGCCATTATGCGGTTATTTTTACGTATGGCAGAGCATGCAGAGATAACCGGAATTTATTCGACCACACTACGCCATTTGCGTTATGCCCGTCGTCATTTAGTACAACCTTTATGTGAGTACCCACTAGCTAGACAAGTATTTATGCAAATCTTACGTCATCCTAGGGCGGTTTCGGGGGCATTTGTCCCAATGCATAAACATAGTGTATTAAGTGCTTATTTCCCACAATGGAACAATATTGTCGGTCAAATGCAGTTTGATCTATTCCATGCTTATACAGTTGATGAGCATACTATCCGTGTATTACAAAAACTTGAAAGTTTCGCTGATGATGCAAATCGAAACCGACATCCTCTTTGTGTCGATATCTACCCGAAACTACCTCAAATTGAGTTATTAAGACTTGCTGCTCTATTTCACGATATTGCTAAAGGGCGACATGGTGATCACTCTTTATTAGGTGCACAGGATGTTATTAGCTTTGCTCAACAACATGGACTAAATCAACGAGAAATCGCTTTAGTTGAATGGCTTGTAAGTCATCACTTACTTATGTCTGTAACGGCACAAAGACGTGATATTCAAGATCCCGATGTTATCTTCCAATTTGCCTCTGAAGTCAAAAATGAGAGCCGTTTACGCTATTTACTCTGTCTCACTGTTGCTGATATTTGTGCAACAAACAGTAGCTTATGGAATAGTTGGAAGCAAAGCTTACTGCGTGAACTATTTCTCGCTACGGCCAATCAATTACGCCAAGGGATGCACTCTATTCCAGATTTACGGGAACGTATCCGTGATCACCGTCAGCAAGCACTAACTATTTTACAACAGCAACAGGTCGATGAAGAAAAACTGCAAGCGATTTGGGCTCGTTGCCATGCGGACTATTTTTTACGTCATACTCCAGAGCAAATTGCTTGGCATGCTCAGGCACTTATTGAGCACAATAGTGCTGAGCCTATGGTATTGATTAGCCAACAAACCGAGCATGGTGGTACAGAGGTTTTTATTTGGTGTGCTGACCGGCCTTCTCTGTTTGCTTCTGTTGCAGGTGAGCTAGATAGACGTAATTTAAATATTCACAACGCACAAATTTTTACTAATCGCGACAATATGGCAATGGATACCTTTATCGTTTTAGAGCCTAATGGTAAACCACTGGCGATTGATCGCTATCATGCTATACGCCAAGCGCTTATTCGCGTTGTATCAGCCCCTTATAACGCCAATGCCAAAACCCGTGCTTTACCGGCTAAATTACGCCATTTTGAGGTACCCACTAAAATTAACTTTATCGCCTCTAACCATAATAAACGAACTTATATGGAATTATTTGCGCGCGATCGCCCAGGCTTATTAGCTATTATAGGTAAGGTTTTTGCCGATCTTTCTCTTTCGTTACATGGCGCAAGGATCACCACTATTGGTGAGCGTGTTGAGGATTTTTTTGTATTAACAGATAACGAAAATAATGCGTTAAACCAAAAAATGAAGGATGAAGTCGTAGAAAGGTTGACAAAAGCCCTCGTTTCAAAGGATAAAATATAGAAACCCACGACAATACATATAGGAAATACTATAGATGCAAGCATTACAATCTATTATTGATAACGCCTTTGAACAACGCGCTGAAATCACACCAGATAATGTTGAACCACAGGTACGCGATGCGATTAATAACGTTATCGCTCAACTAGACAGTGGAAAATTGCGAGTTGCTGAGAAAATTAATGGTCAGTGGGTTACTCATCAATGGCTAAAAAAAGCGGTTCTACTCTCTTTTCGTATCAGTCACAATCAAGTGATCGACGGTAGCGAAAGCCGTTATTTTGATAAAGTGCCAATGAAATTTGCAAATTACGATCAAGCTCGTTTTGAAAAAGAGGGATTTCGTGTTGTGCCACCTGCTGCCGTCAGACAAGGGGCCTATATTGCTCGTAATACGGTTCTAATGCCTTCTTATGTCAATATTGGTGCTTATGTTGATGAAGGAAGTATGGTGGATACATGGGCAACCGTTGGTTCATGTGCGCAAATTGGTAAAAATGTCCATTTATCCGGTGGCGTTGGGATCGGTGGCGTATTAGAACCTTTACAAGCTAACCCAACCATTATTGAAGATAACTGCTTTATTGGAGCACGTTCTGAAATTGTTGAAGGTGTGATTGTTGAAGAAGGATCTGTCATTTCAATGGGTGTTTATATTGGACAAAGTACCAAAATTTATGACAGAGAAACTGGCGAAATCCATTACGGTCGTGTTCCTGCTGGTTCAGTGGTGGTTTCTGGTAATTTACCGTCAAAAGATGGTCGTTACAGTTTGTACTGTGCTGTGATTGTAAAAAAAGTCGATGCTAAAACACGTGGAAAAGTGGGTATTAATGAATTGTTAAGAACTATCGACTAATATAATAACAGCGGATAGAATGAATTCTGTTCGCTGTATCTCATTCATCTTTCTATCTGGTGCCAATATATGTACGATAATTTAAAAAATTTAGGGATCCAACATCCTGAAGATATTGATCGCTATACCCTACGTCAAGAAGCTAACAACGATATTTTAAAAATTTATTTTCGCAAAGATAAAGGTGAATTCTTTGCAAAAAGTGTAAAATTTAAATATCCACGCCAACGTAAAACAATTTCTGATACTCAATCAGGACAAGGTTTTAAAGAAGTCAATGAAATCAACACTAACTTACGTTATGTGATTGAAGAATTAGATCAAATTTGCCAGCAAGATCAAGTGGAAGTGGATTTGAAACATAAAATCCTCGATGATTTACGTCACCTTGAGCACGTTGTTGCCAATAAAATTGCTGAAATTGAAGCCGATTTAGAAAAATTGACTCGTCGTTAATTAATTGTCTCAATTTTATAAGAAACACCGCTTATAACTATTCACAACTTAATAGTAAGCGGTGCTCTTTAATAAGATAGCCATGATCCATCAATTTATTGCTCAAGTAACCGATTAATTTAATTCAATAATGTAGCCCAGTTTTCCAGCCAATTTATAGCAAATACTTCTGGCTCGGCAATATCCATACTGTCTATTTTTAATATTTCACCAATACGCTTTGCTTGATGCTCTTGTAATAACGCTTCAAATTGCATACCTGCACCACAAAAATTATCGTAACTGCTATCACCTAACGCAATTAGGCCATAATTTAAATTAGGTTGATAACCAACATTATCTCGTAGCTCATAAAATAAAGGTGCTATTGTATCGGGTAAATCGCCTTGGCCGGTTGTAGAGCTTATCACCAGTACTGTTGAATATTTTTGCCAATCGGCAAGTGTACCTTCTTCATAGATATTAGCTTGATGTTTATGCTCAAGCAAAATGCGCTGCGCTTCTTCAGCAACCGCCAATGCATTGCCATAAACAGTACCAACAAAAATGCCAATTTTAGCCATAATATCCCCTATTTCATTTATCTCTAATCATAGTAAATCACATACTATATTATTGATATACAATTTATGCTCTATATTTCTTCTCTCTTTCTCTCTACAATAAATGATTTATAAATTTTATTCCATTCTATGCGCTCTTTAGAGAATCGCCAAAAAATATCGTTTCTAGGCATTGATTCATTTATTATTTTAGCTACTAATTTGCAAGCCCAGTCAGGTACATAATTATTTTTAAAATCTTTAGATTCAAGCAAAAAGAATAAGTCCTTATCCAATACTTCTAATTTTTTAACAGCATTATCATTTATCTCTTTTTTTCTTAGGTATTTATTTTTAAATAAGAATTTATATAATTTAAGGAAAAAACCTTTATTTTCCTTTAATGATTTATTATAAGAAGATAATTGAGAAGACATATCTTTTATATTATTAAAAAAAACCTTTTTAAAATCAATATTAATCTCGTTAACTGTAGTAAAATTAGATTTATATATTTCTTGATAAAAATAATGTAACTGATTAGATTTAAAATCATTCATCTTTTTTATAATTTCATTAAGTTTTTCAATTGTTATTTTTATGTCACTTAACTCTATCTCAATATCTTTTTCAGGTAAAAAATGACTATCTTTGTTAAAGACATTACATTCTTTTACTAAGGTTTCAATAGACATTTTGAATTGGTCAATGAGGTCGGAATTACAAGTACCATTATCAGTTTTAGAACTAATTAAATTAGATAGATTATCTATATACTCTACAGTTTTTAATAACCCTTGGCTAGAAGTAGCTAACAACTCATTCATTTTCTGTTTATCTTCATCAAGTTGTTCCATCAGGGCTGCTTTTTTTGATTTTTGGTTTTTTTTGGGGGGGGCTTTTTCTTCTATTTTATCAAGATTATTTTTATTATGAGAATCATCGTTTGTTATATCAGTATTCTCTGGTTCCTTAAAAATTTTATTCGAAATGGTAGTTATATGTTGATATTTAAGAGAATTATTATTATATAATGTAAATTCTGGGTTACGCCTAATTTTATTTACTATCTTTTCTATGTTATCAGAAATCTTTTTTTCTTTTTTAGAGATAAAATTATTAATTATTATATTATCATTACTAAATACTTTATTAAAAAGTGTACTAGAATTATCTTTATTCTTTAACAAAGAGGAAAATAATACATTTATATCATTAGTATCTTTCATTCCTGATACAATTACCTTATTATCAAGTATTGTTATTTTATCAGTTAATCTTTCTTTTTCAAGAATATCTTTTAATTCCTTTAGCCTATCTTTTTTTTTATTTTTTTCAAGTATGTATTTTTCCAGAGCACATTTCAACTCTAATTTAAATTTAAGAAATAAAACTTCTTTATCTTTATTAACAATCATAAAGTCTCTATTACTATTGCTTATAAGTAAAGATAAATCTTTTATTCCTAAAGAAATATCATTTTTTCCAAAAGAGATGTTTTTTTTATCCCCTATAGAGAGCACAAAAGTTTTATATTTATCATCTTTTCCAAATAATTTCATTGTCATTTAATCTCTTAAACTCTGTTTATGTTCTAAAATAATTACATAATTAACACCTATATTATTTCAATAAAAAAACACTCTTAGCTGATGCATAAGAGTGTTTTCTAATTTAGTCAAAAATAATTTATTTTTCAGTTGTACCTATAGACCTAATATATTCATCCATTTCAGTTTTTAAATTATCAGACTTAGGGCCAAAAATTGCTTGAATACCGGATCCAACCACCACAACACCAGCCGCTCCCAGTCTTTTCAACTCATCACGATCGACCTTATCAATCTCTTTTACACCAATACGCAAGCGTGTAATGCAAGCATCTAAGCTACTGATATTATCTTTACCACCGAAAGCAGCGACTAAAGATTGTCCCATCGCACTTTTATCCGCTTGTTTCGCGTTTTTATCTTCTACTTCTCGCCCTGGGGTTTTCAGGTTGAGTTTCACGATTAAGAAACGGAAAATAGAGTAATAAGTTATCGCATAAAGTATGCCAATAATTGGGAATAGATACAGTTTACTGCTATTGCCACTCAATACGATAAAGTCGATTAAGCCATGAGAAAAACTTGTACCGTCACGCATACCTAACAAGATACAAATAACAAATGCTAAACCGGCAAGAATGGCATGAATAACATAAAGAATAGGTGCTACGAACATAAATGAGAATTCAATTGGCTCTGTGATCCCTGTTAAAAAGGCAGTCAATGCCGCAGAAATCATGATCCCGCCAACTTTTACACGGTTTTCAGGACGTGCTGTATGCCAAATAGCAATGGCCGCAGCGGGTAGACCAAACATTTTAAATAGGAAGCCACCTGATAACATCCCCGCAGTTGGATCACCTGCCATATAACGTGGAATATCACCGTGGAACACTTGTCCTGCGCTATTTACATACTCACCCACTTGCATTTGGAATGGTACATTCCAGATATGATGCAGACCAAATGGCACTAACGCACGCTCAACAACACCATAAATACCAAATGCAACGGCTGGATTTTGATACGCTGCCCACTCAGAAAAACGTTGAATAGCAGTACCAATAGGAGGCCAAATAAAGGATAAAAGAATACCGACAAAAATCGCAATCAGACCAGAAATAATAGGTACAAAACGTTTACCTGCAAAGAAGCCTAAATACTCAGGAAGTTTAATACGATAAAAGCGGTTAAACATTGATGCGGCAATAATACCGGCAATGATCCCACCTAGTACCCCCGTATCAGTTAAACGTTGTATTTCAACACTATCAGGAGATAATCCTAAGACCCAAGGTGCCACCACCAGCATGGTTTTTGACATGATGCCATAGGCAACGACGGACGCAAGAGCTGAGACACCATCATTATTGGTAAAACCTAACGCCACACCAATAGCAAAAATCAGTGGCATATTAGAGAAAACCGAACCACCCGCTTCTGCCATCACTTGAGAAACAGAGACAGGGATCCATGATAGCCCCGCAGACCCAACCCCTAGTAAGATACCGGCAATAGGCAGCACAGATACCGGTAACATTAAGGATTTTCCAATTTTTTGTAAAACAACAAATAGGTTTTTAAACATCAAGCAGACTCCCGAATATGGGTTGTATGTGTTATAAGTTTTTTATTTGTTTAAAGTTAAGGTAGGTTTATTCAATTAACTTATCTAATAATAAGCTCTATTTATTTTACATCATAAAATAAATCCATTATTGAATATATGATAGCTGTCACGTTTCAGTTCATATCTTTTATCAATAAAAGTAACTTTTTATATTACAACCAGTTATTGAGGAATAAATATTGCGCAAACTATCAAAACTTAAGTAAATAAGTCTTGATAGTCACGAAAGGTAAGCAATATTCAAATATCAGAAAGTACAAAATGGTGAGCTAAATCCTCACCGAATTGCTCTAATTCGGGCTTTAGACCACGCCAGCCAAACTGATTAATCAGATGTTGCCATGGCAGATCCCACTTCGCTGTTAAGTTAAGTGGCTGTTGAGTGATCGGATGAATTAAGTTTAGCTGACTTGCGTGTAACATCAAACGATGTGATTGAAAATGATTTACGACCCCACGATTTTGTCGTAAATCGCCATGGGCTGTATCCCCAATAATAGGGTGACGAATATGAGACATATGACGGCGCAATTGATGCTTACGCCCCGTTTCAGGACGTAATTCCAATAAGCTAAAACGCGATGTTGGATAGCGCCCTATCGCCACTTCTTTTTCCACTTTTGCAAGTGGCACACAATGCGTAATACAGTGTTGAATTTTAGGGGGTTGAGAGGCAAATTTGTCAGCGATTTTGTCATGCTCTTCAACAAGTGGGCTATCAATTATCATTGGCTCTTCAACATAGCCACGCACAACCGCATGATACACTTTCTCCATTTGATGTTGTTCAAAATAGACTGAAAGTGTTCTTGCAACCTCGGAAGAGAGCGCCATTAATAGCACTCCGGATGTGGGTCTATCTAAACGATGAACAGGAAAAACATGCTGACCAATTTGATCTCTTAATGTCTGCATCACAAACACGGTTTCATGCCTATCAAGCCAACTGCGGTGAACAAGCCATCCCGCCGGTTTATTCACCGCCACAAGATATTCATCTTGATAAATAATATCTAGCATCATTGACCTTATTGCTTAAATAACGCATCAAGTTCACGAAGGTGATTGAGTAAATCAACATAATCACGCGTCTCATCGTCTTTAAATGCTTCTTCATAATAAGGTGCGATAGCAAAAGCCGTCGGCAATGCCATACCACTGTCAATAAGAGAAGATAAACGAGGGATCAGAACCCATTGCAACCATTCATGCGCCTCCATTGTATCAATACAAAAAGGCTCTGAGCTTGCAAAAGCCTCATCATTAGGTGCATCCAATTGCCATAACCCTATGTTTTTCATCTCTTCTTCAATTAATAACAGCCTTGCTAAAATGTGTTGTTCTGAGGTCATTGTTTATTCCTTATATAAAAACAGAATAAGCATAACATTGGGGCTGAAAGAGTGAAAAACAAATAGAAAATAAAGGGGCCGTAGCCCCTTTAGACAAGAAGATATGATTATCTAATATAATACCTGCATCCTAGCAGAACCGTTTTATTATCATCTGTCATCCATGATGATGAAAGTCTATATCCTGTATTAATGGAAATATCCTATTTCCTACATCCTTGATTACTTTCTTTATCACGGTTACCAAATAATCCCTTAGTTGGCGGAGGTAGAATGCCAATAATTGGTTAGTGAAACAACCCACAAAACAAAAGTAATCAATAAAGAAAAATCATCACGAAAAACAATGTATTATTAATCCATTGAATTTATTTAACAAACAAAAAAAGCATTACGCAACATTTGCATTTAGTAAGCTAAAGACGCTCTTTTTGTAAGATATATCTCACAGAAAAAATAGCTAAATGATTACCTTACTTATCAAAAACAGGGATTAATTTTGTTAAAAATAGTGATAAATTATCTGCAAGCACTTCCCTTTTCTTTTGACCAAAAGTTTCTAGTATTACTTCACCTGAAAGATTACATACAGAAATAATATCGTTTTCAGAGGCTGTTGTACCGATAAACAAAGTCGGGGTGAGCTTCAATCGTTTTTGTGTCACAAGGTGTCCGATCATGTTCTCTTGTAGGCGAATAAAATCCTCTTCACTCCAAATTTGAAGCAGAGTAAAGTTGAGCGAATCAAAACGGACTTGCATATCACCAGCATATTGCGTAGTAAAATAGTCATGTAATTCAGGGCGAATAATAATTCCCATCGCTTTTTCAACTTTTTCTAATTTATCTCGACCCGTAAAAGGCTGTGGTAACCAATAAACCACATTATCTCCGGTACGAGAAATACAAGGAGAAGGAACACCATAAAGCTCATGGCTGGCAGGAGGAAACCCTGAATCTTGTTGCCATAAATCAACATAATTTTGCGTAAGCTGTTTTAATTCAGTGGAAATATCATTCATCGTTATCATCGTCTGTAGGCATAAAAAAGAGAAATATATCCCTTATGTTACCTGATAATACCGGTAATTTTGAGCGCCAATAATAAAGCGTTCATATACTCTTGATATTTCGCTAGTATAATCACGGCTCTTTCCATTTTTTGATGACATTAGGATATCGATTATGTCTTTATATCAGGGAGATAAGGCTCTCGAAGCACTATCATTAGGCAAAGAAACACAATACCACACACACTATGATGCGAGTCTATTACAAGGTGTACCTCGTCGCTTAAATCGAGATTCACTCTCTTTAACTGCTGACAATCTACCTTTTCATGGTGGTGATATCTGGACAATGTATGAGCTATCTTGGCTCAACAGCCAAGGCTTACCTCAAGTGGCTATTGGCCATGTAGAATTAGATGCAACGACAGAAAATCTCATCGAATCAAAAAGCTTTAAGCTCTATCTCAATAGCTTTAATCAAACTCGTTTTGAAAATTGGCACATTGTTGAAGAAACATTACTCAAAGATTTAACTGCTTGTGCTAAAGGCAGGGTGCATCTAACACTTTACCCACTTTCCCATTTTACCTCACAGCCTATTGTCGATTTTGTAGGAGAGTGCATTGATAACCAACCTATTGAAATTGATAATTACCAATTCGATAGCCAATGGTTAAACGGATCAACAACAGATACACTGGTTGAGGAGACGCTTGTTAGTCATCTGCTAAAATCAAATTGCCTGATCACGCACCAACCTGATTGGGGATCTGTGATGATCCAATATAAAGGCAAAAAAATCGACCGTGAAAAACTACTACGCTATCTTGTATCCTTTAGACAGCATAATGAATTTCACGAGCAGTGTGTTGAGCGAATATTCCACGATATTATGACATTTTGTTCACCAGACACATTAACGGTTTATGCAAGATACACTCGCCGTGGAGGATTAGATATTAATCCTTGGCGTAGTAATTGTGAGTTTGTTCCAGAAACTGGTCGCTTAGCCAGACAATAACGTGAATAATGCCTGTATGTTAATATGATCTATGTTATACAGAGATCAGTTGCACTTCAGTTTGTTATTTCGGGAGAAAAAGGAGTCCTACGTGATAACTCATGTCAGCCCATTAGGTTCCATGGATCTGCTTTCACAGCTAGAAGTTGATATGCTTAAAAGAACAGCCAGCAGTGATCTTTATCAACTGTTTCGTAACTGTTCACTTGCAGTTCTCAACTCTGGTAGCCTTACTGATAGTAGTAAAGAACTGTTATCTAAATACCAAGATTTTGATATTAACGTACTGCGTCGCGAACGTGGTGTAAAATTAGAGCTAGTTAATCCCCCAGAAGATGCCTTTGTTGATGGAAAAATTATTCGCTCTCTACAAGCAAACCTATTTGCTGTACTGCGCGATATTTTGTTTGTGCATGGGCAAATAACTACGGCAAAACGCGACCTACATTTAAACCTTGAAAACAGCGCCCATATAACAAACACCATTTTCTCTATCTTACGTAATGCAAGAGCGCTGCATATCGATGAAGATCCAAATATGATCGTTTGCTGGGGCGGACACTCCATCAATGAAACAGAGTATCTTTACGGTAGAAAAGTCGGTAATGAATTAGGGTTACGCGAACTAAATATCTGTACTGGGTGTGGACCTGGAGCTATGGAAGCTCCCATGAAAGGCGCTGCAGTGGGTCACGCTCAACAACGTTATAGAAATAGCCGTTTTATTGGTGTTACAGAGCCATCAATCATCGCCGCTGAGCCACCAAATCCTCTGGTTAATGAACTTATCATTATGCCAGATATTGAAAAACGTCTGGAAGCTTTTGTTCGTATTGCTCACGGCATTATTATTTTCCCGGGGGGGGTAGGAACCGCAGAAGAGCTACTCTATTTACTTGGTATTCTGATGTCACCAGAAAACCAAGAACAAGTACTCCCACTGATTTTAACGGGTCCTAAAGAGAGTGCAGACTATTTCCGAGTACTCGATGATTTTATTGTTAATACCTTAGGTGAAGATGCACGACGTCATTATCAAATCATCGTCGATGATGCGGCTGAAGTGGCTCGTATTATGAAGAAATACATGCCATTGGTAAAAGATAACCGTCGTAGCACAGGGGATGCTTACAGCTTCAATTGGTCAATAAAAATTAATGCGGACTTACAACATCCTTTCGAGCCAACTCATGAAAATATGGCATCACTTAATTTAAGCACGCACCAATCTCCTGAAAAGCTGGCGGCTGATTTACGCCGTGCATTTTCCGGTATTGTTGCAGGTAACGTAAAAGAAGTGGGAATGAAGGCGATAGAAGCTCATGGCCCTTATAAAATCCACGGCGAAAGCGATATTATGCGCCGTATGGATATTTTATTGGCGGGTTTTGTCGAACAGCATCGTATGAAGCTACCTGGTGGTAGTGCCTATCAACCTTGTTACGAGATCATCAGCTAATTAATTATGGTACATTTGCTGATCATTGATGCATTAAACCTGATCCGCCGTATTCATGCGGCATCAGGTTCTTCATGCCTGACAGTGTGTGAACATAGCGTGAATCAATTGCTTAATCACACACGGCCTACTCACGCGGTTGCTGTTTTTGATGAAGATGATAGGGAAAATAGCTGGCGCCATCAGTTATTGCCGGAATATAAAGCAGGCCGCTCGCCGATGCCGGCTGATCTGCACCAACAGCTTCCAGAAATTAAAGCAATGCTACTTAACTTAGGTATAAAAAGCTGGCATTCAGGAGGCGATGAAGCGGATGATGTAGCCGCAACCTTGGCCACGAAAGTCGCTCAAGCCGGACATAATGTGACCATTATTTCAACAGATAAAGGTTATTGCCAATTACTTTCTCCTGCCATACGTATTCGTGACTATTTTCAAAAACGCTGGCTCGATCTTGAATTTATTAGTCAAGAGTTTGGTGTTAAACCGACACAATTAACTGATTATTGGGGATTAACAGGCGTTAGCAGCAGTAAAGTTTCCGGTGTCCCCGGTATTGGCCCTAAAAGTGCAACAGAACTTTTGCAACTTTATCCTAATTTAGAGTCACTGTATCAACACATTGATGAAGTGCCCAAAAAATGGCAAACCAAATTGAGTGATAATAAAGAAGTTGCTTTTATTAGCCGCCAAATCACCACACTTCGTACTGATATTCAGTTAAACGGTAATTTACAACAGTTACGTTTAAAATAGTTTAATCAATAAAAAGGCTAACGCTCTGTAATAGAGAATTAGCCTGTTAATGATTTACTCATCAAAAGATGAACTTAACTCTATGAAGTTAAAACTCGCGATCAGGACGATAAGCAGCCCAGATATTTTGGATATGTACCGTGATCTCTTCTCTATCATGATATAAATGCTTAGCCTGAATTTTAGCATTAATGCCTTTCTCAGCTAATTCAGCTCTAATTTTATCAAGGATATGCGCAACTTCTTCATAACGCTTTTTCATCGGTAATTTTAAGTTGAAGATTGCTTCACGACACCATTCATTAACTATCCACGTTGTCATTAATGCAGCCACTTTGGCAGGCTTCTCAACCATATCACACACCAGCCAAGTAATATTCTTTGACGTCGGCTCAAACTTAAAACCATCAGCTTGATGGTGGCGCACTTGTCCTGTTTCCATTAAAGAAGGAGCCATAGGACCATTATCAACGGCATGCACCATCATGCTACGTTTAACTAATTGGTAAGTCCATCCTCCCGGACAAGCCCCAAGATCAACCGCACTCATCCCACTGGCTAAGCGCTCTTCCCACTCTTCATAAGGAATAAAAACATGGAACGCTTCTTCAAGTTTTAAAGTTGAACGACTTGGTGCATCGGCTGGGAATTTTAATCGGGGGATCCCCATATAGAATGGCGAGTTATTAAAGCTATAGGAATAGCCCACGTAACAACATCCCGGAGCAATAAAAAAGACATGGATCACCGGACGGCTATAATTTTCAACTTTTAATAAGATCTTTTCTTTACGTAATTGATTACGCAAAGGAACCGTGAATTTGCGGCAAAACTTTAATAACTCTTTGCTTTCATTGGTATCAGCGACTTCAACACGTAATTCACCTGCTTTTTCTGTACTACCTTTTAGCTGGTCAATAATGGGAGTAATACGATCTTCTGGTGGTAAGTTCTTTAATAATTCACCACAAACAAATAATTGGCGTGCGAAGATAAGTCCTCTAAAATCCACATCACGAGCAATTTTATCTGCATCACCTTCTTGATAGCATTCAAAAATGACGTAACCACTTCCCTCTTTCACTCGAGAAAAGCCATAAACACCTATTTGTCCTGCCTTATCCGTTATCTCCGCCGCGCACTCTTTTTCAAAACCAGGGCGACAATATAATGCTACTTTATTCATGGCGAGATGCCGGTGTCCTTAGACGCAAAGCGCCAATAAAAATTAAAATCCAACCAATAAGAAAACTAAATCCACCAATTGGCGTAAAATAAGATAATAACCTAACCTGTGTTAGCGCCATACAATAAAGGCTACCACTGAAAAGTAAAATGCCTAAACCAAAGAAAATACCTGCCCAATAAAGCCATAAAATGGTTTTGCGCATTAATATCGCCGCTAACCCTACAAGTAGTAAAGTATGTACGATTTGATAACGCATAGCTAACTGAATATATTCCCAATGCTGTGGCGATAAATGAGGGGCTAATTTATGGGTAGCGAATGCCCCAAAAGCCACATAAAAAAAACCACTGATTGCGGAAAACATAAGCAATGTACGACTATTCACTGTTTATTCCTTCCTGTTAGGAGCTAATTTACCTAAACAAATATTAAGAAGTTGCCAATAATCCTAATTTTTCCTGTTCATTTGCCGCTTGAGATAAAATCCATTGACGGAAAGCAGCAATTTTTCCTAATTCAGCCTGACTGTCTTGGCAAACTAAATAAAAGGCATTTTTACTGACAAGCACATCTTGAAAAGGCCTAACTAATCGACCTGATTCAATTTCACTACGAGCCATAACATTATTAACTAATGCAACACCTTGTCCGTGTACTGCAGCCTGTATCACCATAGAGCTATGGCTAAAGATAGGCCCTTGTTGCACATTAATCTGGTTTTGGATCTCCAATTGACGAACATAAGCTTGCCAATCACGACGCGATGTATCATGTAACAGTGTATGATAAATCAGATCGGACGGGGTTTTTAGTGGTTTTTCACCTGTCAGCAAAGAAGGAGCACAAACCGGAATTAAATATTCGGCGTAAAGACGATCAGTACGCAATCCAGTCCAGTTCCCGCGGCCATAAAAAATAGCCACATCCACATCATCAGCAAGCTTATCTTCTTCGCGATCAACCGCCTGAATACGGACATCAATCCCCGGATAAGCCTGATTAAACCCTGATAACCTCGGTACTAACCACTGAATAGCAAAACTCGGCGATAAGCTCACTGTTAAAGCCCCTTTCGCGCTTCGTGCAAGTAATTTTCTTGTCGCTTCATTAATTGAAGAGAAAATTTCTTTGATATCAAGATAATAACTTTGACCTTCTTCGGTCAGTAACAAAGAACGATTGCGTCTTCTAAATAATTTTAGCCCAAGAAATTCTTCTAATGTTTTAATTTGATGGCTAACCGCTGCTTGAGTCACGAATAATTCTTCAGCCGCTTTAGTAAAACTTAAATGACGTGCTGCCGAATCAAAAACTCTAAGGGCATTTAGTGGAGGTAAACGTTTAGACATATTCTGTTGTGAAACCCCTATTTTGGCTGTTGGTAAACCCTAACGTTAGTTATTAGTTTTTTTTATGCGAAGCATTATAATTTGTCCCTTGATGATTAGCCAGTAAATACCTATAGTACTCGCACTTCCTAAGCCGGAACGAAAAGTTGTGTAGTAGCAATACTGCAAAACTTTTGGCTTTGTGGTTGTGATGTTGTGTTTGCAAGTTGTCTGGAAATTCCAGACTTTGTAGCTGATGCTACTGTTTTTTTTCACTTCCTGTACATTTACCCTGTCTGTCCATAGTGATTTTATAATGCACCGCCAAGGCGGTGCTTTTTTTATATATTATTTTTCTCCAACTTCGCAACGCTGACGGACTGCACATCCTATTTTTATGCTAAATGCGCACCTACTTAGCTATTATTATGCTAAAAAAAGTGCAACATCTTTTCTCCATAGGCAATAACAGCGCTCAGTAGATAAACATCTATTCCATTTTCGATGCTATAAACAAGCTCACCTTTATCGTGTTACCATAAGAATCTATCGCAATTCACAGTAAACAAATTAGCAATTTCATTATAAATAAATATTATTAACCGTATAATCTCGCGGTTAGATTTTTACTTACTATAACGGCGTTTTCTAGACTGACTAACACAAGCTCATTATGAAACCATTTTCCCCTACTGTTTTTCGCCAACAATTTCCTGCTATTGAGGAAAATATTGTTTATCTTGATAGTGCGGCTACCGCGTTAAAACCTGTAGCTATGATTGAAGCTTCAGATGAATTTTATCGCCATAGCTCAGCGACGGTTCACCGTAGCCAATATCAACAAGCTAAAAAGATGACACAACACTTTGAGCAAGCACGTCAGCAAGTCGCTCAATTACTTAACGTCGCAGATAGCGATACTATTATTTGGACGCAAGGCACCACAGGCTCACTTAATCTTATTGCTCAAGGCTATTTCCGCCCACGATTACAAGCCGGTGATGAAATTATTGTTAGCGAACAAGAGCATCACGCCAATCTTATTCCTTGGTTAATGTTAGCAGAGCAGACTGGGGCAAAAATTATTCGTTGGCCGATTGAAGATAACTTTTTACCTTCAATCGCCACACTGGCGACATTACTTACGGCAAGGACAAGAGTAGTGGCAATAAGCCAAATGTCGAATATCACCGGTGCACAAATCGCCTTAGATAAAGTTTCTCAATGTGTACATCAATATGATGACTGTTTACTCGTGGTTGATGGTGCACAAGGCATAGCTCATCATGCAACGGATATCAGCGCCCTTGATATCGATTTTTATGCTTTCTCTGCCCATAAATTATATGGTCCCAATGGCCTTGGCGTATGTTATGGAAAGCGCGAACTTTTAGAAGTGATGTCTGCATGGCAAGGGGGCGGAAAAATGTTAACCACGGCAAACTTTAACGGTTTTGTACCCGCGGCTATTCCTCATCGCTTTGAAGCAGGCACCCCTAACATAGCTGCTGTAATTGCTTTTTCAGCAACATTAGATTGGTTACAAACGCAAGATATGGCGCAAGCCAATCAATACGCCTTAACTCTGGCAGATAAAGCACAGGCGCGTCTTGAACAATTAGAGGGGTTTATCAGTTACCGCGCGCCTCATTCACCGGTACTCGCTTTTAATTTTGAGGGTATTCATCACAGTGATTTAGCGGCCTTAATCGCGGAACAAGGTATTGCTTTACGCACAGGGCAACACTGCGCACAGCCTTTAATCGATGCTTTAACCATTTCTGGCTGTTTACGCGCTTCTTTTATGCCATATAATCAACTTTCTGATATTGATAGGTTAGTTGATGCGGTTAAATTCGCACTGTCCTTATTAAAAGATGAAGATTAAATATGAGTAATAATACACAACACCCTTTTGGTCATGACATTACCTTAGATGGATTATTTCAAGACTTCCAGAAATCCAAATCATGGGAAGATAAATATCGTCAATTGATCCAACTTTCAAGAAAATTACCCGCATTACCTGATGAATTAAAAACAACAGAAAACGAAATCAAAGGGTGCGAAAATAGAGTATGGCTAGGTGTTGAGTTAAACAATGACGGCAAATACCATATTTATGGTGATAGTGATGGGCGAATTGTAAAAGGCTTACTGGCGGTTATTTTAACAACAGTTGAGAATAAAACAGCACAAGAAATAGCCAATATCGATATATTAGCTATTTTTGAACAATTAGGATTGACTAATCAAATTAGCCAATCACGCACTGATGGTGTCAATGCCATTATTGCGCGATTAACGTCGCTCACACAGACATCTCAACCCTAACAAGTCAATGTGTACAGCTTGTTGTATGGTGGATCAATACGCTTAAATGCTCCAAAGTGCAACTAGGTGACTAGTGCGATTGAGCACCATCAACATCGCTACAACTTGAAGTATCACGAGTACTACTCTAAATAATTCAAGGTGTAGCTAGGCGACAAGTGAATGAGTCGCTAGGAGCATACATCAGTATGTGACTAGTGCGAATGAATGCGGTCAACAACGCTACAACTTGAAGTATGACGAGTACGTTGCGCCTTAGCTAACATCTTCTTTAATACATGAGAAACGGCAATAAAACCAAAGGAAGCAGTTACCATTGTCACCGCGCCAAAACCCGCTGAGCAGTCCATACGCTTGACACCATCGGCAGTACTTTTGGCCGCACACACCGTACCATCTCCTTGAGGGTAGACTAATTGCTCGGTTGAAAAAACACAATCTATGCCTAATTTACCTTTGCTATTTTTCACAACATTAAAATCAGATTTTAAACGCTCACGTAATTTAGCGGCTAATGGATCTTGAATGGTTTTCGCTAAATCGACGACTTGGATTTGAGTTGGATCAATCTGTCCGCCTGCGCCACCAGTGGTGATAACAGGAATTTTATAGCGACGACAGTAAGCTAATAATGCAGCCTTTGGTCTAACACTATCAATAGCATCAATCACATAATCAAATGAGTTTTGCATCATTTCTGCCACATTATCAACCGTAACAAAATCATCAATACAAGTAACTTTGCATTCAGGATTAATTTGCAAAATTCGCTGCTTCATCACTTCACATTTAGGCTGCCCGACATGCTCTTTTAGCGCATGAATTTGTCGATTGGTATTGGTGACACACACATCATCCATATCAATTAACGTAATAGCGCCGATCCCACTGCGAGCTAAGGCTTCTGCAGCCCAGCTACCAACGCCACCAATGCCGACAACACAAATATGTGCCTGAGAAAAATAATACAGCGCTTGTTGTCCATAAAGACGGCCAATACCAGAAAAGCGTTGCAGATAGGAGTCTGATAATGAATTTTGCATAATGCGATAACAACCTAGATAGCAGAAATAATCATGGCTATTGTTAATCAATAGCCATGGCGTTTGCTCATTTTACCGTTAATATGACAATATAAATAGTCAATCGTTTTACTGTATGGGGTTCAGTAAGGTGGGTTGCGATTTTTTTAATACCCATACACGTCCATAATGATTATAAAAACCCGCCATTTGTCCGGCTTCTTTACCAATACCATGATAAATATCGAAATGATGTCCTTTAATGGCTCCCCCCACATCCAAAGCAACCATTAAACGCATTTGGTATTGTCCAGTAAACTTACCGGTATTATCTAAAATAGGGATTTCCGCTAATAATACGGTTCCTGCGGGGATAATACTTCTATCAGAAGCCACTGACGCTTTAGCAATCAGCGGAATAGCACTTGCCCCTCTTACTGGCGTAAAAGGTTCAGGTTTAAAGAAAACGAAAGAGGGGTTTTGTTCTAATAATTTTCTGACTTCTTGTTCACTATGCTTATCGGCCCACTCTCTAATTGCCAACATTGACATCGCTTCTTTTTCAACTTCACCATTGTCAATCAGCACTTTGCCAATACTGCGGTAGGGATGACCATTTTTCCCAGCATAACCAAAGAAGGTTAAAGGTTTACCATCACCATAATCGACATAGCCACTGCCTTGCACTTCCATCATAAAGTTATCCATGATGGAATTACTATAAGCGGCAATTAAAGTAGGGCTTAAAGCACCGTTATAGATAGCCGCTCGTGAAGGCAATTTACCACGCACTTTGGCTGGCATACGGTAGAGCGGATATTTAAAGTCACCTTGTGGCGTTAAACGTGCTTCTAAAACAGGGGTATAATATCCGGTAAATTTTACATTCCCATAATTATCTTCCCCTTCCATTTGAAAGGCTGCGATATTAAATTGACGTAATTGACGCGTATCTGCCCCTGAGCGTAACCAATTTTCCACTGCTTGATAAGTATCTTGATTACTATTGTATAGACGTGAAGATGTTTGATTTATTTGGTTAACTTGTTCAAGGTAATCTGAGCCATTAATGGGCTTGCCTTGCGTATTTGGCGAGTTAACTTCAATAAGATCTTGCTTAAGCTTACCATCTTTATACTGTTGCCCCTGATCTGTTGGACGATGGCAGCCTGTTAAGGCAAGCGCTAATATCCCCAAAAGCAACGATTTTCGCCAAGTAACCATTTTTTACTTATATTCCTACTTTAAAAAGAGTTGATGACAAGAAAGATACCAAAGCCAAATCAAGAAAGATATCGATACAGAAGTGGTTGCGGTTTTTTTAATTATCGGCTTCACCATTTAGTGTGTTATCTAAAGTATAACTGTCTAAAATTACACCTCTGTGTATTATTTCTGACCGTTTTTAAAAGAAAATGGCAAAAATTACATAAAAAACTTGCAAGTTATCAGATCCTGAGTATAGTGCCCCTCTGTGGAGACGCGGGGTGGAGCAGCTTGGTAGCTCGTCGGGCTCATAACCCGAAGGTCGTTGGTTCAAATCCGGCCCCCGCAACCAATTCACAACATACGCAGTAAGTTAAAATTTATAGATTCAGTCGCGGGATGGAGCAGTCTGGTAGCTCGTCGGGCTCATAACCCGAAGGTCGTTGGTTCAAATCCGGCTCCCGCAACCAATTTCTATGAATGTTTTCGGACGCGGGGTGGAGCAGCATGGTAGCTCGTCGGGCTCATAACCCGAAGGTCGTTGGTTCAAATCCGGCCCCCGCAACCAATCCTTTCCCTAATTCTATTTTCTACAAATTCCCATTAAATACTCTCTTAATCCCTACTCTATTTACAATAACCGATATACTCCCTGTTACTCAGTTATGATTTAACTTATTGGATAAAAAATAATAAGTTGTTACCTCTAGTAGAAAATAACTATTTATTTCCCACTAGAAGTCTCAAAAATAAGTTGTAGTTGTATAGCGAGATCAGCCTCGATCAGCTAATGTCAGTTCACCACCATTAGCAAAATAGGCTTTAATACCTTTGAAAATAGATTCAGCAACTTGTTGCTGGAATTTGGCTGTTTTGAGCTTTCGCTCTTCTTCAATATTACTAATAAAAGCCGTCTCTACTAAAATAGAAGGGATCTCAGGGGCTTTTAAAACCGCAAATCCGGCTTGATCGACCTTATTTTTATGTAGCTTATTCACGCCACCTAATAATTTTAATACCTCACTACCAAATTTTAGGCTGTCATTAATTGTCGCGGTCTGTACTAAATCAAGCATTGCGTGATCAACATAGCGATCACCACTTCGACTCACCCCACCAATTAAATCCGCTTCATTTTGGGTTTGAGCTAGGTAACGTGCGGTATTACTTGTTGCGCCTGTTTTGGATAGCGCGAAAACAGAAGAGCCTCTAGCCGAGCGATTGGTAAATGCATCTGCATGAATAGAGACAAAGAGATCAGCCTGCATTTTCCGCGCTTTCGCTACTCGCACTTTTAAGGGGATAAACACATCCTCATTACGCGTCATATACGCTTTCATTTTGGCATCTTTATCAATCAAAGCTCTTAAGCGACGGGCAATTTGTAGTACAACGTCTTTCTCACGAGTTTTATATTTCCCCATCGCTCCCGGATCTTCACCACCATGACCGGGGTCAATCATGATAATAATCGGCCTATCTCGTCCTGCTCTTCCGGGCTTACGCGTATCCGTTTGTTCAGGCACAGCTTGTTGTAAATCCCCTTCGTTATATTCACGCAATAGCGCTAATAGCGGATCATCTTCACTTGTCGCCGCATGACTTGGATAGAAATCGAGCACTAAGCGATTTTTAAATTCAGCAACGGGTTTTAAAGTAAACATTTGTGGCTGAACGGGGGTTTTAATTTCAAACACTAAACGAACCGTAGTTGGGGCATTTTGACCGACACGAATAAGTTTTAAGTAAGGATCGTTTGTTTGCACTTGACTAGCCATACCTTTCAGAACGCTATTCAGTTGGATACCTTCAAGATCAACCACAATTCTATCTGGTGCTGATAACGCAAACTGGCGATATTTCAAGGGTCTACTTGATTCGATAGTCACACGTGTATAAGTCGATGCAGGCCATACCCTGACGGCAACCACTGATGATGTTGCCGCTAAGCCAACAGGACTAACACTTAATAACAATAACGCGCCAATTCCTTTAATAAGACGACGACGTGTTTGATTATGTTCTGAATGACTCATGAAAATATTCCAAAAAAAACGATTAACATCAAAAAGTGCTAAAACAGACGGTCAAAAAATATCTGAACGAAAAACTTTACCGAATCCACACTTCACTGTCACTTAAAAACAGCACAATTACACACTTTTATACAAATATTCTGCCTTCTGTTAAAACAGTAAGATCGGATTTTACTTGCCATTTCCGCTCAAAAAGAATAAAAATACATTAAATGCGAATAAAAATTCACTCGAGAGGGGCTTTATGAAAGAGCGTAGCACCGAATTGGTCGATGGTTTTCGACACTCGGTTCCGTATATCAATGCACATAGAGGTAAAACATTTGTCATTATGCTAGGGGGAGAAGCAATAGCCCATGAGAACTTTCCCTCTATCATTAACGATATTGGTTTATTGCATAGTTTAGGAATACGGTTAGTGGTGGTTTACGGCGCTAGACCACAAATCGACATGGCTCTTGAAGAGCAAAAAATTTCTCCGCTCTATCATAAACACACACGAATTACTGATAGTAAAACCCTTGAAGTAGTTAAACAATCTGCCGGTACCTTACAACTCGATATTACTGCTCGTTTATCAATGAGTTTAAGTAATACGCCCTTGCAAGGAGCGCATATTAATGTGGTTAGCGGTAATTTTGTCATTGCCCAACCTTTAGGTGTCGATGATGGGGTCGATTATTGCCATAGCGGTAAAATTCGCCGTATTGATGAAGAGGCCATTCATCGTCAGTTAGATAACAATGCCATTGTGTTAATTGGCCCTGTTGCCGTCTCTGTTACAGGGGAAAGTTTTAATTTAACCTCTGAAGAGGTCGCAACCCAGCTAGCTATCAAACTTAAAGCACAAAAGCTTATTGGCTTTTGCTCTTCGCAAGGGGTTGTAGATGCAAGTGGCCAGATTGTGTCTGAACTTTTACCTAATCAAGCAGAAGAACGAATTCAAGCATTACAAACTACAGGCGATTATCACTCAGGTACTGTACGTTTTTTACGAGGTGCGGTAACAGCCTGCCGTCGTGGTGTTGAGCGTAGCCATTTATTAAGCTATCAAGCGGATGGTGCCATTGTTCAAGAGTTATTTTCTCGTGACGGTATTGGTACGCAGATTGTGATGGAAAGTGCCGAGAAAGTCCGCCGCGCCAATATTAATGATATTGGTGGCATATTAGAGCTTATTCGTCCATTAGAGCAACAAGGCATTTTAGTACGCCGCTCAAGAGAGCAACTTGAGATGGAAATTGATCAATTCACTATTATTGAGCGCGATAATCTCACCATTGCTTGTGCCGCCCTCTATCCTTATCAGTCTGAAAAAATAGGAGAAATGGCATGTGTCGCCGTTCATCCTGACTATCGTAGCTCTTGTCGAGGTGAAGTGTTGTTACAACGCATATCAACCCAAGCTAAACAGATGGGGTTAGATAAATTATTTGTGCTCACGACTCGTAGTATTCATTGGTTCCAAGAAAAAGGCTTTACGCCTGCTGAAATCGATAAATTACCTATTGAAAAACAGGCTCTGTATAATTATCAGCGCCGCTCTAAGATCTTAATTTTAGATCTACATAAAGAGTAGTTTTATTAATAAAGTAAAAAAGACAGGCTCCCCCTCTCAAAGCCTGTCTTTTACTATTCACTATAATTATATTAAATTAAAAAATCACTCAGTAACGCAGTTTTTCAACTAATCCACTGCGGCGTTGAATACGTGTCTGGATCGCCATTTTCACCATATATTCAGAAGAATAAAGTGATAGCTTCTGCTTGGCTCGCGTTATCGCCGTATAGAGTAATTCTCGGCTAACAATAGGAGAAAATTGTGTCGGCAATACCAATGCCGTATGGGTAAATTCCGAACCTTGTGATTTATGCACTGTCATCACATAGGCAGTCTCATGTTGCGGTAAACGACTAGGTTGGATAGCTTTCAATGTGCCATCAGGCAACTGAAAGAAAGCTTTCATTTCCCCTTCATCGTTATTAAGCATAATGCCGATATCACCATTAAATAGCCCCAATGTGCTGTCATTACGCTGGATCATAATTGGTCGCCCAATATACTCCCGCTGATAACTATTTATAGGTCGTCGTATCAAGTGTTGGCGATGTAACAGCATCTCAATACGTTCATTTAGTCCTGTGACACCAAAAGGCCCTTCTCGCAAGGCGCACAATAAACGATATTGATTAAAGCTATGAAGAATAGTCTCTGGTGCTGCTTTTTGCGCGACTAACGATAGATAGTGATGATAAGCCTTAGCAACATCTTGAAGCATCTTCATATAGCTCTCATCGGTGTCTAATGAGATAAATTCGATGTCCTGCGGATCGGTATGTTTTTCTCGCTCAGTGCTCTCTTGTGTTACTGTCGCTTTTTTCAGTAACGTCATAGCACTCTTCACTTGTCCTTGATTAACCGCAAAAGCTAATTGACCAATACCTGAATGTGAGCCAAAACGATAACTTTTACGCAATAAACATAGTGAATCACTGACCACCGAAACTGGCGTAGTAGAAGTCGTCATAGAAGCGGGATCTTTCTGTAATTCACCTTGTGTTAAGCGATCAATCTGCTCAAAACGGCGTTGGCTAAACCCCTGATCCGCAAAACGACAAATATCCCCTAAAACGGCTCCTGCCTCTACCGAAGCGAGCTGATCTTTATCTCCCAGAAAAATAACATGGCAATGTTCCGGTAAAGCCTCAATTAAACGCGCCATCATCGGTAAATCCACCATAGAAGCTTCATCTATAACCAAGATATCAAGTTGTAGCGGATTATCGCGATGATAACGAACTTGCTGACTTTCCGGTTGGGCACCTAATAAGCGATGAATGGTTTGCGCTTGATCGGGCATCCATTTTAACTCTTCTTCACTTAGTGCCAATTGCGCTAATGCTTTACCTAATGATTCGGTCAATCTAGCTGCCGCTTTTCCCGTGGGTGCGGCTAGTTGAATAATGGGTTTTTCATTCGCCGTTAGCATGACAAAAGCAGCTAAAATCTTTGCTACTGTCGTGGTTTTTCCTGTCCCTGGGCCACCCGAAATAATCGAAATAGGGCTTGTAATAGCAACCGCTGCGGCGACTTTTTGCCAGTTAGTTTCAGCATGTGTTTTAACGCTTGGGAAAAGTTGATTTAATACGTTTGTTAATTGATTTTCATCGATATCAACCGCCTGTTGCTCTTGGCGAAAAAATTGCGCAACTTGCTCTTCATAACGCCACATTCTTTGTAGATAAAGTAATCCGTTATCAAGAATAATAGGTGAAGGTAGATCACTATGGCCCTGATTAACACACTCGCTCTGATTAAGCTCTGCCAGTATTTCTTTCGCTGATGGTTGCGCCATTTCCTGCCAAATGGCTTGTGAAAGCTCGGTGTGTCGTCCATCAAACAATTTATCTTGTTGTATGATATTTAACGGTAAGCAAACATGACCCGCCCCTGTTTGAGCACTGAGATAGGCAAAAATAAACAGTAGGATAGGATTTTCATCTGCCACCAGCATTTGAGCAAAACGTAAATCTAATGGGCGCAATAGGTTTTGTTCAATTGCTTGTTCTAATAATTTAATCATTTGAATTGTTCTCACCCAGCGTGTTCACTTTACTGCCGTTAACCTCAAGCGCTTCCCCTTTAAATAGCGCATCTAATGCCTCTACAAACTTTTCTTCAGGGAAATAGGTATAGACGCCATTGCCCGGGTAGTCAGCATCAATACCACGTAAGAAGAGATAGCAGATCCCACCAAAATGACGTTGGTAATCATAATCAGGTAAGCGTTGTTGTAAAAATCGATGTAGCGCTAAAGTATAGAGTTGATACTGTAAATCATAACGATGATCGCGCATTGCATTGCTCATCGCCTCTTGCGTGTAATCCTCACTCGATTCACCAAGCCAGTTAGATTTATAGTCAACCACATAATACTTGCCCTCCCAACAAAATACTAAGTCAATAAAACCTTTTAGCATGCCTTGCACTTGCTGAAAATTGAGGGCTGGACATTGCGCAGATAAAGGATCGTATTGACGGGTTAATGCTGTTAACTGTGCCGCCGACATCTCCTTTTCAATAGGCAGATAGAATTGTAGCTCATCGAGTTGATGCTCCTTGGGAATATCAGCTAAACATAAGCCTTGCGCATTTAATGGGGTGTGAAAAAGGGTTTCCATCCAAGCCACCAACAATGGCGTCCATTTTTCCTCAAAACCTTGGGCAATAAGTTGCTCTTGCATCCAACTTTCATCAATAGGCTGTGAAAAATCAAGCTCTTCAAGCAAACTATGTAAAAATGTCCCCGCGACTGCACCACGAGGGAAGTGATGAATAGAGAGTTCATCGCTGTGTTGCGCTGTTTTCTCACCTTTAGCATCGGTATCTAAGCCCGGTGCGATAGATTGTACCAAGGCATCCAAATCAGCACTATCAAATAGATATCCACGAGCAGAGTGTTGTGCCGTTAATCCCGAATAACTGGTGATACGCCAATTATCATTAATTTTTCGCTTAAATATGGCGGCATCTAAAGCAATATCCGTTGTATGTGGAGATTGATATCGATGCGTTGAGGTATCACCTAACGTGATCACTTTTATATTGTCATCAAGCAATTGATTAATGGATTGATGTAATAGCTCACTATTACCCTCTTCCCCATGCTGCAACAGATATCCCAGCGCATTTTTATGCAAATCAGTTAATCCTGATTTACGTTTATTTCCTTTAACCAAAGGCGCAACACCAACATAACAACAAAATTTCGCCCGAGTTAATGCCACATACAACAAGCGTAAATCCTCTGCCAATCGCTCTTCATCAGCAAGACGCACGCTATCAGGTTGATTAAAAATATCTAATTTTGCGTAAAATTCATCTCTATCATGATAAAGCGCGCCCTTTTGTTCTTGATAATTACAGGCAAAAGGTAGACAAACAATGGGATATTCCAATCCTTTAGATTTGTGAATGGTACAAATTTGCACTAGATTTTTATCACTTTCCAAACGCATTTGCTGACTTTCCGCTTGTGCATCTGGTCGAGAAATTTGCTGGGCTAACCAACGAATAAGGGCGTGCTCGCTATCAAGCTGTAATGATGTTTCTTGTAGCAACTCGCCAATATGCATGATATCGGTTAAACGTCGTTCTCCTGCTTGGCTTGCGAGTAAGTTCTCAGCGATTTGGTTTTCTATCATGACTTTACGTAGCATAGGTAACACACCACGTTTTTGCCACAAGACAAAATAATCAGCGAATTGCTCCACATAGCGGTTCCAACGCTGTTCATCTTGATTAAGTTCGTCAATTTGTTGTGCGTTAAATCCAAACAGTGCACTGGCAAGAGAAGCTCTTAACACCCGTTCTTTTTCAGGGGTTACCACTGCTTGTAGTAACCAAAGTAGATCTTTGGCTTCATTGGTTTCAAACACACTTTCTCTATTGGATAAAAATACTGATTGGATAGATAACAGATCTAATGCATCTCTGATCAATAATGCTTCTCGGCGACTACGCACTAGCACCACAATATCGGCAGATGTAACAGCGCTTTTATTGTCTTGTTCGATTAACCAAGCTTGTTGATTGTCACCGGCTGATAACCAGTCACGAATTTGCATCGCACATTGCGAGGCCATTAATTGTTCATAATTACCAGTTGAAAGGCTTTCACCTTCAGCTAACCAAAAATTTAATGGGGCAACTGTTTTTTGCTGGTAAATAAACTTCATATGCTGATTTTTTTCAGCCGAATTGACCTCAATAAAAGGAATATGATCAAACAAAAAAGGGGTTTTAGAACGTAAAAACAGTTTATTAACTGCACTTACCATACCCGGAGCCGAGCGCCAGTTAGTATTCAATGTATAGTGGTGATCGGTTTGTTGCCGTGCCCGAATATAGGTAAAGATATCTGCACCACGAAATGCGTAAATGGCTTGTTTGGGATCACCAATAAATAGCAAACCACTCTCTGTATGCTCACCATAGATAGTATCAAAAATACGATACTGCTGAGGATCGGTATCCTGAAATTCGTCAATCATCGCGACGGGATAACGTTGGCGAATAGCATCTGCTAATGCTTCGCCTCCTTCTCGTTGCAATGCCTTATCGAGACGCGTTAACAGATCATCAAATCCCAACTCACCACGACGCATTTTTTCATTTTCTATCCCTTGGCGTATTTCAGGAATGGCATTGGCAATGATCACATCACGTAACGTTAAACTTTGTTGGCAAAGTAGTTCGATTTCCGCAAATAAAGCGTGCTCAGGCGCAGCACCCTTTGTAGTTTTTTCATGTAGGGTTGCTTGCGAAAAACGACTTAAACAGTCAGGTAACTGATAACTTTTGGTTTCGAGTGGAGTGGCCCATGCGGTGATTTCATCGATCCATTTAGGTAAGAAACGACTACTGTAACTGCGTTTATCAACACCAGATGAAGTTATCCAATCTGCAATTTCATTGCAATGATGACGCCATAGTGCTTTAACTTTATCAATGGCCTCAATGACTGCTTGATGACGCTGTTCAACAGTCTCTTTTTTAGCGTCGAAATCAATACCTTGAATTTCGGGGCATTCACCTTGTAAATAGGGTTGAATTTCATACAGCAGTTGCTCAGGGCCAGACCAAATTTCGCTTACCGCATAGGCAACATCATAAGAAAGGGGATAACAGTGCCTGCGCCAAAAATCAGCGCAGACACGTTTTTTTAACTCATATTCATCTTGGATCAACACCTGTTCAAACAATACACCAGATTCAAAGGCGTTAGTGGCTAACATGCGCTGACAAAAACCATGAATAGTATAAATGGCGGCTTCATCCATTTGACGCTCAGCTTCTAGTAGCCATTGCGCCGCCACCATTTTATTCGGGATTTGATCTAATAATATTTGGTAAGCGTTATTGTCATTTTCTACTTGATGACGGATACAGGCTAGCCTTAACTGATGAATATTTTGACGAATACGGGCGCGTAATTCATCCGTTGCCGCTTCGGTAAAAGTAACGACTAAGATCTCTTCAACACTTAAGGGACGATGAAATGCTGACTCACCCCCTAATCCAAGCAGTAATCGTAAATACAATAACCCTATAGTGTACGTTTTCCCTGTTCCCGCAGACGCCTCAATGAGGCGTCTTTGATACAAAGGAAGTGTATAGGGATCTAATACCTGTGCCTGTATCACTTCACTCACTCTTTAATTTCCTCAACAGGTAATGTTTTTTGTAATTCACTCACGGTTGAATAGATTTTCCACTGTTTATTTTGCGCATAATCAGCGTTGTTACCCTCTTTCCCGATTATTTGTGAAACAAACACGAGTCCTGTCGGTTTAATTATCGCTTTTTCATAAAATTCGATTGCTTGTTTTAGCGTTACCTTATTCAGTTGGGCTAAAAACTTCTCACGACCATCATATTTTAAGTTATTACGATAGAAATCATTACGATAAAGAGAAACCTCTTCATAAAATGTTTGCGGTGGTTGTTTTACTTCATCAATAATGGCTTTTTTATATTGATTAAATTCAGCTTCACTTAGCTTTTTCAAGCGATCATAAGCTTGTTGATAAAATGCATGATAACGCTCATTGAGATAAACAGGTGGTTTAGCATTACTTTGCAGTAAAAAGCCTAAACCGGACTGCTCACCCATTGAAGCTTGGAAAGCAAAGACCGCATAACCTAATTGCTCTTCTGTTCTGAGTTGTTCAAAGAACCAAGGATGCACGATAGAGGATAATACTGATGTAATCGCTTTTCCTTGTAGACGCTCATAGCCAACAGGAATAAACAGTTCACCTAGCGCATTATCGGTGCTTTTAGATTTATTTTGGAATGTAACTTGATTTAATTTATCAAAAACTAATGTGTCGCCAATCCAATATTCTGTTCCTTTATTGCCTAATAATGCCTGTGCCGATTTAACTATCTCACGGCTCTGCTCTGGCGTTAAATTACCGATAATTAATGCTTGAAGCGCTGCATTTTCAATGACATCACGACGATTATCTTTAATATCTTGTAACGTTATCGACTCTAACGCCTTAAGTTTATCGGCTTCTTCATAATAAGGGATCGTATTTAGGCGACGGGCAGGTAACATTGCAGCATCATACGCTTTAAGGTTATGCGTCACTTCCAGTTGTTCACGATACCAAGATTTAGCTTGATCAAGCTCTTGCTGAGTAGCTTCAAACGTTATATAGCTTTTTAGTGTGGCATTCACTAGCTCTGGTAAATGTTGAGTATAACCATTGACTGAGAAATCGACTCCACGCCCAGAAGAAGAGGAGATATTCATGCCGGCAACAGAAGCTTGATAAGCCAGTTCACTAGACGTTAGATCAGCAAGGTAATTGGTCAATGTTTGTATAACTTGCTGTTTAACTGTGCGATCTGCATTTTTATTCACTAAACTTAACGTCACACTGGCTTTCGGCTCATCAGAAAAATAGTGCGATGGCATATAGAATAACCGAGCATGACTGTCTTGCCATAATAATTGAGGCTTAGTGATGTTACTATCAGCATCAATAAGTGACAGATTATCAGGAATATAAGGGTTTAGTGTCGGTAATGACAATGAGATATCGCTGGCTAATTCCTGCCATGAAGCTAATTGCTTCGCAGTAATTTTATCCACTTGATAAGGTGCATGAACAAAATAGGCTTGCTTATTTGAAGGCTCATTAGGGCTAATCACCCAAATACGCGCATTTTCTGGTGTAAGCGATTCTAGACGAGAAAGGATCGCGGAAGGTTGATAGTCATCGGCAATAAAATCCGCATTAAGAATATTTTTAATCGGATAGCGCAGCATCATATCGGAGATATCTTCAATATAGTTCATATCTCTAACAATAGAGCCATAGCGGAATGAGAGGTCAAGCACATTGGCTATTTCTTTAAAATAGCGCTCACTGACCCCTTTATTTTGGATCAGTTGAATATAAGAAAATATCGCTGAAATAACTTTATCTTTCTCAGCAAGGCCTTTGTCTGTTAAAGAAACATAAATGGTAAATGAACCTTGGTTACGATCGATATAGGATTCAGATGAAGCACTAATATTCTCTGCTAATCCTTGCTCTTGTAGCCAAGTTGCTAGTGTACCCGTGCTACGATTGCTAATAAGGTAGCCAATATATTCATCTGATTTACTGCGAAAATCGGCAAGATTATTATCAATACCAAATTCGATTTGTAAGGTTTTTTGTGGCTGAGCTGGGACTAAGTGGATCATTATCCCTTTTTCTTTTTCTGTCATCGCTGGCACCGTCGTTACTGGTGCTTGGGTGTTTTTATTAGGAATACGGGAAAAAGTATCAGCCGCTAATTTAGCGAGTTCGTCCAGTGATTTATTACTATAAATCACCCCATTCATTAAGTTACCAGAATAGTATGTTTGATAGAATTTCACTAATTCATCTTGTAATTTACTCTCTGGCTTATCACTTAATGTTTCTAAGTTTCCTCCCATAAAGCGAGAGCTTGGATGAGCCGGATTCAAAGTTTCGGCTCTCACTTGCCAAAAACGCATTCCATCGCGGGAGCGAGCCATGGTTAATTCCGCATTAACCGCATTACGTTCACGATCGGCATATTTAGGATCAAGTAATGGCTCCGCTAATGCATCTGCCAAGCGATCGACTGCTTCATTAATGGCGCTATTTTCAACTTCTAAATAAAATGCGGTGCGGTAAGTGGTTGTGCTGGCGTTATGAGAGCCACCATTTTTATTTAAAAACTCTGTCAGATCCCCTGATTTTGGGTATTTGGTCGAGCCCATTAACACCATATGTTCTAAATAGTGGGCAAGACCTTGTTGGCTATCTGGATCTTCTAATGCACCGACAGGCAGAGCAACGGCTGTTAATGATTTGACCGCTTTTTTATCAGAAACCAGTAATACGGTCATATCATTAGCTAATTTAATAGCCTGATAATCACGTGGATCACTTTCACTTTTTTCAATGCTATCCGGCAATACTTGCCAAAGTGGATCTGTTGCGAAGCTGTTGATACTGACTAGCATCAATAGCAACATAATCCAAAGTTGCGATAAGTATTTTCTCATCTGATATGAGCTCCCTTATTTTTTTATAAATGGAATGATTGGCTTAAATATGGCTAACGTGGTCTGTTTTACTGCCTCAAGAAAAGGTGCATCAAGCTGATGAAATACACGTTGAATATAGATATCATTCATTTCACCTTCTCGGTTATAGCTATCGGTTAAATATTGCGTTAATACCAATTCTGCCTTGTTTTGTATCTCTTCATCATCAAATAAAAACGTCTGTGTTTTTTTATCGAAGCAAGCTTGTAACCAAGCCCAACCACTGTTGGCGAATAAGGCTAAAGGTGTATTCATACCTGTTTGATAATCTTGGATCAATCTTTCAAGGGTTGAATACGCAATATCCGCAGACACCGGTGATAGACACCATTGCGACTCTTTTCTACCATAAAAACGGCTTTCGCCAGTTCCACCACTTAAGCAGTACACGAGATGTTCTATCCATAATTGCAGTAGATCATTAGCTGTTAATGTGGCAGGTCGCCAACGGAGTAACCCATCGGCTTGTACTTCATTTAAACGACCAATTAATGGGATCGTATTAAATTGGTATTCTATTGTGACAGAATGGGTTGCTAAACGTTCACTTCTGACTTTTTCGGCTAAAGGTTGCAACGTTTCTATTTGTTGCTCCCAATAAATTTGACCAAACGCACTAGCTGGTAATTTTCCAGCAGCTTTAATGCGTTCATAAAGTGCTTCTGTTGATGTCCCTTCGATTAAGGCTTTTAATAACCATTGGTTTAATAGATAACGTTGTAATGCATTAATGACAAAAGGCTCTTCTTCCGGTAGCTCGGTCTCTTCAATAACAAAATTCGTTTTTAGACTTTGCTGGAAAAAAGCGCGTACGGGATGGCGATAAAAGCGTGATAGTTCATCTAAAGAGACTTTCTCAATTTTTTTATTTAATGGCGTTGAAAATGCTTGGTGAGCAGTCCCTTTCCCACTTGCTGCCGGTAACCATTCAGCGGCATAAGAGCGATATAGCGCATCCGTTTTAAAGTTTTCTGGCGCAAAAGGCACTCGACTATGTTGGGTTAATAAGTGGCTGATGATACGCTGCGCACTGTCATCAACATTTAATGATGCATCTTCCCTTAAACGGAAATTTTGACCAATATAATCTTGTAACTCTTTAATCAATACCGAAGGATTACATTCGCGATCGTCACGAATAGATTTACCAATATAACTGATATAAAGGTATTTTTCTGCTGAGCTTAATGCTTCTAAAAACAGGTAGCGATCATCATCACGGCGTTTTCTATCACCTCGACGACGTTTTTCTGCCATTAAATCAAATCCTAATGGCTGAATATTACGTGGGTAGACCCCATCATTCATTCCCAATAAACAGACTGCTTTAAATGGAATTGAACGCATTGGCATTAAGGTGCAAAAATTAAGGCTTCCGGCTAAAAAGCGTTGGCTAATTTTCTCATCATCAAAACGCACTGTAAGTTCATCGCGGATCAACACTAATGGAATTTCATGTTGATAGTGCGCCTCTAGACCATTTTTTATCACCTTTTGCCACTGTTGCGTGATAAGCGCCAATACCAGCTCTGTCTCTTCATCTGTGTCAAAAAAGGCATCAACAAGCTGTTGACCGATATCAAGCCACTCTTCTAAGTTGCGAGTTTCGCTTAATCGTGTTCGCCATTCACTTAAGGTATATAAAAAATCTGCTAGATGCCCTGCTAACTCAGCGACTAGGCCACTTGATTCATCGTAAGGCAGTACCCCTTGCCACGGCCCTGCCTCACTGTCCATCGCATAACCAAGAAGCATCCTTAATAACCCAAACTCCCACGTATTTTTTCCTGTCACAGGTAATAAAAAGGAGGCCACATTTTCATCATCTAATCCCCAACGTATACCTGACTCTTCAACCCAGCGCCGTAGTAGCTTCAACTCATTTTCAAAAATGGCAAAATGCGCAGCTAAGGCGGGTACTTCAAGTAATGCAAGCACTTGCTCTGCGGTAAAACGGCTTTGAGGTAATTCTAATAAAGTGATAAAAGCTTGTAAGACAGGATGTACTTGGCGAGCTTTTCGGTCTGAAATGGCAAAAGGAATATAACGCTCTGCGGGCGCATTACCAAATACGGCTTGAATATAAGGCGTATAGCTATCAATATCCGCCACCATAACAATAATATCTCGCGGTAATAAATCAGCATCTTGCTCGAGGAGATGCAGTAATTGGTCTTGTAATACCTCGACTTCCCGTTGTGGGCTATGGCTAGCATGAAAGGTCAAAGAACGATCATCATTGGCAATGATCCGCTTTTTTTCACTACGTTGGTAATCCTCAAGCGTCTGACCTATTTGTGAAAAATCCTCTAAATCGAGTATATCGGCCTGAAGTTGATGCAGTAAATTATCTCTTGGTATATCAACAAAAGCATCTAACACATCGCTATATTCAAGCTCAGAAAGAAAATAGAGATTATCTTTACCTAACTTTCCCCAAGACGCTAATAGTGGATTGCCGACATTTTGCTCCCCTTCTTCATTAAATAGTGTCGATGCATTTTGTTCATCTTTAAACCAAGGTAGTTCATGAAGTTGCTGATAATGTCGAGGCTTTCTACTATTTAGACGAGCGAGGAATTTTGGATCTTGAATATCTCCCCAGTAATAGCGGCAAGGATTAGTAAACAATAAATAGATTTCGGTATGTCTGCCGATTGCTTGCAGTGCTTGCAAATAGACTTGTGGCAATGCTGAAATACCACAAATAAAAATACGTGATGGAAAACAGTGCGCTAGCGCCCCTACAGGCGCATCATTCAAAGTAGAAATAAATTGTTGATAAAGATTAGCACGATGCCATTTGGGTTGCGCAAGATCTTCTGTATAGCGTTGCAGTGCCAACCACAGTGTTTTTTGCCAGTATTGATTGTCACTCAAGCCATCAATTAGTTGATCATTTTCCCATGCCGACAACCAATCGGGACGATAAACCAGATATTGGTCAAAGAGATCCGCCACACGCCCCGCTAGTTGATGTAATTTACGTTTGTCTTCATCATCTTTAAGATAATGTAGCAAGGGTTTAAATGCCGGATCATCAAGGTAATTAGGCAATAATGCCATTAGTTTCCATGTCATGGCATCTTTAGAAAACGCACTTTCTTTAGGTATACCTGATAATACCCGAGTAAACATTTCCCAAATAAAAGTAGCGGGTAATGGATAACGGATATTAGCAGCAATACCCAAACTTTCTGCTAATTGGATTTGTAACCACTGCGACATTCCGGGACTTTGCACTAAAATCACTTCTTGCTCAAAAGGCGATGATAGTGGCCGATTTTGCATAAAATGTACCATCAGTGATTTAAGTAGTGATAATTGATTTGAATGGTAAATATGGAACATCAGATCCTCATTTTATTAATCACATGACCAATGGTATAAGCGTGTCACATAACCTGAATGGTGGGTTATCGATCCCTCTATTTTTTGACAGCCTTCCGCTTCAATAAGTGATTGTGTCATTATTTTAAGGTTATCAACAGAGTTGAATGACATTTGCCCATAAAAAGCAAAAAGAGACGCTCCGGCTTGTTGGATAGCCACTAAGCGCTGAAAATCAACTTTTAAGGCTTGGCTATACCATATAATAGCGACAAAGCTAATATTAAAGAATAGCAATACTGACATCATATTAATTAGCATACTATCTTCTTTTCTTTCATGATTAATTAAGTATTTATTATCAAATACAGCCTTCTTTAACTAGTGGACAGTAGTCTAGCCAACCATTATGTTGGGCTTCAATATGCAGTTTTTCCTTACCCACCAGATTAATCCATTGATAATGAGATATCTTATCTCCGCTATGACTTTTAGCCTCTCCGAGTAGTAAAGCGCTTGTCTTTCCTCTCAAAGAGAAACAGCTTTTCATATTAGGTTCAGCAGTAAAAGTACGACATTGCCATTGGTAAAGACGAGAAGGCGATAAATCCCATGTTAAGATCATTCCCCATGACAACGCAGATCCAGCGAATAAAAAGGTCTGCTTTGCTTGTAACTCTTGCATCACCATTAATTGACATTGACGATAGTGATAAGCAAAACTTGTCAGTAACGATAAACTTATCACCATAAAACCTACTGCAGCCATCAGACCGATGACACCCTGTTGCTCCTTTATTGTTCCCTGTGTCGTTATCACGAAATATTCCTTAATAGTATTGATGTTTGATAGTGTACTTTTAGGTTAATATTTTGTTTTTCTTGGAATTTTAATGATAATGATAGATAGTTAAATGCACGTTTTTTTATTGGAGAATAGTGTGTATAGGGAGTTAAGATAAATTCTGTCACCTCAATTTCTTCTTTTTCGAAGATCTGTTGCCAACCTGTTGAATCACAATTTTGCACACCACGACGTTGTTCAAGCTGACCGTTTTTTAATCTAAAACCAAAGTAATCACTTTCTTGTTCTTCTGGACTCTCCCAACGGCCGTTATTGTTCATATCGTAAACAAACAAAACACAAGAGCCATGAGGGTGATAAGGATAATGACCTATTTTAAGTGGTACAGGTAAAGAAGCCTTTTTAACAGTGCAATCACCATTGCAGTACCCTGCTCGCCTTAATTGCGTTTCCAATAACTGCAAACGCTGCTTTAGATAAATTTCTAAACGATATTGTTGATAAGAAGAAGTTAACTCATTGATAATATAAGGATAAGCACGTCCAATACAAACTAATAAAATACTACTTATCGTCATCACAAAGAGGCACTCCATCAACATAAAACCCGCAAAATCATGATGTTGAATAGACAAAGGACGCTTTAGCATACTGAAAATGCCTTTATTGTCTGACTGCACGCTCGAATACGCCCTAATGAAGAGATAATAATTTTGACCTCTTCATCACCATTTGACAGCACAAAATGCATCGGTCGTAATGTTTGGCGTAAGCCACAAAATGTAAAGCGTGTTGCTGTAGAGCGAATAAGCTGATTGCTTAACCCTAATTGAATACTGTCTTTGGTTGTGGATGTTGTTAACGATCTTGCCTCTAATTTATTGATAGGTGATAGCCACAATACAATTTGCACTTTGCAATTAAAGAGCAGTGAGCGTTGTTGTTGATAAGCTAAAAACGCCATCACTTCTCTTACACTTTGAACTAACTGGCGTTGGCGTAACAACTGATGATATGAGTTCAAAGATAAAGCGCTCAATATTGCTACTATAGCCATAACAATAAGTACCTCGAATAAGCTACTCCCTAAATGTTTAGAGTGGGAATAATGATTGCCTGTCATCCATGCCTCCTGCTTGTTTTCCTTGTCATTTTTACTGTTTTATCTCAATAACAATGCAGGCAAAAACCAGATAGGTAAATAAAAGCTCATCAAATTTAAGAGAGGTTACGCAATACGATATTTTTTTAAGTTAATAACAATAAAATGACGATTTTTTGATATCAAAAACCCCCAATAATTGAATTCAACTATTGGGGGTCACTTCAAAGGTTCGGGCTTAGCTGGAGTGCTACATTTCAAATTTTTTTACTGGCTTCGGATCTTTACTTCCATAAATATCTGTTTGGATAGTGACTAGCAGTTCATGAAGAGTAATTTGTAAAAATTCAAGAAAATCTGGGTGAAGGAGAGTTCTATCTACGACAGACACAGGTAAGAATCGCTTCATCTCTCCCTTAAACTTTTCACTCGCAACCAATGCAGGCAAAGACTCAATTCTTGCTTGCAACCATTCCTCAAAATGCTCATTGAGCTTATAATCGGCAACCTTTTTCATTACCAGTTCAGCGTCTGGTTTAACCCCTTTCTGGTGCAACCACACCAAATCCCACATATCTCTATACCGAATACGTGAGGTTGTTGCTGGGAATGAAACCAATTTATCAGCCATGACCTCCGTGAGCTCTTCCACTCTAATAATCAGGTCAGAATAGCCACTAGGAAGCTGCTCATAGTTTTTAACAAGCGTTCGAAGGGTGTTGGTGTATGCAGGAATGTTGGCTATTTCCACTTTGATCTTCTGCTTTGGTAGGTCTTTTTTTCCTGGATTGGTAGTCACTGATATTTGCCACTTATCGACTTTTACATCTGCATAATCAGGTTCTTTTCTTAGCTCTTTTGGCTCTTTAACCACAACCTCCAAGCCATATCGTTCACCAACATATTTCTCAATACACGCTTTAATCTCAAGCAGTTGCGCTGAACAGAAGTCACGACCACCAGCAAAGTCCAGATCTTCACTAAATCTGTTTGATCCATAGCAAAGCCTAAGCGATGTACCGCCCTGAAATGTGATGTGCTTTAAAAGCCCTGTGGCGGAAAGAGCATAAAGAATGTCATAATGTAGCAATTCTTTTTCCACGACAGGCCTGTTCGCGCCGTAATCCTTTTCGATGACAATGCTGTCAACCAGCTCATTAAAATTGACAAAATCAGACATAGTTTAATTCCTCACGTTGGATGAGGTGTGTATTCCTGCCAACCTTCATTAGATCCTTAATGGCAGTCTCCTTTGTTGCAATTCTTAATGGCCCCCTTCCTTCCACCGTAGTATTGAGTATTTCAAGAGGCTTCTTGGCAGTATGGGTAACCTCAATAACGCCCCAAGGCGTTACAAACTCTCCAGACCGACCTGTGGACATAATCGTAAGTCTGTCGATGGGGATCTGTGAAATTACACCGTACTGAGATAGAGCGGATTCCAAACTAATATAGTTGTAGTGGCCTCGTCGAATATTTTCGGCCAGACGTTCTAAAGGGTAAGGCCCCAATGAACCTTGAGTATAGATATATACACCTTTTGATGCTCGGCGTAGCACATCATGCGCGATCAGCCGGTCAACTGATTTTTGTAATGTTTTCGGAGACTCATCAGGAAAAAGCATTTTTAAATCTTTGGTGAGGAAGATATTTCTACCTTGCTTACTGAATTTGTTAAAAACATTAATTGCTCTTATTAACTCCATATCAACCTCTACTAAATCACCCCCAACGAGGGGTTATTTTGTATATTTGAGTATAGTACATTACCTTGATATACAAATAAACCCCAATAAAGGGGGTGTTTTGTATATCAAAAACCCCCAATAATCGAATTCAACTATTGGGGGTTATTAAGTGTTAAACCAAATCAGTGAGTTAAACTACACCGTAAACGGGTATTTTATCGCCTCGTGACACTGATAACCTTCAACACTAAAGTCATCTGTCGTGACCCAAGTTTCTATATCATCTAATGTCTTAATGTTTGGATTAATATGTAGCTTAGGTAATGGCAATGGCTCTCTTTTTAGTTGAACATCACGCATCAGAGGTAATTGGTTCTCATAAATGTGAGCATTAACTATCTTATGGAATGCTTTACCTGGTTTATGCCCTGTGATTTGAGCCACCAGCGCTAATAATACAAAGCATTGAATTTGATTAAAATTCAACCCTAATGGGACATCACAGCTACGTTGATATGAGGTTAAATAAAGCCTGTCACCGAGCAATGAAAAAGTATGTGTATGCATGCATGGACGTAAACACCCTAACGCTGTTTCTCCGGGATTATAGAAAGTGACTATCTCACCACGATCGTCAATACCGTTAGTTAAGTTATCTACCACTTTACGTAATTGATCAAAGTGCGAGCCATCAGGGCGTTGCCATTGGCGTCCTTGAACACCATAGACTCGGCCCATATCATCTTCACCCTTACGATGCGGATTATTTAACCATGCGCTATTTTCATTAGCATTCGCGTTCCACGTATTACAGCCAATAGCACGAAATTGTGCTGCATTATCATAACCACGTAAGTACCCTAATAGTTCCGCAATCGCGGCTTTGTAAAAACTTTTACGTGTTGTTATGAGTGGAAATTGGTTATTGGCAACATCATATTCCAGATCGGCATTTATCACCGTTAAACAACGGGTTCCTGTCCGTTTATTATCAATCCATTCACCTTCATCGATAATGCGTTGACACAATGCCAGATACTGCTTCATGTAGTCTCTCTTTTTTGTTAGCTAATAATAGTTAGTGTGTTGTTGGCGTCTGTGGAGTGGCTTTATCGCGACGATACGCCCACACCATAAAGATAATGCCTAATATTATCATTGGAATGGAAAGAATTTGCCCCATGCTGATACCGCTAAATAAACCTAATTGCGCATCAGGTTGGCGGAAGAATTCAACAATAATACGGAAAGCACCATAACCAATTAAGAATAACCCCGATACACTGCCCATAGGACGATTTTTGCGTACAAAGATATTCAGAATAATAAATAATACCACGCCTTCTAGGAACATTTCATAGAGTTGCGATGGGTGGCGAGGCAATACACCGTATTGCTGAATGATAGGTAATAGTGTAGTGGGATCTTGCGCGACAAGCTGTAGATCTTCTGCACGGGAGCCTGGGAATAAAATCGCCCACGGGGTATCTAAGGTGACTCTCCCCCAAAGCTCTCCATTAATAAAGTTACCAATACGTCCTAAACCTAAACCAAATGGAATTAATGGAGCAACAAAGTCTGCGACTTGAAAAAAGTGACGTTTAGTGCGACGAGCAAACCAAATCATGGCGCAGATCACCCCAATTAAGCCACCGTGGAAGGACATTCCGCCATCCCAGACTTTAAATAGGTAAAGTGGATTGTCTAAAAATACCGGTAAGTTATAGAATAAAACATATCCTAGACGCCCACCAATAAACACGCCCACAAACCCTACATAAAGTAATGTTTCGACTTCACTTTTTTGCCAACCACTGTTAGGTTTTGCCGCTCTGCGGTTTGCTAGCCATAATGCAAACACAAATCCAATCAAATACATCATGCCGTACCAGTGCAAAGATACTGGCCCGATAGAAAACATAACTGGATCGATTTCTGGAAATTTAAGGTAGTTTATACTCATTCTTCCCTACTTCACTTTATTAATGATTTTCTATCTATGGGTCGATATGGATAACCCCTTAGACAAAAAGTTTATACGAAGGCCTATCAGATACCTCCGCGAATTAATCCACCTAATCCTTGTCTTTCCATAAAATCAGCAGACAATTTTTTTATCTCTATTGCCGTTTCAGCTTTCAACACCTGTTGCATAAAAGGCTGTAAGATAGCAGGATCTAGATGGCGCAATAAGTATTTTACCCTAGGTAAACTACGGCCACTCATGCTTAACTGACGAAAACCTAGCCCTATTAGTAGCAATGCCCCCATCGGCGTACCCGCCATTTCGCCACAAACACTGACTGGTAACTGATAACGTTGGCATTCTAAAGCAATAATATTAAGCGAACGCAGTAATGCAGGATGCAAATTATCATAGAGCAGTGCTACATGGGTATTATTACGATCGACTGCAAGTAAATATTGCGTTAAATCATTAGTACCAATCGAGATAAAATCTACTCGATGTGCTAATTGCGGTAACATAAAGACCAATGAGGGGACTTCAAGCATGATCCCCACAGGTGGTAGAATGCATTCGCATTTCATTTCTCGGCTAACTTCAGCACATGCTCTTAGTAACAATGCTTTCGCTTCTTCAATTTCATCAATACTTGTCACCATCGGCAACAATATTTTCAAATTTTTAAATTCAAGATTAGCTTTTAACATCGCTCGTAGTTGGATCAGAAATATTTCTGGCTGATCGAGTAATATTCTGATCCCCCGCCACCCTAAACAAGGGTTCTCCTCATTTATCGGCATATAAGGAAGCTGTTTATCTGCACCTATATCTAAAGCACGTAGTACGACGGGTTTATTGGGAAAAAATGATAAGATTTCACGATAACGGTTTTTTTGTTCATCTTCGGAAGGAAAACCGCTTTGTAACATAAAAGGGATTTCTGTGCGATAAAGACCAACACCATCTATGCCAACGCTAATACGTTGTTCATATTTAATGCTTAGCCCTGCATTTAATTGCACACTGATGGATTCACCATTTTTTAATACCGCTTGCTGTTCAAGCTGCTCTTCAGCAAGTTGACTCAATACTCTTTCTTCATCAATAATTTGCCGATATTCCTGCATGATAAAGGGTTCTGGTTCAATAAAAATCTCACCACGATAACCATCAAGAATCAGCATTCGGTTGTGAAGTAGCTCCGGTTGAATATCTGCCCCCATAATGGCAGGGATCCCCATTGCTCGAACTAAAATCGCTGAGTGTGAATGAGTCGCACCATCACGAACTATCACCCCCGCCAGTTGTTGTTCTGGCAACTCAGCCAATAGATTGGCACTAAGCTCATCCGCCACAAGAATAAAGCGATCTGGCCATGTATTTGTCGTGCTGAGATCATCATCTAAATGAAATAGTAAGCGCTGACCTAATGCTTTTAAATCTGAAGCTCGTTCTCGCATATAACTATCTTTAAGACTTGAGAACTGTGCAGAAAACTTCTCTATCACCACTTTTACTGCCCACTCAGCAACATAGCCTTGTTGTATAACCCCAGTCATTTTTTGTCTTAATTGAGGATCGTTAAGTAAATGCGAATAGAGATCGAAAATAGCCGCACTCTCTTTTTGTGAATTTGCCATAAAGCGCTTACTAAAACGGCGACACTCCGATGTCGCATCTTCTAAGGCGACCATTAATCGGTTTAATTCACTTTTTATATCCAGTGCGCTGGCTTTAAAAACATGATCTAAGGTTGGCTGAGACATCTCTTGCCAACCATATGCCATCACTACCCCCGTAGAAACGGATAGGGCTTTAATACGGCTTTGACGATATTGTCCAAATAATCCTTTCGTTTGCACTTGCGACAATATCGCCCCTAATTGGGTGGCTAGTGTCACCATAAAAGACTCTTCGCTTTCATTAAATAAGCGTCGCTCTTTTTGCTGAACCACCAGCACCCCAAGTAACTGACGACGATAGACAATGGGCACGCCGAGAAAAGCGCGCAGATCATCCTCTTTTACTTGTGGCAGATAGGTAAAATTAGGATGTTCACGAATATCAGCCAGATTAATCAGCTCAGAAAGACGTCCTACTTCACCCACCACCCCCTCATCAAATGAGAGGCTGACGGCACGCCCTTTCGGCTTTTTCAATCCTTTTGTGGCCATTAAATAGAAACAGCGATGGGGAATATCGGCAAGATAAATAGAACACACATCCGTGTGCATAGCTTGACACGTTTCTTTCACTAATAGTTCAAGTGCTTCTGGCAGACTCGCTGCCATAGCCACTTTTTCTACAATTTCCCGCAAACGTGTCAGCATAGTGTTATCTAATACCTTTTACGGCGATATCCATAGGAAGGACGAGACATAGACACTTGTTCTTGTAATGGCATAACTACTGGTGCGAACTCTTTCATCACGCGACGATATACATCTCGCTTAAAAGAGACGACTTGACGAACAGGATACCAATAGCTAACCCAACGCCAACCATCAAACTCTGGCGTTTTGCTCTGCTGAACATTAATGTCCTTGTCGTTACTTGTTAACTGCAAAAGGAACCAACGCTGTTTTTGTCCAATACAAACAGGTTTTGTGTCCCAACGCACCAAACGCTTAGGTAACTTGTAACGTAACCAGTTACGCGTGGAGGCAAGGATTTTAACATCCTTACGACTTAATCCAACTTCTTCGAACAACTCACGATACATGGCTTGTTCTGGTGATTCTCCAGGATTAATTCCCCCTTGAGGAAATTGCCATGAATGTTGTCCATAGCGACGGGCCCAAAGCACTTGCCCTTGCCGATTACAAATTACAATCCCCACATTCGGGCGGTAGCCATCATCATCGATCACCAGACTACCTCAATAACCAAACTTGAAAGATAACTCATTGTTTCATACTACCCACAAACGGTAAACCACTATCAACAGACTTTGCACAACGTGAGTATTTATCTACAATGGGAATGTCTCAACGGGGTGCTTTTTTAAGCTGAGAAAAACTCGTGGAACCTGATCCAGCTAATACTGGCGTAGGGATTTGAGTCAGGATGGCGCAATAATAACTCATTTGCCTCCTCACTCCTCAGATCCTACTTGACTTTTTACTGAGGAAAATAGCGTGTTAATAAATTCTCTTCGTTCAACTCTCTTATTCAGTGCACTAGGTTTGTTCAGTGCTTTTGCCGCAAATGCACAACAAACCAAACCCACACTTACCGTCTATACCTATGACTCTTTTACCGCGGATTGGGGGCCTGGTCCGGCAATTAAAAAAGCATTTGAACAGCAATGTGATTGTGAGCTAAAACTGGTTGCCCTTTCTGATGGGGTTTCTCTCCTTAATCGTTTACGTATGGAAGGGAGTAAAAGTAAGGCAGATATTATTTTAGGGCTAGATAACAATCTTATTCATGCGGCAAAACAGACCGGACTTTTTGCACCAAGCAATATTGATACATCAAAACTGGCATTACCTGAAAAATGGACTGATGACACTTTTGTGCCTTATGACTACGGTTATTTTGCTTTTATTTACGATAAAAATCGTATTACTCAACCCCCTAAAAGCATGGATGAGCTGTTAAATAGCCAACAGCCGTGGAAAATCCTTTATCAAGATCCACGTACCAGTACCCCCGGATTAGGCTTAATGTTATGGATGCAATCACTGTATCCAAACAATACCGCTGAGCAGTGGCAAAAATTGGCGAATAAAACACTGACAGTAACCAAAGGCTGGAGTGAGTCCTATGGCTTATTCTTGAAAGGAGAAGGGGATTTTGTGCTTAGTTACACCTCATCTCCGGGCTACCATATTTTGGCTGATAAAAAAGACAATTATGCGGCTGCTATTTTTGATGAAGGACACTATTTACAGGTAGAAGTTGCAGCCAAGCTAAAATCCAGCAAACAGCCAGAATTAGCTCAGCAATTTATGCAATTTATGCTAACCCCCGCTTTCCAAGAAACCATCCCAACCACTAATTGGATGTATCCTGTTATTGATATGCCACTACCTGAGGTCTACTCCGTTATGCCTAAACCGCAAAAGTCATTACAATTTGATGCTGATGTGGTAGCCAAAGAGCGCCAAACATGGACTCGTAATTGGCAATCTGCGGTTAGCCGCTAATGGGTAAATGGCTTATCCCGGGGCTATGTGCCTCGGGATTATTACTTACCGTCGCCCTTCTCTCCTTCGGTGCTTTATGGTTTAACGCGCCAAGTGGTGATTTATCGACTATTTTTGCTGATAGTTACCTATGGCATGTGGTGCGCTTTACTTTTTGGCAAGCATTTTTATCCGCGCTATTTTCCATTTTACCGGCAATTTGGTTAGCAAAAGCGCTCTATCGACGCCAGTTTGTTGGCAGAACGCTCTTTTTACGCTTATGTGCAATGAGTTTAGTTCTACCGGTGTTAGTGGCGCTATTTGGCATTTTAACTGTGTATGGTCGCATGGGGTGGCTGGCTCAAATATGCCAATGGTTAGGGATTGATTATCATTTTACGCCTTATGGTTTACAAGGCATTTTACTCGCACATATTTTTTTCAATATGCCACTGGCTACCAGAATGTTGTTACAAGCCTTGGAAAGTATTTCTACCGAGCAACGCCAATTAGCATCACAATTGGGAATGAATGGCTGGCAACGTTTTCGTTTTCTCGAGTGGCCCTATTTATGGCGACAAATCCTGCCTACTGCATCACTGATTTTTATGCTCTGCTTTGCAAGTTTCGCGACTGTATTAGCGCTGGGAGGTGGGCCTGCGGCAACAACTGTTGAATTGGCAATTTATCAAGCATTAAGTTATGACTACGATTTACATCGTGCAGCGCTATTAGCATTAATTCAGCTATTTTGCTGCTTAGGATTAGTACTTGTTAGCCAAAAATTAAAGGGAACACTCTTTGTCGGTAGTCATCAAAAACTAAGCTGGCGTGATCCTAGCGACTCATTAATCAATAAAATAACGGATAGTTTAATTATCGTACTTGCTATGCTCTTTTTACTTCCTCCGTTATTAGCGGTGATAAGTGATGGCTTAAACAGTCAATTATTAGGTGTTCTACAACAGCCGGTACTTTGGCAAGCCTTTACAACATCATTAATTATTGCACTTGGCGCTGGGGGACTTTGTGTTATTTTAACGATGATGTTGCTCTGGAGTAGTCGAGAATTACGCTTACGCCATTTTAAAAAGGCCGGACAAGCGCTGGAAATGAGTGGGCTCATTATTCTGGCTATGCCGGGCATTGTATTAGCGACGGGCTTTTTTCTATTATTAAACAGCACAACCGGATTACCTGAATCCCCCTATCTTTTAGTGATCCTCACTAATGCGCTTATGGCTATTCCTTATGCTTTAAAAGTACTTGAAAACCCGATGAATGATATTGCAGCCCGCTATAATCTATTATGTGCTTCCCTTAATTTGCGAGGTATTAATCGTTTACGTTGGATAGAGCTACGCGCTTTGAAAAAGCCACTATCACAAGCACTGGCTTTTGCTTGTGTCATTTCCATTGGTGATTTTGGTATTGTTGCCTTATTTGGAAATGAAACTTTTAGAACATTACCTTTTTACCTCTATCAGCAAATCGGTGCTTATCACACACAAGATGGCGCTGTCACCGCGATGCTCCTTTTGCTGTTATGTTTCACGCTTTTTAGCCTTATCGAACGCGTTTCAGGAAAATCCCATGATTAAGTTAGAGCAGCTTTCTTACACCTATGAGCACCAACATCTGACCTTTAATTTAACGGTAAAAGCGGGGGAGCGTATTGCTATTTTAGGTCCCAGTGGTGCAGGTAAAAGCTCATTACTCAGCTTAATAGCGGGTTTTCTGCCCTCAGAGTCAGGCTCATTATTTTTAAAAGGGAAAGATCATACCAAAACAGCCCCTGCCCAACGCCCTATCTCGATGTTATTTCAAGATAACAATCTTTTTCCTCATCTCACGGTAAGACAAAATATTGGTTTAGGGCTAGATCCGGGGCTAAAGCTCACTGTGGCACAGAAAGCACTATTAGAAAGTCGAGCCAAACAGGTTTCTTTAAGTGATTATCTAGAGCGTTTACCTTCACAACTATCTGGGGGTCAACGTCAACGAGTGGCAATTGCCCGTTGTCTGGTACGTGAACAGCCTATTTTATTGTTAGACGAACCTTTTTCCGCCCTTGATCCCGCATTACGTATCGAAATGCTGACATTATTAGAACAAATTTGTGACGAAAAAAATCTCACTTTACTCATGGTGTCTCACAGCTTAGAAGATGCCCATAAAATCGCACCAAGAGCACTTGTTATTGATAATGGCACCATTGTCTATGATGGAAATACAGCGTCATTAATCAAAGGCGAAGTGGATCAATCACTGCTTTTAGGGATACCTTTTAATTAATCTATTGAAATATAGCGATATCGAAAGAAGCTTATTCCCCCCTACAAGCCTCTTTCGAATATTTCGAATACTTGACTATTTTTCGAATATTTCAGATAATCTAGTTATTAAAAAGGGGGAAATACTAATGAATACGATAAGTGAGAGACTTAGTGCTGAAGATATTGCATTAGCAAAATTAAGTAGCCAAGAGCTATCCGCTGTTATGGATATTAATGGCAAAACGCAGAAGCTATCCATTATAGATAAGACGGGTAATAATCATATTGTACAAATACCAAATAGTGCATTACGCCTAATGATTGAAATTCTTACTCAACTAGGGCAAGGGAATACTGTTAGTATCACACCAATCCATGCTGAGCTAACGACACAGGAAGCGGCTGATATACTCAATATGTCCCGTCCTACATTTGTAAAATTATTAGATACACGAGCGATACCCTACTCTAGAAAAGGAAATCGTAGGAAAGTTGCTTATGCTGATATTGTTGCTTATAAAAATGAATTGGAGCAAAAACGACTTGATGCCCTTGCTGAATTATCGCAATTAGATCAAGAAATGGATATGGGGTATTAATGACAAACTATACTGTTTTGCTTGATGCCTGTGTCATGTATCCAGCCCCTCTTAGAAGTTATTTAATGTATCTTGCTAATACTGGTTTATTTAGAGCACGTTGGAGTAATCAGATCCATGATGAATGGATCACTAATTTATTAGTCAACAATCCAACATTAACAGCTGAGCGACTAATACGAACCAGAGATTTAATGAATGCACATGTTCCTGATTGTTTAGTAGAAGGCTACGAACCGCTTATTTGTGGTTTAAAGCTACCTGATCCTAATGATCGTCATGTGCTAGCAGCAGCAATAAAAGGACAGGCTCAAGCTATAATTACATTTAACTTAAAAGATTTTCCGCAAAAATACCTTAATTCTTTTGATATTTCAGCTATCCATCCTGATGAATTTTTGAGTGACATGTTTGAATTAAATCCTAGTAGCTGTATTAAAGCGGCGCAACAACATAGACAAAGCCTAAAGAATCCACCAATGACCGTAGAGACCTTTTTAGGCTGTTTACAAAAGCAGAAATTACCCCAGTTTATTTCCCATTTACGGGCATTCCAGATATTATTATAAGTACATCAACCCGTATAATATCCCATTTCCTATCATAACAAGGCTATGATTAATATTATAATTAATAGTTAACGATCTCTTTTTCAAGCTTCAATATCTCGCTTATTAGGAAATTATGACAATTCACACAGAGCAAGGCTTTATTCTTACCCGCCATTGGAGTGATACCCCACAAGGTATCGCTGTCTCCTATTGGTTGGCGACAGAAAATGGACCGCGTAAAGTCACGGTTGCAAAGCAGTATGCTATTGGTTTTGTTGCCCAACAAAATGAAAGTATATTACGCTCAGTGGTTGGTCATAATCGCGATATTGATATTCGTCCTCTGGCGTTAAAAGACTTTGAAAGACAACCTGTTTTGGGGGTTTATTGTAAACAATACCGCCAACTTACCCAGCTTGAACAGCAATTAAAACAGCATAATATTCGCCTATATGAAGCCGATATCCGCCCACATGAACGCTATATGATGGAGCGTTTTATCACCGCGCCTGTATGGTTTCGTTATCAAAATAGTCATACTGTCACGCTAAAACCTGCCAGTGTTTATCGTCCTACATTACGTACCGTCTCTTTAGATATTGAAACCAGTGAGTTTGGTGAGCTTTATTCTATTGGATTAGCCGGTTGCGGTGATAACGTTGTTTTTATGCTTAGTGACACCCTCCCAGAAGTTCAAGAAAGCCAACAACCTGAAGGCTATCGTCTGTGCTATGTAAGTAGTCGATTACAACTCCTTGAAAAACTAAATGCTTGGATACAAGAGTACGATCCTGATGCGATTATTGGTTGGAATCTTATTCAATTTGATTTGCGTATCTTGCATACCCATGCTCAGCGTTACGGGATCAATTTATTATTAGGACGACAAAATACCCCATTAGAGTGGCGTGAACATGGCTTTAAAGCGGGGCACTTTTTTGCCTCAGCACAAGGGCGTTTAATTATTGATGGTATTGATGCTTTAAAAATGGCGACATGGAATTTTCCCTCTTTTAGCCTAGAGTCAGTTGCTCAAACACTGCTAGGGGAAGGGAAAGCGATTGATACACCTTATGCCAGAATGGACGAAATCAATCGCCGTTTTAAAGAGGATAAGCCCGCCTTAGCGTATTATAACTGGCAAGATTGTGTCTTGGTTAATCGTATCTTTGATACCACACACTTAATGGAATTCTTATTAGAAAGAGCCAGTGTAACAGGACTGGCAGCAGATAGAAGTGGTGGCTCTGTCGCAGCATTTACTCACCTCTATTTACCCTCAATGCATCGTCTTGGTTATGTTGCCCCCAATCAAGGTGAAAAACCCGAAGAGCATAGCCCTGGTGGTTTTGTCATGGACTCAACACCGGGTCTCTATGACTCAGTGGTGGTACTGGACTATAAAAGCCTATATCCCTCTATTATTCGCACCTTTTTAATCGATCCGGTGGGTATGATTGAAGGTATGCATCACCCTGATAGCACACATGCCGTTCCCGGTTTTCGTCAAGCGTGGTTTTCACGAGAAAAACACTGTTTACCCACCATTGTTTCACAAATCTGGCATGAACGAGATAATGCTAAACGTCATAACAACGCCCCGCTCTCTCAAGCATTGAAAATTATTATGAATGCTTTTTATGGTGTATTAGGCTCGGTAGGCTGTCGTTTTTTTGATCCTCGATTGGCTTCATCAATTACTTTACGTGGTCATGAAATAATGAAAAAGACCCGTGAATTAATTGAGTCAAAAGGCTATCAAGTGATTTATGGTGATACTGATTCTACTTTTGTTTGGCTTAAAGCCGCTCATAACGAAGTACAAGCAGAGCAGATCGGTCGTCAATTAGCGCAAGATGTTAATCAATGGTGGAAAAGCTATCTGACTGAAACTTACCAGCTTGATAGCCAATTAGAGCTTGAGTACGAAACCCATTATCGCCGATTCTTGATGCCCACTATTCGAGGCATGGAAACCGGAAGTAAAAAACGTTATGCAGGGCTAAGTCATGATAAAATGGTGTTTAAAGGATTGGAAACGGTCAGAACAGACTGGACACCACTAGCGCAAGCGTTTCAAAAAGAGCTTTATACACGCATCTTTAATCAGCAACCTTATCAACAGTTTATTCGTGATTATGTTGCTGATACGCTATTAGGAAAATATGATGATAGACTGGTTTATCGAAAAAGATTGCGACGAAAATTATCAGACTACCAGCACCATATCCCCCCTCACGTCAAAGCAGCTCGATTAGCGGATGACTATAATCAGTTACAAAATAGGCCGCAACAATATCAGCAAGGCGGTTGGATTAGTTATATAATTACTCACTTGGGGCCAGAGCCGTTAGAGCATATCACTTCGACACCTGACTATGAACACTACATTAATAAGCAATTAATGCCGATAGCAGATGCTATTTTGCCATTTCTACAAGATGATTTTTCTACCTTGTTAAATGGGCAAATGACGCTCTCTTTTTAAGATGTGTTATTTTGCAGGTGACGGCTTGCTTTGCATCTATTAACATAACGCCCCTTTGGTGATAATCACCTTTTTTCTCATCTTGAGAAAGATACTATTTTTTATCCCGTAGATTGGATGACAACACCGCAATACTGCATTCATTAATAATGATTTTATAAATTATATATTTGAGAGCTGAGTTTATATATATGCCTTTTACTCTTGGTCAACGTTGGATTAGCGATACAGAAAGCGAACTTGGACTAGGTACTGTTGTGGCAATTGATGCCCGTATGGTGACCTTACTTTTTCCTGCATGTGGCGAAAATCGTCTTTATTCCCGCCATGATGCCCCAATAACGCGGGTGATGTTTAATGTGGGGGATACTGTCACCAGTCATGAAGGCTGGAAGCTCGCCATCGACAACGTTGTGGAAGATAATGGCTTACTTATTTATCACGGCGTACGTTTAGATACCGAAGAGCCAGCACAACTGCGTGAAGTATTCTTAGATAACAAACTCACTTTTAATAAGCCACAAGATCGTCTTTTTGCTGGTCAAATAGACCGTATGGATCGTTTTGCTTTACGCTATCGTGCGCGTAAATTTATGAGCGAACAGTTTAAGCAAGCACAAAGTGGTCTACGTGGTATTCGCGCAAGTCTTATTCCTCATCAGCTCTATATTGCTAATGAAGTGGGTAAACGTCATAACCCACGTGTTTTATTAGCGGATGAAGTTGGGCTGGGTAAAACTATCGAAGCGGGTATGATAATCCACCAGCAAATCATGGATGGACGCGCTGAGCGTGTTTTAATTATCGTTCCTGAAAGCTTACAACATCAGTGGTTAGTTGAGATGTTACGTCGTTTCAACCTACGTTTTTCACTATTTGATGATAGCCGTTATAGCGAATCTTTATTAGATAGCGATAATCCTTTCGAAACAGAGCAGATGATCATTTGCTCATTAGACTTTGTGCGTAAAAACAAACAACGCTTTGAACACCTTGTTGAAGCGACTTGGGATATGTTAGTTGTCGATGAAGCCCACCATCTGGTATGGAGTGAAAAGGCACCAAGTCGAGAATACCAAGTTATCGAAACGCTGGCTGAAGCGATCCCTTCTGTATTGTTATTAACCGCAACACCGGAGCAACTTGGTCAAGAGAGCCATTTTGCCCGCTTACGTTTGCTCGATCCTAATCGTTTCCACGATTACAACGAATTTATTAATGAACAACAAAAATATCGCCCCGTGGCCGATGCGGTAACTATTTTGCTTTCAGAAGATGATTTAAATAACGAACAGCAAAATAGCATCAGTGAGATGATCAGCGAGCAAGATATAGAGCCGTTGCTAAAAGCCTCTAATACCCAAGGTGAAGAGCGTACAAAATCTCGCCAAGCACTTATTCATATGTTGATGGATAGACACGGTACGGGTCGTCTGTTATTTCGCAATACTCGCTCCGGCGTCAAAGGCTTCCCTAACCGACTGTTGCACGCAATAAAAATGCCACTACCAACTCAGTATCAAACCGCCATTAAGGTGGCTGAGATTATGGCAGCGAAAAAGAGCCTCGAAGTACGAGCAAAAGAGATGCTCTACCCTGAACGTATCTACCAAGAGTTTGAAGGTGAAAATGCCACATGGTGGAACTTTGATCCACGCGTTGAATGGCTACTAGGCTTTTTAACCGCCAATCGTCATGAAAAAGTATTAGTCATTTGTGCTCAAGCCGCCACAGCATTGCAATTAGAACAAGTTTTACGTGAACGTGAAGGTATTCGTGCCGCAGTATTCCATGAAGGGATGTCTTTACTTGAACGAGATCGTGCAGCCGCTTATTTCGCCTCAGAAGAGGAAGGCGCACAAGTGTTACTATGTTCTGAAATCGGTTCAGAAGGGCGTAACTTCCAATTTGCTAATCAACTAGTGATGTTTGATCTCCCCTTTAATCCTGATTTATTAGAACAACGTATTGGTCGTCTTGATCGTATCGGTCAAAACCGCGACATTGATATCAGTGTGCCTTATCTTGAAGGAACCGCTCAATCTGTTCTATTACGTTGGTATCACGAAGGGTTAGATGCATTTGAACATACCTGCCCGACGGGTCGTACAATTTATGACAACGAATATGATGCGCTAGTCAATTATCTTGCTCAACCTAATGAACTAGGTGATTTTGATAAGTTTATCGTTTCTTGTCGTAAGCAACATGATGAGATGAAACTCAAACTAGAACAAGGTCGTGACCGTCTATTAGAAATGCACTCTAACGGCGGTGAAGTTGGCGTTGAGTTAGCGAATAAGATTGCAGAGCAAGATAACGATCCCGATCTGGTTAACTTCGCCTTAAACTTATTTGATATTGTGGGCATTAACCAAGAAGATCGTAGTGATAGCTTAATTGTATTAACGCCATCAGATCATATGTTAGTTCCTGACTTCCCAGGATTACCACAAGATGGTTGCACAATTACCTTTGATAGAGAGCACGCACTCTCTCGTGAAGATACGCAATTTATCAGTTGGGAACATCCTATTATCCGTAATGGATTAGATTTAGTCTTATCTGGTGATACTGGTAGTTGTACGGTTTCTTTATTGAAAAACAAAGCATTACCTGTAGGTACGCTATTAGTTGAACTGATTTATGTCGTAGAAGCGCAAGCCCCTAAACATCTTCATTTAACTCGCTTCTTACCGGCAACTCCAGTACGCTTATTACTTGATTTAAAAGGTAATAATCTTGCATCACAAGTTGAGTTTGAAAGTTTTAACCGCCAATTAAATGCGGTAAATCGCCACACATCCAGCAAATTGGTCAATGCGGTACAAAATGAAGTTCATCATGTACTAAAAGCATCTGAATCCTTAATGGAAGCGGAAGCGAAAACGCTAATTGAACAAGCGAAGCAAGAAGCAGACAACGCATTAACACATGAGTTATCACGCTTAGAGGCATTACGTGCCGTTAACCCAAATATACGTGATGACGAAGTTGAAGCAATTGAAAATGAGCGTACGCATATTCTTAACCACTTAGATGAAGCGACATGGCGCTTAGATGCGATCCGTTTAATTGTTGTTACCCACCAATAATCACTGTTAAAACGGGGGAAAGCTTTATCTCCCCCGTTATTTTGCTGAGATATCCACTATGATGGAAGTTTATAACCCCCCCACTGATCCTTGGTTACACGTTTTATATCAAGATGAGCATATTATTGTTGTTAATAAACCCAGTGGATTGCTATCTGTACCCGGTAAAGCGCTAGAACATCACGACAGCATTATGTCGCGTATAAAAGCCGATTTTCCTGATGCGGAATCTGTTCATCGCCTTGATATGGCCACGAGTGGTGTGATGGTTGTTGCGCTTAATAAAGCAGCCGAGCGTGAATTAAAACGCCAATTTCGTGAACGAGAGCCGAAAAAAACCTATATCGCCCGTGTCTGGGGAAAGCTTGAAAAACCACAAGGATTAGTTGATCTGCCGTTGATCTGCGATTGGCCTAATCGACCTAAGCAAAAAGTGTGTTATGAAACAGGAAAGTCTGCACAAACTTTTTATGAAGTGTTGGAATATGAAGAAAATGCAACGCGGGTAAAACTATCACCAATAACCGGACGCTCCCATCAGCTACGGGTTCATATGCTAGCATTAGGTCATCCTATTTTAGGGGATCGTTTTTATGCTCATCCGCAGGCAAGAGCACTTGCACCTCGCCTGCAGTTACATGCTCAGGAATTATTTATTACGCATCCGGCCTTTCATTCACCGATACATTTTGAATGCCTGGCAGATTTTTAACCTGTCTTACGACACTAAAACGGTCACCGAACTTAGTGAAGCAAGGAGCAGACAGAGCGCTAATCCTATTACCCCAACAAGAACACGGACGTTTGACATTGATATAGTTCCTTTTATAAGAGAATGAGAGTGAAATAATTAAATTTCACTTATATTTTACCGTGACAAATAATAATCTCAACTAAGACTGAGTTATCTTCATCACGGATTAATTCTCTCTTTTCTCATCTTTATTTACAAGATGTTAACGAAATCCTTTTTCTTTTTTAATCAAATCGTAAGCAACTTGGATAGCTTGTGCTTTTTGTTTTGCAATTTCCATCATCTCCGGTGGTAAACCTTTTGCAACCAATTTATCAGGATGATGTTCTCCCATTAATTTTCGATAAGCTCTTTTTATTGTTTTAACATCATCCCCCTCTTTAATACCTAACACTTTATAGGCGTCAGAAAGCGTTGGGCCTTGAGTTTGTGGCTGATAATTTTGCCCTTGTTGATAATGAAAACTTTGCCCCGCCTGCATCATGGCTAATATATGTTCAAAACGGGCGCGAGAAAATCCGAGCTCATCAATAATAATAAACAGCATTTTACGTTCGTTAGGATGTAACTGCCCATCAGCAAATGCGGCTTGTAATTGAATTTCCAGAAACATCTGCAGTAAATCACGGCGACCAGCACAAATTTGGCGAACACGTTGTAAGGTGGCTCTGAGTGGGAAATCAACCTCTTTACCTTCTCGAAACGCCTGTTGTGCTGCTTGACGTGCTGCCCCATGTAAATTCATTCTATCCATTAACGTACTGGCTAATGTGATATCGGTTTGTGTCACTCGTCCTTTGGATTTGGTTAAATGCCCTAAGACTTGGAATGTGGCAGCAAAGAAATAGGCTTGTCTATCACGATTATAGCGCCCACCATAGCTTAATTTACTTCTTTGTACGTCATAAAGGTGTCCTAGAAAAACCCCAATCACAATGCCCCAAAAGCCGATCCCGGCAAAACTACCGATGATAAGGCCTAATAATTTTCCCCAATAGCGCATAGACTCCTCAAATCTTCAATGCCCTGCTCACAATTTTGCATTATCATACTATTCATTTGCTTTCACACCTAACATCAAGCAAGCTCAAATAAACTTTTTCTTAAAATGATGAGGTTTTCGCTAGCTGCTTGCACAGAGATAATGCTGTTTTCGTTTAAATTGTGTTAAAGTAAAATAAGTGACCAAACGAATAACTTTAGCGTTGTTATGCAGCACGAAATACCGCACAAGCGCGGTGTTTTTTTGTTTCTAATAAAGCTATAAACCGATTTCAACATAGAAACATCGAAAAAAGGGAACTGCTCTTTTTTCGGTTACCGTTAGAACAATGTTCAGGACGTTGGGCTAGTGTTGCATAACTCCCTGCGTTAGTTTCTCGCTATTTAGCAGTAGAAGCCACTGATGACGGAAGCACATAAATACTCATGAAAAAAAGTTATCCCACACTGCTGGCCACCTTAGTTTGGGCCACAATTTATGCTCAGCCTGCATATGCTGATCTTGCCTCTCAATGTTTACTGGGAGTCCCTGTTTATAATAAGCCATTAGTCGAAGGCGATCCTAACTCATTACCTGTCACCATTACGGCTAAGGATATGCAGGGGGAATACCCACGCATGATCCAATATAGAGGCAATGTAGACATTAAACAGGGAAATCAAACATTAAGCGCAGATAATGTTGAGTTGACCCAAACAGAAGGTGAAACACCATTAAGAATGGTCACCGCGACAGGTAATGTCTCTTATGATGATCCACAAATCATCTTAAAAGGCCCACGTGCTTGGTCTAATCTAAATAATAAAGATACTGATATCGAAGAAGGTAAATACCAAATGGTGGGCCGACAAGGCCGTGGCTACGCGAATAAAATGCAAATGCGTGGCGAAAACCGCTATACCATTATGGATAAAGGGATGTTTACCTCTTGTCTACCCGGAGACGATAGTTGGAGTGTTGTCGGCTCTGAGGTTATCTTAGATCGTGAAGAGCAAGTAGCAGAAATTTGGAATGCGCGTTTTCGTGTTGCTAACGTCCCAGTTTTCTATAGTCCTTATCTGCAATTACCGATCGGCGATAAACGTCGCTCTGGTTTCTTAATTCCTAATGGTAACTATTCTCGTAGTTCTGGGTTTGACTTCCAACTACCTTACTATTGGAATATTGCCCCTAATTATGATGCGACTATTACCACGAATTATATTAGTCGCCGTGGTTTAAAGCTCGATAATGAATTTCGTTATTTAACAAAACCGGGTCGCGGTACGATTGCGGTTGATTGGATCAACCACGACAGTCAATACAATAAAGATAAAGCAGACGAAAAAGCGGGTTATCTGGCGCGTGATTCTGCTACACGTTGGTTATTCTATTGGGGTCACAGTGGGGTGATGAACAATGTGTGGCGCTTTAATGTTGACTACACAAAAGTCAGTGATAACAAATATTTCACCGACTTTACTTCGCAATATGGTAATACCACTGATGGTTATGCGACGCAAAAATTCAGTACCGGTTATGCTCAGCAAAATTGGAATGCCACATTAACCACTAAACAGTTCCAAATTTTCTCGGATAATAAAGATGCAAGGGCTTATCGTGCTGAGCCGCAGCTTGATCTTAATTATTATAAAAATGATATTGGCCCATTTGATTTTCGTACTTATGCACAATTTGTCCGCTTTACCAGTGTCGGAGAAAACACCCCTGAAGCGAACCGTTATCATATAGAGCCAACCATTTCCTTACCTGCCTCCACTGGCTGGGCAAGCTTTAATAATGAGTTTAAATTGATGGCGACTCATTATGATCAAGATATTCCTGATGCTTATAAGAAGAAGTATCCACATCAAAAACTTGATGATAGCGTCAACCGCGTACTACCACAATTTAAGTCAGATATGAAAGTGGTATTTGAGCGCCAATATGACACTAACGATATTACGCAAACGTTAGAGCCACGAGTACAATATCTGTATGTGCCGTATAAAGATCAGTCTAATATCAATAACTTTGACTCAGCGCTATTACAATCCAACTATAGCGGACTTTTCCGTGACAGAATGTACGGTGGTCTAGATCGCATTGCTTCTGCAAACCAATTAACGGCGGGTGTTACTTCACGTTTTTATGACAGTGAACTGGTTGAACGTTTTAATATTTCTGTTGGTCAAATCTATTTCTTTGAGCGTCCGAAAACAGGTTCATCGAATGAAATTATCAATAGCAAAGATGAAACCGGATCTATGGTATGGGCAGGCGATGCATATTGGCGTATTACTGATACTTTAGGTATGCGTGGTGGTTTACAATATGACCGTCGTTTAGGCAGTGTCTCTATGGGTGATGCGATTATGGAGTATCGCCGTGATAGCGACCATCTCTTACAATTGAGCTATCGTTATGTAGACCGTGATTATATTCAAGCAACACGGGTTCGCCCTTATGATGGCGGGGTCAATCAACTACCAGAATACCAAAAAGGCATTTCTCAAATTGGTATTGTCGGCAGTTGGCCTTTAGCAGAACGTTGGGGACTGGTCGGCGCTTATTACTTTGATACCAAAGATTCAGAGCCAGTAAGCCAAATGGTCGGCTTGCAATATAACACCTGTTGCTGGGCGGTAAACGTTGGTTATGAACGTAAAATTGTTGGCTGGAAAGAAGACCACAGCGATATTGACAACAAATGGTCAATCAATTTGGAACTCAGAGGCCTAAGTAACAATCATAGTTTAGGTAGTCAAAAAATGCTTGAGCGCGGTATCTTACCTTATCAAAGAGCGTTTTGATTAACCCAAACGACAAAATTGGCTGAATGAATATGTCATCGCGCAAAATGCGGAAAACACATAATGGGAAACTTATGAAAAATTGGAAAACGCTGGTTATCGGCTTAATGATCACGGTTGGTGCAGCCACCAGCACAACCACTTTTGCAGCACAAGAACTCAACCGCGTATCGGCTATCGTCAATAACGGTGTCGTTCTGGAAAGCGACGTCAATAGAATGTTACAAACGGTGCAAATGAATGCCAAAAATGCCGGGCAAGAAATGCCTGATGAGCAAGTTTTGCGCCAACAAATCTTAGAGCGCTTGGTGATGGATAACATCATCTTGCAAATGGCTCAACAGATGCAAATTGATATTCCTGAAGCTGCCGTTGAGTCAACCATTCAAGGGATTGCCGCAGAAAATAACCTGACACTAGAGCAGTTAAAAAAACGTCTTGCTGCCGATGGCATTGCTTATAACGATTATCGTCAAGATATTCGTAAAGAGATGATGTTAGCAGAAGTGCGTAATAACGAAGTTCGTCGTCGTATTACGATTTTGCCACAAGAAGTGGACTCATTAGCTAAACAAATTGAAAGCCAAGCAAGCCAAAGTATTGATCTTAATCTTAGCCATATCTTAATTCCATTATCAGAAAATCCATCACCTGCAGAAATTGAAAAAGCACAGCAAGTGGTGAACCGTATTAAGAACCAGCTAAAAAACGGTGCTGATTTCGGAAAATTAGCCGCCACTTATTCTGCCGATCCACAAGCACTTAATGGTGGTAATATGGGATGGGCATCAATTGATGAGTTACCGACAATCTTTGCTAAACAGCTTGCTAATGCACAAAAAGGTGAAATTGTCGGGCCACTGCAATCAGGTGTTGGTCTACATATTATTAAAGTCAATGATATACGTGGTGCTTCAAAAACCGTTTCTGTGACTGAAGTAAAAGCACGCCATATCTTACTAAAAAGCTCGCCTATCATGAATGATGAGCAGGCTTATGCCAAACTACAGAAAATTTCCGCCGATATTCGTAGCGGTAAAATCAGTTTTGCGGATGCGGCTAAAGAGTATTCTGAAGATCCCGGTTCAGCATTACGTGGCGGTGAGTTAGGATGGTCAATGCCTGATATTTATGATCCAGCTTTCCGTGACGCGTTGATGCGTTTAAACAAAAATGAATTAAGCCAACCTGTGCGCTCTAATTTTGGCTGGCACTTAATTGAACTTGAAGATACGCGTAGCGTTGATAAAACAGATGCAGCGAATAAAGAACAAGCTTACCGCTTACTGTTTAACCGCAAGTTTAATGAAGAAGTGCAAAACTGGATGCAAGAGTTGCGTGCAGGCGCTTATGTGAAAATAATGAACGAGAATAATGCAAACTAAGCTAAAAAAACCCCTCGTTATCACCCCCGGCGAACCCGCCGGGGTTGGTCCTGACCTGATTATTTCATTAGCACAGTCACAGTGGGCACTTCCTTGGGTAGTATGCGCTGATCCTCAATTATTACGAGCAAGAGCACAGCAACTCAATCTCCCACTCACTTTAGTTGAATATTCCCCAGATAATCCACCTACAGCACATATCCCTGGCCAAATTTGTGTACTTGCCGTTGAATTAACCGACCCTTCGGTTGTCGCAGGTACACTTAATACTGCCAATGGCCACTATGTGGTACAAACGCTTGCTCGCGCTTGTGATGGATGTTTAAACGGAGAGTTTTCTGCTTTAGTCACAGGGCCGGTACATAAAGGGGTTATTAATGATGCCGGTGTGCCATTTACAGGGCATACAGAGTTCTTTGCCGATCGTAGCCATTGTCAACGAGTGGTGATGATGCTGGCAACGGACACTTTAAGAGTCGCTCTCGCCACCACACACCTGCCCTTAAGAGAAGTTGCTGATGCGATTACGGGTGAGTTGCTTAATGAGATCATCACCATTTTAAACCATGATCTAAAAACCAAATTTGGCATCTCATCACCACATATTTACGTATGCGGCCTAAATCCTCATGCTGGAGAAGGCGGTCATATGGGGCGTGAGGAGATCGATATTATTGAACCCGCATTAGAGCAATTACGCCAACAAGGTATTCAACTTCATGGGCCTTACCCTGCGGATACCTTATTCCAGCCTAAATATTTAACACATGCAGATGCTGTGCTTGCGATGTACCACGATCAAGGATTACCTGTGCTAAAATATGAAGGTTTCGGTCGTGCTGTGAATATCACGCTCGGTCTACCTTTTATTCGTACATCTGTTGATCATGGGACAGCCCTTGAACTTGCAGGTACTAAAAGCGCAGATGCTGGCAGTTTTCGCACCGCATTAAATTTAGCCATTAATATGATACAAAATTGTAATGAATAATAGAGTCCATCAGGGGCACTTTGCCCGCAAACGCTTCGGGCAGAACTTTTTAACAGACAGCTATATTATTGAAAGTATTGTTGAATCTATTTATCCACAACCCGGTGAAGCCGTTATTGAAATCGGTCCTGGTTTAGGCGCGCTTACTGAGCCGGTGGGGGAAAGAATGGATAAAATGACGGTCGTCGAAATTGACCGTGATTTAGCTGCACGCTTAGAAGTTCACCCTACATTAAAAGATAAGCTAACCATTATTCAGCAAGATGCGATGACGATTGATTTTGCCCAATTAGCAAAAGAGCGTCAGCAACCTCTGCGGGTTTTTGGTAACCTACCTTATAATATTTCAACGCCATTAATGTTCCATCTATTTAGTTTTGCTGATGCCATTTCTGACATGACTTTTATGTTGCAAAAAGAGGTGGTTAATCGCCTAGTGGCAAGTCATGGTAGTAAAACTTATGGCCGCTTAAGTGTCATGGCACAATACCACTGCCAAGTCATTCCTATTATTGAAGTGCCACCAAGCTCATTTAGGCCAGCCCCGAAAGTAGATTCTGCCGTTGTGCGTCTGATCCCTTATAAGGAAAAACCCTATCCGGTGACAGATATTGCTATGTTAAGCCGTATCACATCACAAGCCTTTAATCAGCGCCGTAAAACGTTACGTAATAGCTTAGGTGGACTACTTACAGCAGAAGATATGCTGGCATTAGATATTGATCCCACTGCACGCGCAGAAAATATTTCTGTTGAGCAATACTGTAAAGTGGCAAACTGGTTATCATCACAACAGCAACACGCTGAGTGAAATAGCGCACACTAGACCTAGGAGGTATTATGTTTACTTCATCCAAAGTGGCGATACAGGTACAAAGCGTTTACATTGAGAGCCAATCTTCGCCAGAAGAACAGCGCTATGTTTTTGCTTATACCATCACCATACATAACTTGAATAAACATGCTATTCGCCTCCTACGTCGCTATTGGTTGATCACCAATGCACAAGGAAATACCACTGAAGTTCAAGGTGAAGGGGTTGTTGGTGAACAACCTCTGATTGAAGCTGGCTCACGGTATCGTTATACCAGTGGCGCGGTTCTTGAAACGCCGATGGGCACCATGGAAGGTCATTATGAAATGATTGACGCACAAGGACGTCTGTTTCAAATTGACATCCCTGTTTTCCGCCTTGCTATCCCTACATTGATAAATTAATTATGGCTACTTATTTAATTGGCGATGTTCACGGCTGTTATCGTGAATTACGCCAACTTCTCAATCAAGTTAATTTCGACGCCAATCAAGATACACTTTGGTTAACGGGGGATCTGGTTGCTCGAGGACCTGATTCACTTGAAGTATTGCGTTTTGTCAAAAGCTTAGGCTCAGCGTTAAAACTCGTATTAGGGAATCACGATCTGCATCTACTGGGTGTATTTGCAAAGATTAGTCGTAATAAACCCAAAGATAAGCTTAATGAATTACTCAATGCACCAGATGCTGATGAATTAATTAATTGGTTACGACGTCAACCGCTATTACAAGTTGATGAAGAAAAGAAAATCGTTATGGCACACGCAGGTATTACCCCTCAGTGGGATTTAGCAACAGCTAAAAAATGTGCCCGAGAAGTAGAAGCCATATTAAGTAGCGATAGTTACCCCCTTTTCATTAATTCTATGTATGGTGATATGCCCAATAATTGGTCACCCGAATTAACTGGCTTACCGCGATTACGCTTTAGCACCAATGCTTTTACTCGTATGCGCTATTGTTTTCCTAACGGGCAGTTGGATATGATTTGTAAAGATAAGCCTGAAAATGCGCCTGCGCCATTAAAACCTTGGTTTGATTTACCTAATCAACTACCAAATGATTACAGTATTATCTTTGGCCACTGGGCCTCTTTAGAGGGAAAAGGCACCCCTGAAAACATCTATGCGCTAGATACTGGCTGTTGCTGGGGCGGTGTTCTAACCTGTCTACGTTGGGAAGACAAACGTTATTTTATCCAACCTAGTCTCACACATTTACCATAATTTGGTAGCGTCAAGATAGCATAGGTGTTGATTTATTTTACTATGCTATCTGGGCTATCTGGGCTATCTACTCTCTTCTGAGAGCTATTACAAAGATAACCTGATTTAAATCAATAGATTGTTTTTTCTCAAAACAAATTAAGTAGCTTTTTTATAACAACAAGCAGAATTCACCGCTATATTGCGCTATTTATTATAGATTATTCTTTATAAAGATATTTATTAAAAGATAAATAATGAATATTTAATTATAGGGTACTCTTTATAGCTAATTATATTTTAGTTATAGTATATATTCATATTTAAATATGAATATATTAATAAATTAATAAAAATAAAAAGGAGATATTTAATCTCCTTTTTTATTTAAATTTTGTTATTTTCTTCTTTTTAATATTTCAAAACAGTAGTTATGCGAATTATTTTCATCTGCCTCATGGTATTCCATAAAAGTAGAATCCCACTCATCAGGCTCATAATCGGGGAAAGTTGTATCACCAATCACTTCAGCATCAATATGAGTAAGGTATAATTTATTCGCCATTGGTAGGAATTGCTCATAAACCTTACCGCCACCAATCACCATGATTTCATCATTATTTTCAGCAGCTTGTAGTGCTTCTTCAACGGATTTCACCCAAACAACATTGTCATCATTTCCAGGCTGACTGCTTAATACAATATTGAGACGATTAGGTAAAGGACGCCCGATAGACTCATAAGTCACCCGGCCCATAATAACGGGTTTATTTAATGTATTTTTTTTAAACCATGCGAGATCACCCGGTAATGTCCAAGGCATCGCCTTTTCCATACCAATAATACGATCCGCCGCTAATGCTGCGATTAAACTAATATTCATTTACATACCTACGGGTAAAAATGGGAAAACTATTTATACTATACGGAAAGCGAAAACTTGAGTCGATACAATTTATGCTTCACCGATAATAAATAATTGCTTTATACAGGAAGTGTTAACTTAATCATGAAAGCTTTAAACATTATAATAGTGCTATATGGCAGTTGCTATTATATTTGAAAATTCTTTAGGTGTTTTTACAATTACTTTACGCTCATTACAGGCGCGAGAACCTTACTTTTTTCTCATCGTAAAAAATGTAGCACCTTATCAATAACATGCGAAAAGAGGCACTGCTACTTCTCATTGACTGGCTTATAGCACTTTTAACATTAAAGTATCACTTTTCGTTAAGGCAATCATACGATTGATAAAAATAGAGAGTATTAGTTGCAAATCTACGTTAAAAAGACTCTTACACCATTTTCTCTTTCATCAACACTCTCTTAAGCTCCCCCCCTTTTTTATCGCTATGTAACATCAATATGAGTCAGTTCGAGTACAGGTGAAAAATTGTGATACGCTTTTATTACTTAGGATTAATAGTCGTTTGCTTGCTTTTGTTAGTTAAAGTTTGCCAATAAAAAAATGGCTCAATAAAGTGCTAAGTGTCGTGCTGGTTGGTTTAAAAATTAAAGTAGTGTTAAAGAAACAAAGATCTCTTTAATAAAAAGAATTAAAATAGGTGTAACGGATTATTAATGAATCAAAATTCCAATCCTTATCGTCCCTTAAGTAATCAATAATATCCAGTAAAATATCTTTATATTTATCTTTAAGATCATCACACTCATTGTCTATTTGTTCTAAAATATCCTCATAATTATTTCTAATAATATTAGCAATGGTATATTTCATTTCATCACTATTTTCATTCTTAGTAAAAATATTTTGCATTCTTCTATTATGTTTAGTGATAAAACTCTCGTCTTCCATTGTCATTTTTTTAGCTTTAATAATATCTTTTTTTTCTAACACTCCTAATGTAAGCATATCATCTACAAACTTTTGAACGTCTTCATTATTTCTTAATTTATTAGTTAGAAAATTTAATATTGACTTTTTAAAAGTATCGTTAATATAGTTTACCGTATTAAATTCCATTGCTTTATCAATAAAACATTTAGTTATATTGACAATAAACGCTTTATCCATCTCCACCGAATAAACATTATACATCATAGTAACTAAATTTATTATTGAATTAATTAATTCATTATTATCTTTTCTATTAATCTCTTTACAAACATAACTTAATGCCATATCAATATGTTGTTTATAGTTAAAATCACTATAATATACCATATCATCGCACTTTGGGTGATATTTCTTCAATTGTTCAAACATTTCTTTTGGATAATGATTAATTACATTGAAAGCAATGTTCATTATAGTAATAAAGTCTCCTTTTGTTTTTGATTGTTCATAAAGATAACATTGTATTAATCTTTTAACATCATCATGACAATCATTTTTTATTGCAAAACTTAAATTTAAAAAAAATGTCTCTAAATGTTTATTCTTAAAGCTAACAAAATCTGAGTTAATTAGCTTACAGTTTTTAAAATATACTTCCCCTCCATTTCTCATCAAAATGGATAATGTATTAATTTTAGCATGTTGACTTTTGTCTAATAGAAAAACCACCCCAACATTAATATTAAAAATACTCTTTATAAAAAATGATATTTTAGATAGTAAAGTAATCTTTTCCCTTTCAATATAAAGACTTGAAAGTGTATTTAACACATTGTTGATTTTATTTTTTATTTGGTATTTCTCTTTTATATTTTCATAGTGTTTTTTTATTGAAGTAACGTTATCAGAATTATTTCTTATATGCATAAAAACTCCTTATTCATAGTAAAACTATCCTTTATTTACTTACATCTTCATACAAAAAAAAGCCCTTATTACTAAGGGCTATAAATATCAAAAAACAAATAAGATTTAGAAATTAATTTTCAATATTGCATTAATACCACTCGAATTGATATCACTATTATATTGACCTTGATAAGAGATACCGAAAGTGGTTGATTTACTTAACTGCGCATCAACACCTAGACCAACACCAAATAAATTATCTAGTTTACCACCTCGTAGTGATGCCTCACCTGAATTGGATAACCATAGACGTGATTCAGGGCGATTATCACCAAACAGATGGCTTGCTGATATATCACCTTTTAATGCCATATTAATATTGCCTGCCATAAATGGATATCCACCACGTAAACCAACCGTAGTAACTTGAATATCTTGTGCATCTGTTTTAGTGGTAAACTTCATATTACCCACATTTTCATTGATATTATCAGTGGATACTCTTAACCAACTAAATCCAGCATAAGGTTCAATTGAGTACTGGCTAGTATTCAATTGAGTATAAGCGCCTTCTAAAAAGAATTGACTAATTTTCGCATCGTAACTGGTTGAGTTATAACCTGCAGTTTGTCCTATCCAGAGTGTTCTTTTTGCATCTCTATCTTGGTTTGTATGTGTAAATCCATAATTTAATGAGGCAACATCATAAAGATTAGAGATCCCATAAGCACCAATATGAATATCATTACTATCTATCTTTCCATATTGATTGCCTTTATATTTGGTGGAGCCTGCACCGAAAAATAGACCCGCTTTAGTATTTTCAGTAACATCAATTTCAGCACCTAATAACCCAACATAGAAATCAACATCCATATCACTGTGGCCATAATCCGTCTTACCCCACTGACCCATGCCGCTGATCCAAATACGCGCATTACTATTACCTAGTTGTGCATGACGACCATCACCGATACCAATAGCCTGATCTTTCACTGTACGAGTTAAACCCAATACATTAACAATACTGGCATTATTGGCATTTAAATACATATCACTACCCAATGATTGATAAGTGGTTTTCAGATCATTTTCATTCATCGGTAATACAGCATTAAATAGCTCACCATCTCCTGTATTATCTAATGCATTAGCAATAGCACGACCATTTTCATTATCAGCAAAGGTGGCTAAAGTCGTATTTTCTTTCTTAGTTAAACTGCCACTGATGGTTTTATCTGTTATCGTGATATGTTTATCAAATAAAGCATAATCATTATTGGTGACAGTAGTGGTTGTGGCTGGATCTGCAACCACACGGTTACTGGCTAACATTTTCGTTTTAGTACGATTATCAACTAAACTATCTGTATTCACCTCACCGACAACAACACTATTATTAAGATAAATATCTTTTAGTTGCCCAACATTATCCGCCCCCACATCAATATCGGCTCCTTGATTAAGCACTAAGTTACCAATATTAACATTGTGTCCTGCGGTCACTAAATAACGACCTTTATCATTAATATTAATGTTTACTTTATGGTTTTGGTTTGAGGTTAATTGGCCTTTTTGAGTAAAAGTATCGTTATAACGCTCAATAATACCTAATTTCCCACCATTAACATTGACGGCTTGTGTCCCAAAAGATCCGCTAAAGCCATATAAAGTACCTTGTTCGACAGTTGTACCACCACGGTAACTATTATTTCCCGTCATGACTAACGTACCTTCGCCTCGCTTCACCAAAGCACCATCATATAAGCCAGCATCAATTTTAGCTTGAATAGCATCAGCGCGTTTTTGGTAATATTCTTGACGCCATTTTTCAGCATCTTCTTGGCTAACAATATGTGATGTAGGATCAGGATTGCCATCATTAATCACAAAATCAGTACCGAGATGATAATCACCTCCTGCCGCAATACCTTTTTCGGTATATTCTTTCAACCATGCGAGATCTTCTTGCTTACGTAGATCTAAAGCTGTTTGGGAAATATCATTAGTCCACACATCAAGCGGTGTCGCATTTAGGTTATATTCAAATTTACCTAGCAATTGACCCGGACCATACATCCCTTTATCTAAATCTGGTGTTCCCCACCCATAACGTACATCGGGAGTACCTTCTGCAGCCGTCCAGCTCTCATATAAAGAGCCATCAGGATCACGATGGTTAGCGGTAGTGAACATGACATCACGAACTTGAATGGCGTTCATGGAAGGATAACGAGACATTAATACTCCCATCGCCCCCGTCACATGAGGAGCTGCCATTGAAGTACCACTAAAGGTATCCCAACCTGGATTTCCCTCTTTATCAACCACTGTAGAATAGATATTTCGACCTGGTGCAACCACTGTCCACCATTTTGCATTACCCGCTTCATTGAAGACTTTTTCTAATACATAACCGGTGTTATCCGCATTTTGCTTCAATCCTGCCACCGCAATCCAATGCTGTTCGGCTTCGGGATTAAAATAAGGATAAAGAGGACGATAATAAGGTTGAGCAAAGTCGCGATTACCCGTTGTAAAGACCTGAACAACATTCGTTCCTTTAACTGCATCATAAGCAGCATCAACAAAGGAAGGTTTATCACCATAGACTTTTTTAAAGCAGAAATATTCGTATTCTGTCTGTGCCGTGGTGTTAACAGGCATATGTATCGTGGTATTACCACCATCAGGCCCCTCTGTTTTATCTGTATTAATAATGCGCGGGTTAGTCCCCCAGCTATTATTAATCACTTGCGCACCCGCATCGACCATCGCTTTCCAGCCAGTATAGAAATAGGTATAGTCTTGATAAGGGCCATAGTTATTGCTGTCTGTTGCCCCAGTATTCCCTAAATAAATATCAGCCCCCCACGCCACACCATGCATACCATTACCATCACGGTTAGCCCCCACAGTACCAGTGACATGTGTGCCATGGGTATCATTCACCCCTTTGATCCAATTACCATCGACATCAAAGACTTGGCCTTTTTCATAATGTCCGCCCATTTCTTGTGGATAGCGCATTCCCGTAGAGCCATATTCACCTTTGGCTTTTACTGCATGAAAACGAGATCCACTCAACTCTTGATGTGAGAGCAGTGCACCAGAGTCCATCACCCCGACTTTAGCACCTTGACCATGAAAACCCAGAGCATAAGCACTAGAGGCATTCATGGCTGCAAGCCCCCAGTCTTTTTGATATTCAGGGCTTTCCCAACTTTGTTTATTACCTAATTGTCCAACTTCTGAATATGCAACAGCATAGCCAGAAAAAAGAAGTGCCGAAGTAATAAGGGAGAGTTGAAATAGAGAGTTTGTGGTATTTTTTTTCTGATTAATGGGATGGTGACTTAAAGCTATTTCTTTGTTCATTCTGTACCTTCTGTTATGTTGAAAGGGATAACATTAATTAAGGAATAAAAACAAAAGACGTAGCGATCCTCTCTTTTTTATAACAATAATTACTTGAGGGATCTCTCAAATATACGAAGCTAAACCACAAAAATAGATAGATTGCCTAACAAATCACAACTTAATAGTTTAATTAAACAATTTTAAAACATAATCTAATATTATATAAATAAATAGATTTAACGTTTTCTACGGTAATACTGACAGCTTTCAATAGCTAAATAAAGCTGATAAAAAGCAAACCAATAAAAAAACATAATAGCTAAATTAATTAACAATTTATTTTATAATCTGATTTAGCTATTTAATTCTAGTATGAAAAATTTATTTTTCTTAATTTTATAGTAATAAAAAAAACAGTATCTTTATTTTAAAAATACTGTTTTTATTTTAATTTTTGACGTGATATTACTTAATTTTTATTCTGATGGCGTGATTTCCATTTGCCCCGCAATCCCTTTATCCGCATTTTCGAGTATTTGGCTATAATAAACAAAAGGGAAATGGGAATAAGAAGGCTGTTTTAGCTCAACTAATAATTCACTCTGTTTTTCGATCCACACTGTATCTTTCCAACCAAAATCAGCAGGCGCTGGTTTTTGTCCATCATGATTAATCACTTTAAAACGTGCACCTTCAATATGAAAAGGTTGTGGTGTTTCCACTGTCACTAACCAACGTTCCCAGCCATTTTGTTTACCGACAAGATCGATCCTTGATAACTCCCAACGCGCATTATTAATACCTGGAGGACTGTTTTGTAATTGGATCGTTCTCGGTTGAATTGAGGTGGTAATTTGTGTGTCATCCACCACCAACTGTTGTGGAGCTTTATCGGTAACCAGTGACATCAGTCCAGTAGGCTTGATGGTTAGCACATTGGTATTGCGCAATAAGTTAGAAGGTTCAAAAATACCACGTAATCTATCCATAAATCCGGCACTTTGCCCAGCAGTGATAGTCACTTCTTCGCCTTCTGATAGATCAATAAGAATTTCACGTCGCTCACCCGGTGCCATAGGAATAGATTTCAATTCTACCGGTGATGTTAACAAACCTTGATCAGAGGCTATCAGATAGAGTGAGCGACCATCATTCGCCGATAACTCATAGCGTCGGGCATTCGAGGCATTAACTAAGCGTAAACGAATCCAACCTCTTGATACTTCAATATAGGGATCTTCACAGCCATTCACTAATAATGTGTCACCATAAAAGCCCTCTGTCGCGGCTTCTTTGTCGTACTGTGGAGTTCCAAAGTTATCAAGGCGTTTATCTTGAAGAATAATAGGAAAGTCATTTACCCCATAATGTTTAGGCAATGGTAACGATTTGCTCTCTTCGTCTTCAACAATCCACATGCCTACCAATCCGTTATAGACATGAGGCGCCATTTTAAAAGGCGTATTCGCATGATACCAGCAGGTGGCCGCTTTTTGACGAATAGGCAACACCGGTGACCAATAGGCTCCCGGAGACATCATCCTTGCAGCTCCACCTATTTGTGTTCCCGGAACTAATAAGCCACTTACGGTCATAGAAACGGGTTCATTAAGGCGATTGCTATAAATCAGTTTGACATCATCACCGCTTTTTACTTTGATTGTCGGACCCGGCATTGAGCCATTAATGCCCCAGACTTCTGTTTTTTGTGTGCCATCAAAGGCCCAATGCACTTTTTGTAACGTTACAAAAAGAGGCTGACCATTACGTGATTCAAGTAATGGGGGAATAGGTAGTTTTCTATCACTAACTGATCCTGCACGAACAGATGAAGATAATGAGCCCAGACATACCGCTAAGCCTGAAGCCTGTAAAAACTGGCGACGACTAAATGACATACTTTCTCCGCAACAAAATACCCATATTCCTATCCCACGAGTGAGGATCAACTGATAGGAAAAAAGCTGCTGTGATATTTAAAGACAAAAGACTTAAATCAAATTATGACAGCATAATAACGCGGATATGACATAAATCCTAAAAATAGTTGATAACTTAGTGCATTTTAATTTATTAAAGACAATATCCGTCCGAAAATCGGGATATATTCAAACGATCAATCAACCTATAACGTTTATTGTTAGCCATTATAAAGTATATAATTAAACCATTAAAATCATGATGTTATAAAAATGCCAAATCTAATCGATTTGGCATTAGGTATGATAAACAATTAAATAAATTACAGACTGTTAATTTAACTTACCTGCAAAATCGCGTTTATTCATTTCTTCCACTTCTTTATCAAGTTCTTCAATTTTAGCCTTCATGATCTGACGACAATCTTCAGCTAATTCTCTCACCTGATCTTTGTTATATTTTGATACATCAATCGGTGGCAACATTTCAACAATAACGTAGCCATTATTCCAGCGATTTAATTTTATCTTACCTTGTGTGGTAGAGACACAAACAGGCACAATAGGCACCCCCGCTTGCATCGCCGCGTGAAAAGCCCCTGTTTTAAAAGGTAATAAACCACGTCCTCGGCTACGAGTTCCTTCAGGAAACATCCATACAGAGATTTTTTTCGCTTTGATTTGCTCTGCAACCTGAGTGATGGTGCTATGGGCTTTAGAGCGATTACCTCTATCAATCAAAATATTGCCAGTGATCCAATAAAGCTGTCCAAAGAAAGGAATAAACACCAAGCTTTTTTTACCCACCGTCACGGTATTAGGTTGTACCGCATTCGACATTGTCACCATATCAAAGTTATTTTGATGGTTACCAATATAAATACTGGGTCCATAACTTTTAGCTTCTTTAGGAAAACGCTCAACTAATTTGATCCCAAAGACATGTGATAATTTGCCGAATAAACGTCCATAAGTCATTACGTGTTTCGGATTTCTGGGAGAAAACATGCAATAGATCATCCCAAAAGTCACCACAATAATGGTGTACAGAATGACAATAATGCCTCGAATAATGGCTAGCATAAGCTTTTAGCGTCCTAATAATAAGTGGGTCATATGACCCACTAATCTACATTGAAAGTTAAAATTAATGAGTTTCGATATCTATATGATCGATACTTTGTGCACCACGAGGGAGCGAGGTTCCACGACGACCACGTTTGGCTTTAAATGTCTGTAATTCATTCATCGACATCGTGAGTTTACGTTTACCAAAATGCAATGTAACACTGGCATTTTCTGGTAATACCCGCAACCAAGCGACTTTATCTTCACCACTTGCAGCCTGTGAAGCAGGAATAGAAACCATTTGGTTACCTTTTCCTTTTACCATAGTTGGCAACTCAGAGGCTTCAAAAATCAGCATTCGCCCACCCTGAGTAATGATCATGATCAAATCACTCAATTCAGCATTTAAGCGTTGAGGTGGTAATGGTAATGCATTTTCAGGTAATGTTAATAATGATTTACCAGCTCTATTTTTAGAGGTTAAGTCATCAATACTACAGATAAACCCATAACCAGCGTCGGATGCCATTAAGATCTTATCGCTACTTTCACCCATCACCACATGACGTAATTGAGCCCCTTTTTGGACTTTTAATCGTCCTGTTAAATCATCACCTTTACTACGGCCTGATGGTAATGCGTCAACATCAACAGTATAACTTTGACCCGTGGTATCAATCAGATGTACCGCTTGATTGCTCATCCCTTCAACTGCATCAAAATAATCATCCCCTGTTTTAAAGCCCACTGATTTCGCATCAATGTTATGGCCTTTTTGGCAACGGATAAGCCCTTTTTCGGACATGATCACGGTAACCGCTTCAGGGTGAAGATGTTTTAATGGGATAGGCTCATCGCCAACATCACCACTAAAATAGCTAATCTCTTCTGCTTTTAATGTTTGTTGTTGACCATCAACAGTAAAAGTGAGGGCTTCATTTTTTGCTATTAATACGATTTGTTCGATAACATCACTTTGCTCTTTGCCTAATGCAACTAAGCGAGTGCCTCGACCTTTCTTATTCATCTCATTTAGATGTTCTGCAGATATCGCCAGAATACGTGTTTTATCGGTGATAATAACTAACCAATGTTGATTGTTTTTCTTTTCTGCATCGACTAAGAAAGGCGCTAGCAATTCTGTTTCATCTGAAACCGTTAACAACCCTTTACCGGTTTTATTTTTTGTCTCCATCTCTTCATAACTGAGTACGGAGCCATAACCCTCTTTTGTTGCCAGTAAATACTCCTGTTTAGCGGCTCCCGCTAACATATATTTTACGCTGGCGTCAGGGGGGAAGGTCAATTTACCGGTTAAAGGCTCACCTTGGCTACGGCCTGATGGCATGTCATTGGGACTTAAACTATAGCTTCTACCCGTTGAATCAAGGAACAATACTGGCTGGTTGCTCATACCCCGTACCGCACTATGATAACTGTCTCCGGCACGATAACTCATGGTACTAGGATCAATTTCGTGCCCTTTCGCACTACGCACCCATCCCATTTCAGAAAGCACAATAGTCACAGGCTCTGATGGCAACATATCTTGTTCATTAACCACTTTCGCCTCTTCTTGAGGTCGAATAGGAGAACGTCGTTCATCACCAAACTCTTTAGCGTCTGCCTCTATCTCTTTTTTCAATAACGTATTGAGACGGCGAGGAGAATTTAACAGTTTTTCAATACTGTCGCGCTCTTTTTCCAGTTCATCACTTTCAGCTTGCAGTTTTATCTCTTCAAGCTTAGCTAAGTGACGTAAACGTAACTCTAAAATCGCTTCTGCTTGAATATCTGATAATGCAAAACGACGCATTAATTCGGCTTTTGGCTCATCTTCATAACGGATGATCTCAATCACTTCATCAATATTGAGATAAGCGATTAATAAACCTTTTAGAATTTCTAAACGACGTAATACTTTTTCTAAGCGATGGTTTAAACGATTGGTTACGGTTTGACGGCGATATACTAACCACTCATTTAAAATGGTTAATAGCCCTTTCACAGCAGGACGGTTATCTAACCCAATCATATTGAGGTTAACGCGATAACTTTTCTCTAAGTCTGTATTTACAAATAAGTAATACATGACTTGTTCTAAATCGACGCGATTACTACGAGGAACAATCACCAATCGAGTAGGATTTTCATGATCTGACTCATCACGTAAATCATCAACTAAAGGCAATTTTTTCGCTCGCATTAATGCAGCAATTTGTTCAAGTACCTTAGCACCAGAGACTTGATGAGGGAGAGCTGTTATCACCGCACAACCCTCTTCTTTTTGCCAAACAGCACGCATTCTAATAGAACCACGTCCTGTTTTATAAATCTTTTTGATATCCTCAGGAGCGGTGATCACTTCCGCTTCTGTTGGATAATCAGGTCCTTGTACATATTGCATAACATCAGATAACCCAGCATCAGGATTATCTAATAGCATGGTTAATGCTTGGCCGATTTCCCGCGCATTATGTGGCGGAATATCCGTTGCCATACCGACAGCAATCCCCGTTGTCCCATTTAATAAAATATTAGGTAAACGAGCAGGCAACATTTTTGGCTCTTGCAGGGTGCCATCAAAATTGGGGATCCAATCAACAGTACCATGTCCCAATTCGCTTAGCAGGATCTGTGAATATTTAGATAAGCGAGACTCGGTATAACGCATAGCTGCGAAAGATTTTGGATCATCCGGAGCCCCCCAGTTACCTTGCCCATCAATTAATGGATAACGATAAGAGAAGGGTTGCGCCATCAATACCATGGCTTCATAACAGGCGCTATCTCCGTGGGGATGATATTTACCTAATACATCCCCCACTGTTCGTGCTGATTTTTTAAATTTAGCACTGCTGTTTAAACCTAATTCAGACATCGCATAGACGATACGACGCTGTACTGGCTTTAACCCATCGCCAATAAAAGGCAATGCACGATCCATAATCACGTACATTGAGTAATTGAGATAGGCATTTTCCGTAAATAAGTGGAGCGGTTGGCGCTCTACACCATCATGAGTCAGTTCACTCATTCAATATTTTCCTCAGACGCTTGGTGAGTTCCATTACACTTCGATGTCAACTTCGTCGCCTTTTTCTTGCAACCAGTTACGGCGATCTTCAGAACGTTTTTTGGCAAGTAACATATCCATCATGCCCAACGTTTCTTGATAATTTTCATCATCAATCACCAATTGCACTAAACGACGTGTATTAGGATCAAGCGTTGTCTCACGTAATTGCAGTGGATTCATCTCACCTAAGCCTTTAAAGCGTTGCACATTTGGCTTACCTTTTTTACGGCTAAGGCGTTGCAAAATAGCGTTCTTTTCTGCTTCATCAAGGGCATAACTCACTTCTTTACCTAAGTCGATACGATAAAGAGGTGGCATAGCCATATAGACATGACCTTGCTTTACTAATGCCGGGAAATGACGAACAAATAAAGCACAAAGCAAAGTGGCGATATGTAAACCATCGGAGTCCGCATCCGCAAGGATACAAATTTTTCCGTAACGTAATTGGCTTAAATCATCACTATCAGGATCCATCCCGATCGCCACAGAAATATCATGCACTTCTTGTGACGCTAATACTTCATCAGAAGAGACTTCCCAAGTATTAAGAATTTTACCACGTAGAGGCATAATCGCTTGATATTCACGATCGCGAGCTTGTTTAGCAGAGCCCCCCGCAGAGTCCCCTTCAACTAAGAAGAGTTCGGTATAACGTAAATCTTGCGAAGTACAATCTGCTAATTTACCCGGCAATGCAGGCCCCGAAGTCAGTTTTTTTCTCACCACTTTTTTAGCCGCACGCATACGTCGTTGCGCACTACTAATAGCCATTTCAGCGAGTAATTCACCGACTTGAACGTTTTGGTTTAACCATAAACTAAATGCATTTTTTACTGCACTAGCAACAAAGGCACTGGTTTGACGTGACGATAGACGCTCTTTGGTTTGTCCTGCAAATTGAGGATCTTGCATTTTTACTGATAACACATAAGCACAACGCTCCCATGTATCATCTGCGGTTAATTTAATGCCTCTTGGCAATAAATTATGGAATTCACAAAACTCGCGCATGGCATCTAATACACCTTGGCGCAAACCATTAACGTGTGTACCACCTTGTACGGTTGGAATGAGGTTCACATAACTTTCTGTGAGTAAATCGCCTCCTTCCGGCAACCAAAGCATTGACCATTCAACGGCTTCGTTATCACCTTCAAATTTCCCTGTAAATGGCTCTTCAGGCAGGCGAACAAATTCAGCGACAGCTTCACTTAAATAGTCTGTTAAACCATCAGCGTAACACCACGTTTCTTGGGTATTATTGACTTTATCGGTAAAAGAGACATTGACGCCTGGGCACAACACCGCTTTGGCTTTTAATACATGAGATAAGCTTTTTGATGAGAAACGAGGAATATCAAAGTAAGTGCTATCCGGCCAGAAATGAACACTGGTTCCTGTATCTCGTTTAGCACACGTACCTATTTGATGTAGCTCTTCAACTTTATCACCGTTCTCAAAAGCAATTTGATATATTTTGCCTTCTCGGCGCACGGTGACTTCAATACGCTTTGATAACGCATTAACCACTGAGATCCCGACACCATGCAAGCCACCAGAGTATTGGTAGTTTTTATTGGAGAATTTTCCTCCGGCATGAAGATGGGCAAGGATCAGCTCAATAGCAGAGACTTTCAGTTCTGGATGGATATCAACCGGCATTCCTCGCCCATTGTCGATAACCTCAATAGATTGGTCTGCATATAAGATAACTTCGACCTTGGTTGCATGCCCCGCAAGCGCCTCGTCCACGCTATTATCTATCACTTCCTGTGCCAAATGGTTCGGTCTAGTGGTATCGGTATACATACCAGGACGCCGACGTACAGGCTCTAGACCATTAAGAACCTCAATATCCTTTGCATTATAACTTGATTGAGTCATTGTTTTAATCTGCGGTTCACTGTTTGAGAATACTGTTTATAATAACAGGTGTTAGCGGTAATATGATATTCATTTTTGAATTGAGACATCAACCCCAGTATTGCAGGTTAATGAGTCGAAAACGATGTTATTTTCAAAAACTGAACAATTTCCGGGAAAAAACGTTCAAAATTAACAAAAGCATGGTTTCCTCCCTGCTCTACTGTTTGCTTACAAGCGCCAAGATATGAAACCGCTTGACGATAATCAAGTATTTCATCTCCAGTTTGTTGAAGCAACCAAATAAGATCGGGGGAAGTTATCGTAGGAATACGTAAGGCAAGTAACTCATCCATATGGTGAGGTGCTAATCTATACTTTTGATGAGTATAAGGATTTTCATTATCGCCTAAAAAATCCTGTAGCAAATCAAACGGGCGAACCGCAGGATTCACCACCACTGCAGGTAAATGAAAACGTTGTGATAACCAAATAGCAAGATAGCCCCCCAGCGACGAGCCAATTAATCCTAACTTATCATTGGCATTATCTTTTACTAATTTTTCAATTAATTGAGCGGCTTGCTGAGGATAAGGGGGTAATTGGGGTACAAGTAGCTCAATATCAGGATGAGTGACTGATAACCATTGTTTAAACCCTTGCGCCTTGGCTGATTGAGGCGAGCTATTAAAACCATGTAAATAGAGGATACGAGACATGACTTAATAGCCATCCGCGTCAAGATCTGGACAAAAATCTTTACCCACTAGACGATGTACTTGAGTATCAATATTCCTCTTACCCTGTGCAGATAATGATAACTCTAAATAGCGCCAACCCGGCGAAACGGTATCTAAAGAAAAATTAGTACAATGCGGGCGAAACTGAATACAGGTAGAGGGTGTTGCTAATAAGCGAATACCATTCCACATTTCATCCATTTCTTGATGAATATGACCACATAGCATCATTTTTATTTGAGGGTGATCTTTAACACGCTCAGCTAACTGGTGAGAGTTTCTTAAACTATGTTGATCTAACCAAGTACAGCCAGAAGGCATCGGATGATGATGCAATAAGATCACAGTATCTCTTTCTTTGTGGCTTTCTAGACAGCGAGTTAGCCAATCTAACTGACAGTCAGATAACTCGCCATGGGGAACACCTTGAATTTGGCTATCTAATAATAACAATTGCCAATGTTCACCAATTAACACTTGTTTTGCCGACAGAATGCCTGCCTGATTTAAAGCATCAATCATTGCTGGTTGATAATCATGATTACCGGGTAACCACACACAAGGTGAAGGTAATCTTGCAATCCCATCAGCAAAATGCTGATAAGCTGCAAAGGATTGATCTTGAACTAAATCCCCAGTAGCAACAATCAAATCAATCGATAACCCTTGCTGTTTAATCGCGTCCAATACCGCATGATAGCTACGATAGGTATTAATTCCCAACAAGGTATCATCCACATTAGCAAAAAGGTGGGTATCTGTGATTTGTAATATTCTAACGGTGTGTTGTTGATCCACCGACAATTCAAGCTGGCTTTCCAAAAGGTTTCCTTGTTTCTCTCTTACTAGCCGTTATTTTAACGTAATTTTGTATTAAAGATCTGCCACCCAATACACATTTCAAAAGATTATTGAGAAATATTCTCGCTACCAGTCACATTTTTTATCTCTTATGTTCAAGCTTAATCGATTGTATATTCATATACTTTAAAGATAATTACGTCATTTATCATATCTTTTCATAGTGACGAATAAAGTTTCTTTTGGCAATTATCACAACCAATCTTTTCTTAAGGTGACATGATGAAGTTGTAACCACTGAAGTGCGATGACAGAAGCAGCATTATCAATTATCCCTTCTTCAACCCATTGATAAGCCTGCTCTCGGCTGACGACATGAACACGAATATCTTCATTTTCACAAGCTAGCCCATGTATGCCTGTTGCTGTTGTGGCATCCACTTCCCCTACATAGACATACATCCGCTCACTGGTTCCTCCGGGGCTTGAAAGGTAACTTACAATGGGCTTACAACGACCTATTGTGATCCCAGCTTCTTCTGTGGCTTCCCGTCTTACCACCTCTTCAGGGCTTTCTCCTTCTTCCACCATGCCGGCAATCACTTCTAATAACCAAGGTGTTTGACTTGTTTCATAAGCTGGAATACGAATTTGTTCGATTAATACAACTTCGTCTCGTTTAGGATCATAAGCCAATAAAACACCCGCATGACCACGTTCGAACACTTCTCGCTTAACTTCTGCACTCCATCCTCCCTTAAATAAACGGTGTTTGAAACGATACTCGTTCATACGGAAAAAGCCTTTATAGAGTGTTTTTTTACTTATTAGCTCAACATCATTACGTGTATATAAAAATGGTGTATTTTCCTTTTTGTTCATACAATATTCCTCTGGTTATACTTAAGTCTTTTTTTATTGCATACGTTTAATACAGATTTAAAGATATTTGCCCGCAAATCCTGTAAAGTTAACCTAAAATAAAAGGATATGGCACAAATGGCTACCCCTACTTAGGGAAACAATCTGCTAGAATTGTTTCTATACAAGATTAACAGAGGCAACTCAGCGAAACTGTTGCAACAAGGAATTAAAATGAAAAAACTGCTCTCTCTTTTAGTCACGATGAGTTTGGCAGGATTCAGCACTGCAAGTCAGGCTGAGGATCTGCTACAAGTTTATCAAAAAGCAAAGGACAGTAACCCAGAATTACGTAAGTCATTAGCTGAACGCAATCAAGCTTTTGAGAAAATCAATGAGGCACGTAGCCCATTATTACCACAATTAGGATTAGGCGCTTCTATTGATTATAAAAGTGGCTATCGTGATGCTAAAAATACCGAGTCTAACTCTCTTGGTGCGAATTTAACGCTGACTCAGACTATTTTTGATATGTCTTTATGGCGTCAATTGACCATGCAAGAAAAAACGGCGGGTATGAGTGATGTTACCTATCAAACAAGCCAACAACAGCTTATTTTAGATACCGCAACAGCTTATTTTAATGTTCTGCGTGCCATTGACTCCTTATCATTTATTGAAGCACAAAAAGAGCAGGTTTATCGCCAATTAGATCAAACTACACAGCGTTTTAATGTAGGACTTGTTGCGATTACTGACGTACAAAATGCGCGTGCAAACTACGACAGCGTGTTGGCACAAGAAGTGGCCGGACGTAATGAACTGGATAACGCATTAGAAAAACTGCGCCAAGTCAGCGGTGTGTATTATATTAATCTGGCTTCACTTAATATCGCACGTTTTTCCACCACTCCACCAGACGCCATTGATAAACTGTTAAAAGACGCAGAAGAGCGTAACTTAAGTTTACTCAGTGCTCGTTTAGGTCAAGATTTAGCCCGTGAAAATATTCGTTTAGCGCAATCAGGCCATTTGCCAACCGTAAATTTAAATGCTTCAACGGGTGTCTCAAACAGTCATAATCATGGTAGTGCTTTACCACCAGAAACACCGGCTAACAGCCGTAATAGCTATAATGGTCAAAGCAGCATCGGACTCTCTTTAAGCATTCCATTATATACAGGTGGCAGAACGAGCTCACAAGTAGAACAAGCTCAATATGGCTTTACCAGTGCCAGTGAGCAGTTAGAATCGGTATACCGTTCTATCGTACAAATTGCACGTTCTTCTTATAACAATATTTCAGCCTCCATCAGTAGCATTAAGGCCTATCAACAAGTGGTTGTATCCGCGCAAAGCTCTTTAGATGCAACTGAAGCTGGCTACCAAGTGGGTACTCGTACTATTGTTGATGTCTTAAATGCGACCACAACGCTTTATGATGCTAAACAAAAATTATCAAGTGCACGTTACGACTATTTGATTAACCAATTAAATATTCAATATGCACGTGGTACCTTAAACGAAAATGACTTAATTCAGTTAAATAATGCGTTGGGTGAAGAGATTTCTACTTCCCCTGACAACATTATTCGTCCATTAACAAGTCCCGTACTGAATACGACAAATTAATCGTTAATAGACACCGTTAACCATCAAAACCGCTTACAGTGATATACGGGTAAGCGGTTTTTTTATACACTAGCGAGAAAAAACATTTTTGGTTACAAATAGATTAAAAATAAATTCACCTAATGCCCATTACTTAAATTTATAAATAACCTAATCATTATTTGTTTAATAAATAGAGGATTTAGCTGATTTCATTGCCATTATCCCTATGAAGATCACAAATTTCTGCTAATCGCTGATGATTAGGTGTTTCTTATTTATTTTCTAACCTATTTAACCTATCCTAGCTTTTATTTTGAACGTTTTACTTTTTATGGATCTTACCAATATGACAATGAAACGTACCAAATCGATTAATCGCGATGCTTTTCGTAAAGCATTTCGCCCTTATCGTCTGGCGCCTGTTGCCATCGCCATCACCGCGGTATTCGCCCTTTCAGGGTGTGAAGAGAGTGATGAGACGGTTTCACTGTATATGAATGCACAAGAATGTGCGCAAGCGAATCCATCACAAGCAGCACAATGTGAAGATTCTTACCGCACGGCATTACAAGAAGCGCAACGTACTGCACCTAAATACGCAACAATGGAAGATTGTGTTGCTGAATTTGGTGATGCGCAATGTACACAAACTGCCTCAATTGATGGTAACCCCGTTAACACCGAAAACGCCAATAACCTCAACCCTGATAGTTCACAAATGGCACAAGCTAACTCTGGTGGTAGCTTCTTTATGCCACTGATGGCAGGTTATATGATGGGGCGTTTAATGGGTGGTGGCGCACCAGCACAGCCTTTATTTAGCTCACGTAATCCAAGTAGCCCAGCTAATGGTAAGTTTGTTGATGCAACGGGTCGTAACTATGGTCCAGCTGTCGGTGGTCGTCAAATGAACGTCCCTAAAACAGCTATGACACCAAAACCATCTACAACATCAACCATTACGCGTGGTGGCTTTGGTAATACCGTTTCACGACAAGCGGCAGCTCAACGTGCAAGCGCGACAAATAACAACCGTAGCTCAACAGGCTCCTCTTCATATCGTGCAGGTGGTTAATTAAACCATGAAACGCGAACAAATTATTGAACGTCCTGATTGGCGCGAAAAAGCCACTGAATATGGTTTTAACTTCCATACCATGTATGGCGAGCCTTACTGGTGTGAAGATGCTTATTATCAATTTTCAATGGAAGAAGTGGAAACATTAGAAGAAACCACGGAAGAGCTTCATCAGATGTGCTTACAAGTCGCTGATAAAGTGGCTAATAGTGAAGAGCTATTGACTCGTTTTCAAATTCCTCGCCATTGCTGGGATTTTGTCCGTGAGTCATGGAAAACCTCGCAACCATCGCTTTATTCACGTCTTGATTTAGCTTATGACGGTAAGGGGCCGGCAAAATTACTCGAAAATAATGCCGACACACCAACTTCATTGTATGAGTCTGCTTTTTTCCAGTGGATCTGGCTTGAAGATCAAATCAATGCGGGTCGTTTGCCACAAAATGCCGATCAATTTAATAGTATCCAAGAAAAATTGATCGACAGATTCGCTCAATTGCGTGATCAATATGGTATGCGTTATCTGCACATGTCATGTTGCCAAGATACGCAAGAAGATCGCGGTACCGTACAATATTTACAAGATTGTGCAGAAGAAGCCGAAGTCACTACCGATTTCGTTTTTATTGAAGATATTGGTTTAGGTGAACGGGGTGAGCTGACCGATCTACAAGACCAGATCATCAGCAATATGTTTAAACTCTATCCTTGGGAGTTTATGTTCCGTGAAGATTTCTCGACCAAACTTGCTGATGCAGGGATCCGTTGGTTAGAGCCAGCTTGGAAAAGTATTATTTCCAACAAAGCATTACTGCCAATGCTGTGGGAAATGTTCCCTAATCATCCTAATTTATTACCCGCTTATTTTTATGACGGTAAAGCGCCAGATTCATTATCACGCTATGTTATCAAACCGCTCTTTTCACGAGAAGGGGCGAATATTCGTATCGTTGAAAATGGTAAAGATATCGCTGTTGCTGATGGCCCTTACGGTGAAGAAGGCTTTATTGTTCAGGACTTCCATCCACTGCCAAAATTTGGTGATAGCTATACATTAATTGGTAGCTGGCTAGTTAACGACCAATCTGCAGGTATTTGTATTAGAGAAGATAAAGAGCTTATCACGCAAGATCTGTCTCGTTTCTATCCACATATTATTTTAGATTAATAACGCAATTGCTGTGATAGCAAAACTTATTGTCTAGCATTGACCCCCTCCCCGCCCTGAACTAAAGGGCGGGGTTTTATGGCACACCTAAAAAATAAATTTAGCCTTAACATTCTATCAATTAGTTTTATTGAATATTTTACCCAATTTGAAAGGTCATCATGCTAAGTGATTTATTAATAATATCATTATTTAATAAAGTTACTTTTTCATCCGGCTGTTTTAAACCGAGTAGATATAATGCAGGTAAAAAATGTTCTGCTGTTGGGTGTGCGAGTTGCCCTTCTTGCGTTGATAAAATGGTAAAAAGCGCTTCAGGCACTTTATCACTTTGTAAACAGCGCTCTACTGTTTCACTAAAAGATAATGCCCAAGAGTAAGGCTCTGCTTGGTCATTTTGCCAATCCATCATTCTTAAATTATGAACGATATTACCACTGCCAATCACTAATACACCTTCTCTACGTAGCTCAACCAGTTTTTTTCCAAACTCATAGTGCCACTGTGGCGATTGGTTAGCATCAATACTTAACTGAACAACAGGAATATTAGCATTAGGGTACATCTTCTCTAATATTCCCCAACTACCGTGATCGAATCCCCATTGCTCCATATCCAGTTTTAATTTCATCGGATCAATCAGATCTTCAATTAATGCAACGAGACCAATGGAGCCTTTTGCAGGATATTCTATTTGGTATAACTCTGGTGGAAATCCATAAAAATCATGGATAGTTTTAGGATGAGTCATCGCTGTAATATAAGTCCCTTGCGTATACCAATGCGCTGAGATGACTAATATTGCTTTAGGCTTAGGCAGTGTCTCTCCTAACGTCGTCCAGAGGCGAGTATATTTATTATCTTCCAATACATTCATTGGACTGCCATGTCCAACAAATAGCGCTGGCATCAATTTTCTGTCCATAATCACCTCTTATCATCTTGCTATCTATGGCATTTAGCATACTGCCTTCTTACTTGAAATATAGTCAAAGAAGTGTGAAATAGTTATTCAAAAAATATGAAAAAGCCACTTAGGGAAACTTAAGTGGCTTGAATAAGTGTGTGTGTGTTTTCAGTGTCGTTTTAACTTGTTAATTTCAGCCCGCTTTCTTCTCCTCGCGAAGACGATAAGCCACTAAATCTTCAATCGTTAACACTGGCATATCATGCTGTTTAGCAAAAGTGACAACTTCTGGCGCTCTGGCCATGGTGCCATCGTCATTGGTTAATTCACATAACACGGCAACAGGTTTAAAACCCGCTAACGTTGCTAAATCAATAGAAGCTTCAGTATGTCCACCACGTGTTAATACACCACCAGGTTGCGCTCGTAATGGGAATACGTGACCTGGACGATTTAAATCACTTGGTTTTGCATTATCAGCAGCAGCTGCACGTACTGTCGTTAAACGGTCTGCTGCTGAAACTCCCGTAGTCACCCCTTGGGCTGCTTCAATAGTTACCGTAAATGCGGTATGAAAATGACTGGTGTTATTTTCTACCATCATAGGTAAATCGAGTTGTTGACGGCGCTCTTCGGTAATACAGACACACACAATACCACTGCCATGACGAATAGACATCGCCATTTGTTCTGTGGTCATGGTTTCTGCGACAAATACCATATCGCCTTCATTTTCACGGTTCTCATCATCAAGCACCATCACACCTTTACCGGCACGAAGGGCTTCAAGCGCACGCTCAACACGCTCTAATGGAGAGCCAAATTCGGAAAGTAGCGTCTGATTCATGGTAAAAAAACCTCAATAATTAATGAAAGTTACCAGAACCAGGGCAGTCTTAGGAGTGGATCTCTGCTGTATAAATAGACAAGCAGAAACAACAGGAATGGATACAAGGATCCCACTGATGCTATTTTATTCTCTCCCATCCAGACTTTAACTGTCGGCTCCAGAATTACACTGGATCTGCTGACCTTTGCATCACATTGGTAATACAAAGCGCTCGCGGGCTTTACCTGATTATTCAGGTATCTACCGCCGGTGGGGACTTTCACCCCGCCCTGAGATAAACAGGGAAACTATACGCTTTAAAATAATAAGAGGCAATCCCAATCCACAATAACCCTTGTCAAATCACACTAATCTGTTATTGATAGGCAAAGAATTTAACGATTTATCATAAAAATATAACAATAATATCGATATCAGGTTTTATTCCCACAGCCCTCATATTACACTTAGCATAGCTTTCTATTTTATTGTGAGGACTATCCATGCTGGACCCAAAAAAAATTGAACAAGTCGCTCGCCAAATCCAAAATGTACTACCACAAGGTATCAAAGATTTAGGTGATGATATTGATAAGAAAATCCGTGCAATACTTCAATCTCAATTAAACAAATTAGATTTGGTTAATCGCGAAGAATTTGATGTGCAAACACAAGTGCTGTTACGTACTCGCGAAAAATTGGCTCGTTTAGAGCAACGTTTAAATGAGTTGGAAGCAGGACAACAAGCGCCAGTGGAAGTTGCACAGATTGAAGAAGTTGATGTTATTGTTGAAACTGGGAATGACAGTAAAGCTTAGTTGATAGTGTAATAACACCCTGTGCCACATTCGGACAGGGTGTTTTCTCAAAAATAACTTTCATTTGTTAATAAATTCTCTTAGTTCGGCTATTGTTTGTTCTATTTTATCTTCAAAATCAATATCGAGGATATTAAAAAAAGCTTCGTAACCAATATCTTTAATTACTGTTTTACAGTAATATTTACTTTTACAATTATCAACCCCGATTGAAGGTAAATTAAATCTATTATTTTCTTCAGTATATTTTCTAAAAAACTCATCTTCTATATCTAAAAATGGACTATATAAGATATTATCTCCAGATACTTTACCTCGAGAGTCACCATCTAAAAAAGAAATCATATGTTTACTTTCACAAATAAAGTTTTCCCGCTTATTTCTTCTCATAAAATCTATAACATTTGAAGCACCACCTATATAAATAATCTTTACTGATTTATTTGTATCAATTTTAGAAATTAATCTTTTTAAATAAATTTCCAACATTATATCTTCTGTTAGAATATATTTATCATAATCTTTAAAACCAAAAAGCTCACCCACAATATAACTATATGAGACTTCTCTCATAATTAGCCTGGAATTAATATTCTCTAAATAAAATATAGACTCACCAACCTGTTGATATAACACTCTCATAATAGGAAGAGAATGTGTTGTAAATATTATTTTTTTCTTATATTTATCACACAAATTATTGAGGGCTTGTATTAATCTAACTTGAGCAGAGGCATCAAGAGAAATATCAATTTCATCTACAACAATTAATTTACAATCAGAAGTTACTGTCTTATATAGATTTATTACAAAGTACTCTCCAGAGCTAAAATAATCCTCTCTAATATATCTATATCCATCAAGAGGAAGAAAATAATACTTATTACCTCTTATTATTACCTCTTTGAGTGATGAGAATCTCTCTCCTATATAGATTTGGCTCAAAAAATAAATTATTTCTATATTTTTATTAAACTCTCCCTTAATATAACTCTCTCTTAATTCTTTATCAATATTACCTAAAACAGGAAAATTAGAGAAACGTTTTCCATAAGGAATAGGGAGTTCAACATTTAAAAAACTTTCATCAATAATATCTTTTGAATCAATTTCTCCGTTATTACAATAATAATGATAATTGTTTTTATTTATAGATATTGTTATATTAGTTTCTTTATTTATACTGAAAATTGAAGATGTCTTATTTAAGACACTTATATCTTTTAATAAGCATAATGATTTTACTATAGATGTTTTCCCTATTCCATTCCGGCCAGTTATACAAATTAAATTCCTATTGGAAAAATCGAAATCTAATAAAACATTATTAATGTGTTGTAATGATTTAATGTTTAGTGATATAAACATCACAAATCACCTTTATTTTTAATTAATTTATTAATTATTGAATTACCATATTTACGTCTTAGCTTATTTATATAAACTGGATCAACACCTAATGCATAAGATAATTTTCCAGCTAAAGAAAATATTGCACTCATTTCATCCATTTCTGAAAACTTGACAAATTTATCTTTATTATTAATAAGAAAAAATATTTTAACTTCTATCTCTTTTTTTAACTGACGACTTATCGAAAGAGTTCCTACAGGAGAAATACTTATACCTAATATATTCCTTTCAAATTTTTTTGTTATTATTTTTGTTTTTTTATCATTTAAATGAAATACATTATCCTGATTATAATTCAATATATTATTAATCTCTTGGTTAATTGAATTCTTATCTAAGTTATTTTTACCTGATAAAATAATATCATCCGCATATCTTGTATATATTAAATCGTTATTTTTAGCAAAACAATCTATTTTACAATCAATATCATACATAACAAAATTACTTATAGCTGGTGATGAAGAAAAACCTATAGGTAGTTTTTTATCTATAGTAACTAACTCTAATATTCTAGATAAATGAACCATTACATCATTTGTATCTAAAAAAGAAATATCTTTTACTTTTTCTATTATTTTATTTTTTATTAAGTCATAGCCTATAGATGGAAAAAAATTTTCAATATCTGTTTTATATATATAATTATTAAACCTATGAGGAGAAATACAATCTACTACATTAACTCCTTTTCGATAAGAGTAAACTAAATCTTTTCTAAACTCTATATTTTCAAAAATAAATTTAGATAAAAATAGTTGAATTGTTTTTAATTCATCACTGATTGAATAACATTTTTTATTATTAAAATTAAATTCTTTAATATGATCATTTAAAGATAATGTATAAAATTGTTCGAAACTCTCTTTTCCATTAAAATAAAAATTAAAGACTTCCTCTAATTTCATATTCTTTCCCCCTATATATTAGAAAGGGTGAAGAATCTCTCTTCACCCTTTCTAATATATTTATACTGCCTTTAGGGACTCCCTTTATGACTGGAGATAACTCGCTAGTCAGGAGTATGGTTATATTATAGCCATTTCCAACATAAACGGCAAGTACATCCAACAAAAGCACTCATTAGAGTGCCCTTTCAATTATAATAAACAGCTTAATTATTTCTTTTTAATGGCATTAATAATATTAGTTGTGGAAATACCATCTTCAAAATTAAGTACTTTCACTTCACCACCCGCAGCCCACACCTCTTTACTGCCAGCAATGTCTTCGGGTTTATAATCGCCACCTTTTACTAAAATATCAGGCAATACTGATGCAATTAAACGCTGTGGGGTATCTTCTTCAAACGCGACAACCCAATCAACTGCCCCTAACGCGCCTAATACGGTCATTCGTTGCTCTAATGGGTTGACTGGGCGACTTTCACCTTTTAATCGTTTAGTTGATGCATCACTATTTACCGCAACAATCAGGCGATCACCCAATTTACGTGCATTAGCTAAATAACTAACATGCCCAGCATGAAGAATATCAAAACAACCATTTGTCATCACTATGCGCTCACCACGTTGACGCGCTAAAGCAACCGCTTGTTTGAGTTGTGACTCTTCCATAATACCAAAGCCGTTATCAGCACGCCCGCGAATAGCATTTTCAAGCTCAATAGGAGAAACCGTTGACGTTCCCAGTTTCCCCACAACCACACCAGCCGCAGCGTTGGCAAGAAAGCACGCTTCCGCTAATGGTTTGCCTGCAGCTAACGCAGTAGCAAGCACGCCGATAACCGTATCTCCCGCCCCTGTCACATCATAAACTTCTTGTGCTTGAGTGGGTAAATGCAATGGCGCTTCATTGGCTTGTAATAAACTCATGCCCCGCTCTGAACGAGTGATCAATAGTGCATCAAGTGCTAAATCTTTTACTAGTTGAGTGCCCTTTTCTACTAGCTCATCATCTGTATGACAAACGCCCACTACTTGCTCAAATTCTGACATATTCGGTGTTAAGAGTGTGGCACCACGGTAGCGTTCAAAATCACTGCCTTTAGGATCGATTAGTACCGGCACACCTGCTTTTTTAGCTAATTGGATCATTTGCTGTACGTGAGAAAGTGCACCTTTAGCATAATCCGATAAAATTAAGGCACCCATTGAGGGTAATGCTTGTTGAATACGCTCATAAATTGGCTCTGGAGAGACATTGCTAAATCCCTCTTCAAAATCAAGGCGGATAAGTTGTTGGTTACGTGATAGGACACGTAATTTAGTAATAGTTGGATGTGTCGCAATAGAGACGAAATCACAACGCACATTAACCTGACTTAATGTATTGCTTAATGCTTTTGCCGCTTCATCGATGCCGGTTAACCCCACCAAACGAGAATTAGCCCCTAAAGAAGCAATATTCATTGCAACGTTAGCTGCACCACCCGGACGCTCTTCTATGGTATCTACTTTTACCACAGGCACTGGTGCTTCTGGTGAGATCCGACTTGTAGGACCATACCAATAACGGTCTAACATGACGTCACCGACAACCAGCACATTGGCTTTATTAAAATCCGGCAGCGTTACTTTCATCCCATACTCCACATTATTTTCAAAAATAAGCCGAAATAATACCATAACTTGTTACGCAAAAAGCGAAACTCATCAGAATAGTGTGAACAAAAAAGAGCGTTTATTCATCTAACCATTTTTGTTTACTACTCAATACCCATTGCCGTTCTGTTATAAAACAATGTTCATCAACAACCGCAGGTAATGTTTGTAATGCAAGATGATGAAGCTCATTACGTAAGGTGACATAAGCTTGAGTTAATAACTGAGCCTCTTGTTCACTCATCACTTGGTATTTTGCCATTAATTCCAAAATTCGCACATTATCAGACCAACGGGTCAAAGCCGGATATTGATGTGAAAAGCGCAATACCAAATATTGTGCGATAAACTCAATATCAGTGATCCCCCCTGATGAGGCTTTTAAATCAAATGTATTGCTTTGAGTGGGTGCCAAATGCTGTACCATTTTTTGGCGCATCTCACGCACTTCCTGCTGCAGTACAGTTGCGTTACGTGCTAAACATAATGTTTCATGGCGAGTACGTGCAAACATCTGCTGTAATTGGTCATCGCCATAAATCATTCTTGCACGAATTAATGCTTGATGCTCCCAAGTCCAAGCTTCATTTTTCTGATACTCATCAAAAGCTTGAATAGTGCTTACCAACATACCTGATTCACCAGAAGGACGTAAGCGTGCATCTACTTCATATAACACGCCGGAAGAGGTTCTGGTGCTAAATAGATGAATAATACGCTGCGCTAAACGTAAATAGAATTGGCGAGCATCAATCTGTTTTGCCCCCGTTGTCAGAATATTCATTGGGCAATCTAATAAAAAAACCAAATCTAAATCAGAACTATACCCTAATTCCCAGCCCCCTAATTTGCCATACCCAACGACCGCAAAACCTAAACCGTCTCGTTGCGCTAAATGCGCAGGCTCCCCATAGCGTTTCACCATATAGGACCATGCTTGGTGAACAACGGCATGGATAATGGCTTCCGCTAAATAGGTTAGGTGATCGCTGACTTTCATCACCGGTAATACCCCTGCAATATCCTCTGCGGCAATACGCAATAGCTGGGCTTGTTTAAATTGGCGTAATGCTTCTAAACGTTGCTCTTCATCTTCTTCTGGCACACGCAATAAATATTGACGTAATTCGTCCTGATAGGCATTTAATGGTAATGGTTGATAGAGGGAATGAGGATCGAGTAATTCATCCAATAATAATGGATGTCGTGTTAATTGTTCAGCAATCATCGGTGATGCAGCACATAAGCGCACTACGTGGGTTAATACCTCATCAGACTCTTGCATTAACTCTAGATAAGTGGTTCGACTTACAATGCCCAATAACAACGGGGTGATACGCTGTAAGATCACCAACGCTTGTGGTTGAAGACACACTTTAGCCAATAACTTAGGCATTAGCGCATCAAGCACGTCACGCCCTCTAGGCCCTATAGTACGTTTACTGATATCTTGGCGAAACAGTTGCAGTGTTTGACAAATAGCTTGCCTATCTTCTGCCGTTAGCCCTTGATGAAAAAGCGTTGCGCTATCAGGTAAACGCCCTAATAACCATAATCGCTTAAATTCGCTGACATCTTCTTCATCTTCATTTTCATCATCTTCGCCAATCAGTTGCGTAAAAATAACGGAAACAGCCTGCATTTTTTGGTTAATTTGTTGATAGAGCATTTGCCAATCGTCAAATCCCATCGCAAACGCCAGTCGTGCCTTATCTTCAAGATTGTCAGGTAACGTTTGTGTTTGTTGATCCGCAATAGATTGAAGAAGATTTTCTAATCGACGTAAGAAAAGATAGCTATCTGCTAACTGTGATGTTTCTTGTGCAGAGAGTAATTCCAATTTAGCAATGACATTAAGCACTGTTAATAGTGAATGACTTTGTAGCTCAGGCTCTCTACCGCCTCGAATTAATTGAAAAACCTGAGTAATAAATTCAATTTCACGTATCCCCCCCGCCCCAAGCTTTATATTATCAATCATCCCTCGACGACGTACTTCACGACTTATCATCGATTTCATATTACGAAGAGATTGGATCACACTAAAATCGATATAGCGACGATAAACGAAAGGGCGCAACATTTGGCGTAAGATTTGGCAATACTCTCTTTTTTCTGCCCCCAAAACACGCGCTTTTACCATTGCATAGCGCTCCCAATCACGCCCTTGCTCTTGATAATAATCTTCAAGCGCGGCAAAGCTCATCACTAAAGGGCCACTTTCGCCAAAAGGACGTAAACGCATATCTACACGATAAACAAAACCATCTATTGTATGTTGATCTAACACTTTAATCAGTTTTTGCCCTAATCGGGTAAAAAACTGAGCATTATCTAATTCACGTCGCCCACCTTGAGTCACACCATTTTCAGGATAAGCAAAAATAAGATCGATATCAGAAGAGAAATTCAGTTCAAATCCACCTAACTTGCCCATTCCCAAAATAAGTAATGGCTGAGGTTTTCCCTCACTATCACAAGGCGTTCCCCATTGTTGGCAACATTGCTGATATAGCGTATCTTTGGCGACACTAATCAAGGTTTCCGCGAGTACACTCAATTGTTTGAGCGTACAGGGTGTATCACAGAGTTGGAAAAATTGTGACCAGGCAATACGCACTAATTGTTGATGACGGAACTGTCGTAAAATGGCCATCAAGTCATCTTCATTATCAACATGAGTGAGTTGTTGCTTTAATTGAGATGAGTAATTTTGCCACTCATCACTAACAGGTGGTGTTTGTCTGATTTCCGTTAACCAGTGAGGATTGACACGTAAATGCTCGGTTGCAAAGGGGCTAAAGGCAAAAAATTGCTGCTCTCGCTCACTAAAAGGGGCAAGCTCGTTGAGCTTTGTAGAAAACGTGCATTGTGCTTTATCCCATAATTGTTGAAACACACTGTTAGCAGACATAATAAACTCTCAATTGTCAGAAAATTAAGCGATAGCCAGCAACCACGCCATTGCAGATAATTTAAAATTCAGCCATAACACATGATAATAATCCGTTGCGCGGGTAAAGGATAACAACGAAAGATTATCGAGTGCTTGCTGCATTGATTCAGGTAACTGAGGCTGCTTTTTACACCAATCAGAAAACAGTGCTAACATAGCGGGCATAGTGAGTGTTGGTGGCGTCGGATTAGCAAAAATAGCTTCTTCTAACGCTTGAATAGCCGCTAACCACTTAGTCAGCTGTTCCGCTATTGTGTCATTAGGTGCAAGATTGACCACACTTAACGATAATGCGGGCTTATCTTTAGCAAGATAATAACCACGGGCAGCTTTACTGCGTGAAGCAAGTCGTAATCCCCCTTGTTCACCTAAAAAAGTCGCCAAAGCAATCACATCCGCCACTTGACCTTTTTTTAGCTCCAGTTCAAACTCTTCAATAGGTAATTCATATTGCGCTGTACGAATAGTGCCTTTATCTAGCACCACTTCAATTTGACTCTCTAAATAATCCACCAGCCAAATTTCACGATGAAAATCGGTATGAAAAAGAACCTTTAATTGTGCTTGTAATGCCGTTAAATCGGTATTATCCGGCCAAATTTCTGCGGGGAAACGGGTTAAATCGAGGGTTGGCTCATTTAATGTCACATTATATTCTGGGCGTTGATGTAACCCCGCAACCACTTTACCCGCTGTTTTAATTGTCATTTCATAATGAGAGTCAATGCCACGGATACGTAGCCCCATGTCCCAATTACGCATCTGATTATCTGAGGTTTCAAAGTAAAGATTAGTCAATTTATGCGATGGTGTATGCTGGTATGGCAAAGTCAGAATGCGCTGAATAATCTGAGGAATAGCGGCAGGTATCGCACTAAGTTTGAGTTCGGTTTCTAATTGGCTCATTCTATTTCCCTTAAGTAAATCAATCGATTAGTAAAATATTTAACGCATTGTTATTTCGCAAATGGTAGTCTATTCACAATAATGAATAAAAGGCAGATTACCCTTATATTCTATCAGTTAAGACTGTTCTCATTCTGGTTTACTATTTGCTTACGCAAACTTTACTCTTTAGTATCAGTAAAAATATTCTCTTGTATAGATAAAAAAGTTGAAAACATAATGCGAAAATTACCTTTACTTTTTCTTTCCTTACTTGGCTTAGGCGTTTCTCTGAGCTCACACGCAGAAACTCGTTATGTTTCCGATGAATTATCCACCTATGTTCACAGTGGCCCTGGTAATCAATACCGTATTGTTGGCTCATTAAGTTCAGGGGCAACAGTTACGGTACTTTCTCGTAATGCCGCTACAGGTTATGTGCAAATCAAAGACGATAAAGATCGGACAGTTTGGTTACCAGAAAATCAATTAAGTACACAACCGAGTATGCGCACTCGCATTCCGGCTATGGAAAAAGAGATCCAAACCCTACGCGATAAATTAGCGAATATCGACCAAAGCTGGAACCAGCGCACAATTGACATGCAAAATAAAGTGTCAAACAGCGATGAAATTATCAATGGTTTGAAAAAAGAAAATGAGCAGATGAGAACAAAATTAGCGGTTGCTGAGAAAAAACTCGATTTTGCTAATCAACAATTAGATGATAGGCAGCGTGATATCATCCTACAGTGGTTTATGTATGGTGGTGGTGTTGCCGGTGCTGGTCTTATTTTGGGTTTAATATTGCCACATATTATTCCTCGTCGCCGTAAGCGTAATGACCGTTGGATGAATTAATCACAGGCAATTAAGGATCAAGATCCCGTGAAAATCTACCTTGTTGGTGGTGCTGTGCGCGACCAACTATTAAATTTACCGGTAAAAGACAGAGATTGGGTAGTGGTTGGCGCAACGCCAGAGACACTATTACAACAAGGCTACCAACAAGTGGGTAAAGATTTTCCGGTTTTTCTTCACCCTGATACTCACGAGGAGTACGCTTTAGCGCGTACCGAACGAAAATCAGGCTCAGGTTACACGGGATTTACCTGCTATGCAGCCCCTGATGTGACCTTAGAAGATGATTTGCAACGGCGTGATTTAACCATTAACGCCATTGCTTACTCTGCTAAAGGTGAATATATCGATCCCTATCATGGCATTGATGATATTCATGCCAAATTACTGCGCCATGTTTCTGATGCATTTAGTGAAGATCCATTAAGGGTACTACGTGTCGCTCGTTTTGCGGCTCGTTTTGCCCCCTTAGGTTTTACAATAGCGCCGGAGACGATGTCATTGATGCAAGAGATGACAAACAGTGGTGAATTAAATGCCCTCACGGCTGAACGAGTGTGGAAAGAAACGGAAAAAGCACTTCACAGCCAAGCCCCACAAGTCTATTTTGAGATCTTACATCAATGTGGCGCTCTAAAAATACTTTTCCCTGAAATTAATGCACTCTTTGGCGTTCCTGCCCCTAAAAAGTGGCATCCTGAGATTGATACGGGTATCCATACCATGATGGTATTAGCCATGGCCAGCTGGTTGACTGACGATATCGCGGTACGTTTTAGCGCGCTTTGTCATGATCTCGGTAAAGGTGTTACCCCGGTAGAAAATTGGCCTCACCATCATGGACATGGCCCTGCGGGTGTTCCTTTAGTTGAGGCTCTGTGCCAACGTTATCGTATTCCTAACCAGATACGTGATCTCGCCAAACTGGCAGCCAAATATCACGATCATCTCCACCGCATAGAAAAAATGCGCCCCTCAAAAATAATTCGACTTTTCGATGCGATTGATGCTTGGCGCAAACCAGAACGCATCGATCAACTCGCTATAATTAGCGAGGCCGATGCAAGGGGACGCCAAGGAGCAGAAAATTTGCCTTATCCCCAAGGAATATTTTTTCGCCAAGCCTTTAAGATTGCCAATCAAGTTGATGTTAAATCAATTGTCAGTCGTGGTTTAAAAGGCAGTGCCATACGAGAAGCATTAACTAAACAAAGAGAAGTCGCGATAATAGAATGGAAATCGCGACTTTAACTATTGAGGCAAATATTAAGCGTAACGCTCAATAATCACCCCGACGTTGGCGGCTTGTGCTATCGCCCCTGGTTTAGCTAATTTTATTTTGACTCGTGGTACAGAAAACTGAGTTATCAGTAGCTGTGCCACTTCTTCAGCAACACGCTCGACTAATTCAAAACGTCGCTTTTCCACATACTCTATTATGGCGTGACTGACACTGGCATAATCTAAACAGTGAGCAACATCATCGGTTTGGGATGCGCGTTTATTATCCCACTCCATTTCGATATCGAACACTAACTTTTGCTTAATGGTTTTTTCCCAATCATAAACACCGATTGTGGTTATTACTGATAATTGTTCAATAAATACGATATCCATCACGTCATCTCTTATTTTTTCTGCTCATCGGATACCACTTCCGATGAAATATGCGTATTATCCATACATGTCTAACGAACGTTCATCAACATTGGAGAATACAAATGAGTGCTAACGCACTTGGAATGATCATCTTCGCCTATTTGTGCGGCTCAATCTCCAGCGCGATTTTGATTTGCCGACTGGCAAGACTCCCTGATCCAAGAAAATTTGGCTCTGGTAATCCTGGCGCCACCAATGTGCTACGTATTGGTGGTAAACTTGCAGCGGCATCTGTGCTTATCTGTGACGTCCTAAAAGGGATGATCCCCGTTTGGCTCGCCTATTACCTAAATGTGCCTCCCTTTTATCTCGGTATTGTCGCAATAGCGGCTTGTCTAGGCCATATTTACCCTGTTTTTTTCCACTTTAAAGGCGGAAAAGGGGTTGCTACTGCATTTGGCTCTATCGCTGCTATTGGTTGGGATCTTAGCGGACTGATTGCGGGAACCTGGCTACTAACTGTTTTACTCAGTGGCTATTCCTCACTGGGTGCTATTATCAGTGCATTGCTTGCCCCATTTTATGTCTGGTGGTTTAAACCCGAATTCACTTATCCCGTTGCACTATTATCATGCTTAGTACTTTACCGTCATCATGACAATATTCAACGTTTATGGCGAGGACAAGAGAGTCGCATTTGGCATAAGCTGAAAAAAAAGACAGAGAAAACAGATAAAGAGATAATCCAAGAAGCCAAAGAGCAAGAAAAAGAAGATTAACGCTTATCCTTATTAAAAAAAGGTCATTTATTAACTAAGTGACCTTTTTTATTTAATAATTAAATTCTATTATAAAATATAAATAAATTAAAAACAATCACACATAAAAAAAACACCCTTTTTATATTCGAAAAATAAAAATAATAAATAACATTATTAATAATACCCTTCTATATTTAGATTAAATATATCAACATTGGTTTTATTTATTACAAAAAAACATTAAAAATAAAAATCTTAAATAAGATAAACTTATATAAAAAATCAAATTTAACGAAATAAATAGCTTGAAAAAAAACCAACTTACATCTATTAATTAATAACCATAAAAAAATAATCATTTAACTCTGTGAAACATTGGAGTTCACCATGCTACAAAAAATATCTGCCAATAAAATTGCATTAATAAAAAGAATGCAACTTAGTACTCCTACATTAGTCGATATTCTCGATAGTTTAGGAAAAACCATTGTATTAAATAGTCAATTAAAAAGTATTAACCTAGAAAACTTTTATTCTGTTGGACAAGCTTATACTGTGCAATGGAAATTAATTAGAAAACAAAAATCTATTTTAGATAAACAACCTTCTACGTGGGAACAAGTTAGTTCTTTTTTAGTCCCTGAAATAACAGATGCAAAAGGATTATTCTATATAGCCGGAGGACATGAACTAATAACCGAAGCAGCACTTGCAGGAGGCATGAGTTGTACTTATTTTGAAAAATTAGGCTTTGAAGGAGTTATTTTAGGGGGTGCGGTACGAGACAAGAAAGATCTCACCAATCTAACCATTCCAGTCATTGCCACCAATCTTACTCCTACAGATACACAAGGCGCTTATTTTGTCAGTGAGACTGGCACTCAATGCACCATTGAGCATGCCACAATCTGTAGTGGTGATTTAGTGATATCCGACCCTAATGGCACCGTGATTATCCCTTTTTCACTCGTCGATAATGTTCTAGAAGAAGCGATTAAGATAGATAGCATTGAAAATAACATGCTAGAAAAAATCAAACATGGGCAACGTTTACCAGAACTTATCAATATAACGGGACGTATATAATAAATAAAGGTGACTGACCATGATAAATATTCATACATTGGGTCCTGCAGGAACAAACTGTGAGAAAGCCGCTTATTATTGGCTAAATAAAAATAATCAACAAGGAAATATTATTCTTCACCCTACATTAGAAACCGCAGTAAAAGAAATGGAGGTAAGCCAAAATAGTATTCTATTAGGTTGTATTGTTTATCCTTTTTTACACAATATTGTTTTTAATAATCTCTCTTTTATCAAATTAACAGATTGTTTTGTTATGGATACCCATAACATGTTATTTGCTAGCCGATTTAATAATATTAAGGAGATAAAAAAATTAGGTTCTCATCCCGCACCACAAGATCTATTTAGAAAAATAACAGAACTCGATAATATTGAAAGAGTTCTTTTTAATTCAAATAGTGAAGCAGCACTTCAATGTGGTTTAGGGCGAGTAGATGGCTGTATTACCACACTTAGTGCGGCTAAAAAATATCATTTAAATATTTTATATGATTTTGGCCCTGTCCCTATGGGATTTTCTATTCATTCAAAATTAAATTAAGTAATTAATTACATCACAACAGTCAAAACGTTAATTATCTAGTCACTTGGTTAATAAAAAGGAAAAAACTATGAGCTTATATTTATCTAGTGAAATGATCTCTTATGATATGGATCTAAATAGAAACGAAGGTGAAGAAAGTAAAATTCAAGCTAAATTTATTCATGGCTCTAATTTTACAATGGCATTTTGGACATTTAAAACTAATGCCATTATTCCTGAACATAAACATGAACATGAAACTGCCACATCCATACTAAAAGGCTCTTTGAAACTGACGGTAAATAACCGCATTGTTTATTTACATGCTGGCGACTCTTTTATTATTCCCTCATGGGCCGTTCATCACGCAATTGCTTTAGAGCCTTCTGAGGTTATTGATGTCTATACCCCCGTTAGAGAAGACTATGTTGCAAGGCAAAATGGCGTCATTAAAACCTATTTAGAAACATCTCAACCCCAAGGATAACAAAAAGCGAGGATCACCTCGCTTTTTCTATTCTTACTATAATCGCAGGAGCACTTTCTATGTTTAGCACCTATAATATTGATGTTTTAACAGAACAAAATCATCAATATTTACCAATAGAAAACACCCTATCATTACAGAATATATTTTCCATCTCTTGGCACCCATCATTATGGAAATCTTTACCCGCCAAGCAACTCCCTGAATACCCAGATATACATGCCTTAAATTATTGCAAAGAAAAGCTTAAGCATTATCCCCCGCTAATTTTAGCTTCCGAAATCAGAGCATTTAAAAATTTATTAAAACTTGTTGCAAATGGTGAAGCTTTTCTTCTGCAAGGAGGAGACTGTGCAGAATCTTTTGATGATTGCCAAGCCACTATTATCCGTGATTTAACATTCACTTTATCGCAAATGTCCGCATTAATTGAACAATCAACGGGATTGCCGGTGATTAAATTAGGCCGTATGGCTGGACAATACGCTAAACCTCGTAGCCAAGCATTTGAAACACAAAATGGCTTAACTTTACCCAGCTATCGAGGAGAAATTATTAATGGTCTTGATTTTTCAGTTAAAAGTAGAGAGCCAGATCCGATTAGAATGATAACTGCCTATCATCACTCAGCAGCGACCTTAAATCTGTTACGTGCGATGAATTATACACAATATACCAAGCAACAATGGGCCTTGGATATTAACGCTCATCCTGGCTCTACAGAGCCTGAGCATTATTTCCATTTGCTAGAACAACTCTATCATTCACAACATCATATTATTAATAAACAGCCCGATACCTCTTCTTATTATGTTAGTCATGAAGCTTTGTTACTGCATTATGAGGAATCGATGACTCGTCAAGATTCCATTGACAACAAATGGTATAACTGTTCAGCACATATGGTTTGGGTAGGAGAACGAACAACCGATATTGATCATGCCCATATCGAGTACCTACGAGGTATTGAAAACCCTATCGGTATAAAATGCAGCACCAGAATGTCTGGAGAAAAACTGATTAAGCTAATAGATATTCTTAACCCGAGCAATGAAGTTGGAAAAATTATCTTAATCATTCGCGTGGGTAAAGATGCTATTCATGCATATCTTCCGGAATTAGTAAGAACGGTAAAAGAACATCAACGAGCGGTTATTTGGCAAATAGATCCAATGCATGGCAATACACAATCAGCAAATGACAGTATGAAAACCCGACATTTCAATGATATTGCCGAAGAAACTCGTGCTTTTATTCATATTTTACATGAGATGGGCATACAGGCTGGGGGGATACATTTAGAAATGACCGGACAAGAAGTCACTGAATGTACTGGAGGATTACAACAAATTCGATACACTGACCTAAGTCATGGTTATCAAACTTTATGTGATCCTCGTCTTAACCGGACACAGTCATTAGAGTTAGCGTTCTTGGTTGGACGGCATTGGCATAATTCACTTTAATTGTAACCAAACATAAGTGCTTAGTACTTAAGCCAAGCACTTATCATTACCAACACCGCCAATGGCTAATTATTTATCCGCTAAAGCAGGTAATTCAGCTAAAGGCCAACGCGGTCTCACTGTCACCCCTAAAGGCCCTTCGGTACCACCTTTAAAACGGATCATCCCCGCCAAAGCAATCATGGCACCATTATCGGTACATAACTCAGGGCGAGCATAAAACACTTCCCCTCCGAGTTGTTCCATTATCATTGCCATTTTGGCGCGTAAAGTACGGTTAGCACTTACCCCCCCCGCCATCACTAAGCGTTTAAAGCCTGTTTGCTCTAATGCTCGACGACATTTTATTGCCAGAGTATCTACTACGGCATCTTCAAAAGCACGCGCAATATCTGCTCGAGTTTGCTCTGAATCATCGTTTTGACGAATAGTATTAGCGGCAAAGGTTTTTAAACCAGAGAAACTAAAGTCGAGTCCGGGTCTGTCTGTCATAGGGCGAGGAAAAACAAAACGTCCTTCTACACCTTGTTGTGCCATTTTTGATAAAACAGGGCCGCCGGGATAATCAAGCCCCAATAGCTTGGCTGTTTTATCAAATGCTTCACCAGCAGCATCATCAATAGACTCACCTAACAGGGTATATTCCCCAATCCCTGTTACACTAATTAATTGTGTATGCCCTCCCGAGACAAGTAACGCCACGAAAGGAAAATCTGGCGTTTTCTCTTCAAGCATCGGCGCTAATAAATGCCCTTCCATATGGTGAACTGGAATAGCAGGCACATCCCATGCAAACGCCAGAGAACGACCAATGGTCGCCCCCACCAGCAATGCTCCTACCAGCCCTGGTCCTGCAGTATAAGCGACCGCATCAATATCTTTTGCAGTTAAATTTGCTTCTTTAAGGGCGGCTTGGATCAGTGGCACTGTTTTGCGGATATGATCTCGTGAAGCAAGCTCGGGAACAACACCACCATAGTCGGCGTGCAGTTTTATTTGGCTATAGAGTTGATTCGCTAACAGACCGGCTTTATCATCGTAAATTGCGATACCGGTTTCATCGCAAGATGTTTCAATACCTAAAACTCGCATGACGCTTCCAAATTCTTCCTCGCGCAATGGCGTAATGGATCGATTGTAGCATTATTTCGCTAATTTAATACGCCTTCGCCACAACTTTTACATACCAGTATGTGACAAATTTCTTTTTCTGGTCTATAATTATCCACCTATTTTACATGATTTAAATGTGTGGTTAGCAACTATCACGTTGTGTTTTGAATAAATTAAGACACAAAAGTGAGAGTTTGCGTTTCAATTTTGTGCATCTCTTTACAAAGTGCCCTGCTTTGAAGTAAAATTCCGCACCATTTTAAATGTCGGCTGGCTAAAATCATGCCAGCACAAACCGATTTCTATTGAGGTGAGAGGCACATGCCGGTAATCAAAGTACGTGAAAACGAGCCATTTGACGTTGCTCTTCGTCGTTTCAAACGCTCTTGCGAAAAAGCAGGCGTATTAGCAGAAGTTCGTCGTCGTGAATTTTATGAAAAACCAACGACTGAGCGTAAACGCGCTAAAGCATCAGCAGTAAAACGTCACGCTAAAAAATTAGCTCGCGAAAACGCACGTCGTACTCGTCTGTACTAATATTTTGCGGCTGATACCGCAATTTATGCAGACACTGTAGTCGCAGTTAAAAGGCCGTGCTTTCTTATGAGAGCGCGGCTTATTCTCGTTCAACAACAGGCGTAAAAGGGCTTATGGCTGGACGAATTCCACGTTCATTTATCAATGATTTATTAGCACGAACCGATATCATCGATCTTATCGACGCTCGTGTGCCGCTTAAAAAACAAGGCAAAAATCATTCAGCGTGTTGTCCGTTTCATAATGAAAAAACGCCCTCTTTTACAGTAAATAGCGACAAACAGTTTTATCACTGTTTTGGTTGCGGTGCGCATGGCAATGCTATTGATTTTTTGATGAACTACGACAGACTTGATTTTGTCGAAACCATTGAAGAGTTAGCAGCAATGCATGGGTTAGAAGTTCCTTATGAATCAGGAACTGGCAGTAGCCCGATTGAGCGACATATAAGACAAAATCTCTATCAAGTGATGGAGAAATTGAATCAGTATTACAAAAGCACCCTCAATACCCCTGACGCTCAGGAAGCAAGAAATTATCTTGCGCATCGCGGGCTAAGTGAAGAGGTTATTACCCGCTTTTCTATCGGCTTTGTACCTACGGGTTGGGACAATATCCTAAAACGTTTTGGGCAAAATCCCGATAATCAAGCCCTGTTACTTGAAGCAGGAATGGTAATAACAAACGATAAAGGTCGCACTTATGACCGTTTTCGTCAGCGCGTTATGTTTCCGATTAGAGACAGACGAGGTCGTGTTATTGCATTTGGTGGACGTGTATTAGGTGATGATTTACCCAAATACTTAAACTCCCCAGAAACAGAGATTTTCCATAAAGGCCGCCAACTTTACGGGCTTTATGAAGCACAACAGACTCACCCTAACCCAGCTAAGTTATTAGTGGTTGAAGGTTATATGGATGTTGTGGCATTAGCGCAGTTTGGTATTGATTATGCTGTCGCCTCGTTGGGTACATCAACAACCGCAGAACATATCCAGTTGCTGTTTAGAACTACGGATAACGTTATTTGCTGCTATGATGGTGATAGAGCAGGACGAGATGCCGCATGGCGAGCATTAGAAACTGCACTGCCTTTTTTAAACGATGGCCGTTCTTTACGTTTTATGTTTTTACCTGAAGGCGATGATCCTGATTCACTGGTTCGCCGCGAAGGGAAAGAGGCATTTGAAAAACGAATGGAACAAGCACACTCTTTATCTGAGTTTTTATTTGATTCGCTGGTTCCACAAGTGGATTTGAGCACCCAAGAAGGCAATGGCAAACTCTATAGTTTAGCGCGCCCATTAATTGATCAGATCCCAAGTGAGACTTTACGTCTATATTTATTAAGAGAGCTTGGAAATTTAACGGGAAATCCCGATATTGAGCAGATGGATCGTTTATTTGGTAGAAACTCGCTACATCACGAAACATCGTATCAACCGACAAAACTACGTACTACACCAATGCGTATTTTAATTGCCTTGTTGATACAAAATCCCGAGTTTTGCCAATTAGTGCCACCGCTTGAGGGGCTAAATACAGAAAAAATAGCGGGTTTATCGCTTTTTATTGAATTAGTTTCTCTTTGCCAAGCACAGCCAGGCTTGAATACAGGTCAGATTATCGAACTCTATCGAGAGAATAAATTCGGTAAACAACTTGAAAAACTGGCGATGTGGAACGATATAGATATAGATGAGATAGCTGAAAAAACATTTACAGATACGTTAGATCATCTCTTTTTAACCGCAATGGATGAACGTTTAAACGCCCTCATTGCCAAAGAGAGAACTGAAGGTCTAACACAAAATGAACGCGAAGAAGTCCAATTGATAATACAGGCTCGCGTTAAAAAGTAAAACCTAAATTAAGATTAAAAACACGGCTTAATTGCCGCTATCGGTAGGTATAAAAAATAACCTACATTTGCTACGCTGAGGGGATCGTAGCAATCGACAATGAAAATGCCCCTCCGTAGTTATTGTTGGCTGAACCGTTTATCGCCGACCGACACCAACCCAAATTACTTTGAAGTGTGGATACCGTCTTATGGAGCAAAACCCGCAGTCACAGCTGAAGCTACTTGTTACGAAAGGTAAGGAGCAAGGCTACCTGACCTATGCTGAGGTCAATGACCATCTGCCGGAAGATATCGTCGATTCAGATCAAATCGAAGACATCATCCAGATGATTAACGACATGGGCATTCAGGTCATGGAAGAAGCACCTGATGCCGATGATCTGATGTTGGCAGAAAATTCAAATGACACTGATGATGATGCTGTCGAAGCCGCTGCTCAGGTACTTTCTAGTGTAGAATCTGAAATTGGCCGTACAACCGATCCTGTGCGTATGTATATGCGCGAAATGGGAACCGTTGAACTGCTCACCCGGGAAGGTGAAATTGATATCGCAAAACGCATTGAAGATGGTATTAACCAAGTTCAATGCTCAGTTGCTGAATATCCTGAAGCAATCACTTATCTTCTTGAACAATATGATCGTGTTGAAGCCGGTGAAGCGCGTCTTTCTGATTTAATTACTGCCTTTATTGACCCTAATGCCGAAGAAGTGGCAGAAAGTGATGATGTCAATTTAGGCAAAGACGACGATGAAATCGACAACAGCGCCGATGACGAAGATGAAGACGAAGATGAAGATAGCGACACAGACAGCGATAGCGATGATGATAACAGCATCGATCCTGAACTTGCTCGCCAAAAATTCACCGAGCTTCGTGAACAGTACGAAAAAACGCGTCAATCTATTAAGGCCAAAGGTCGTAATCATAAAGATACCGAACTGGAAATTTTACAGTTATCAGAAATTTTCAAACAGTTCCGCTTAGTGCCAAAACAGTTTGATTATCTGGTTAACAACATGCGTGAAATGATGGACAGAGTTCGTGCTCAAGAGCGTCACATCATGCGTCTTTGTGTTGATCAGGTCAAAATGCCTAAGAAAAACTTCATTACTCTGTTTACAGGAAATGAAACTAACGACACATGGTTTACTGCCGCTCGTGCGATGAATAAACCTTGGTCTGAAAAACTGGCAGGTATTGAAGAAGAAGTACAACGTAGCTTACAAAAGTTACAGCAAATTGAAGTTGAAACAGGACTGACAATCGAACAGGTTAAAGATATTAACCGTCGTATGTCTATCGGTGAAGCAAAAGCACGCCGTGCGAAAAAAGAGATGGTCGAAGCGAACTTACGTTTAGTTATCTCTATCGCGAAAAAATATACCAACCGTGGCCTACAGTTCCTTGACCTGATCCAGGAAGGGAATATTGGTCTAATGAAAGCGGTTGATAAATTTGAATATCGTCGTGGTTATAAGTTCTCAACTTATGCAACATGGTGGATCCGTCAGGCTATTACTCGTTCAATCGCCGATCAGGCACGTACCATTCGTATTCCGGTACATATGATTGAAACGATTAATAAGCTAAACCGTATCTCACGCCAAATGTTGCAAGAGATGGGACGTGAGCCTTCACCAGAAGAGCTTGCAGAACGTATGTTAATGCCTGAAGATAAAATCCGTAAGGTACTAAAAATCGCTAAAGAGCCTATCTCCATGGAAACCCCAATTGGTGACGATGAAGATTCACATTTAGGTGATTTTATCGAGGATACTACCCTCGAATTACCTCTGGATTCAGCAACATCAGAAAGCTTACGTTCAGCGACACACGAAGTATTAGGTGGTTTAACACTGCGTGAAGCTAAAGTCCTGCGTATGCGCTTTGGTATCGATATGAATACCGACCATACATTGGAAGAAGTGGGTAAACAATTTGATGTTACCCGTGAACGTATCCGTCAGATTGAAGCAAAAGCGTTGCGTAAATTACGCCACCCAAGCCGTTCTGAAGTGCTACGTAGCTTCCTTGATGAATAATCAATCTCTTTGATTTTGGTAGTAATACAAACGCCTGTGACTCACAGGCGTTTTTTATTATCTGGTCTAAACCATATCTGTTTTCAGCGCTGATAATTTACTTTTATCATCCCTATTCTCTTTTTGGTCTATCTTAAGTAACCGCTATCGTTTTCGCTAAAAATCTGCTGATTTTTTCTACCTCTATTTACAAAAAATCACCCTTTTATTTTTACTCTTGTCTATTTTTTACTCATCAAGTCTTTCTTTTTAAACTATCTCATTGAAATAAAAGATTATTATTTAATTTATTTTTTCTGCTCTATATTGAACACAAATTGCGCATACAGTCACACAAAGGCTAGACCTCGCCTCAAATGGCACGTATAATCTCACACCATTAAGGCCCCTTAGCTCAGTTGGTTAGAGCAGTCGACTCATAATCGATTGGTCACTGGTTCAAGTCCAGTAGGGGCCACCAAATTTTAGCTGTTAAATCAGCATATTAAGCCACTTTGAGAAAAGTGGCTTTTTTGTATCTAATAGTCATTGCCCCCTTTTTGTCCTCTGAGATTTTTTACTGCCCTAATTTTTTCCGTGATATGCTACGACGACTTTTATTTTCTCAAAGTATGTCATGCTAATTTTCCCCAATATATTTGTAATTCATTTCAGTTTCAAAAATCTATATAGCCACCAGCTTAACGGACAGTTCGCCAGCACGCGGAAGCGAATCACAAAACCGACCATGTAGTTTGGTGTATTTGTGACAAACTGTGCTCAGCATATACAGATCCCCTGTGGTTTATTACTCAGGACTTTCAGTATCCCCCTCCTTACTACTGACGAAATTTGATGGAGATGTAGGTAAATCGTCCCAATATAAAAACCAGATTTTTGTTTTGTTAACTACATAAAAAATATAATTAATTTAAGGTAAGTATTATATTATTATAAAAAATTGTAATTATTATTTTATAAGGGTCGGTATGTATTTTTTTCTTGGTTTTTTGTTGTTTCTAATTGTTTTGATGGTTATTTGCAGGATTAGAGTTTTATGGTTGGCAAGAAAAAACACAATAACTGAAAAGGATTTTAAAACCTTCAAAGAGTATAACAATATTGAAGATTATGAAAAAGAAGCAAAGCAAGCTGTTTATGCAACAACAATAAGCAAAACTCTTTTTGAAAAATGCCAATGTCTCATAACATTAAGAACAATGCTTGAATCCCTACACACTGATTATGAAAAATATGAAAAAGTAAATCCGTTATTAATGGAGCTATTACGCAAAAAATTTACTTTTACATACTCCGCTTTCATTACTATCTATCCAGAACCCATCGAAGAAAGCGGGCTAGAACGATTTAGTTTAATTAATACAAAAAAATACTGTCCAGAACATGTATGGAAACATATTCTCAAATCCGCTATTTATACCAATGAAGAATTGGATGACTATTTTGGGTCGCAGGAATTCCCCCCACTGGAGCGGATGTGTACAGATATGGATTTATATAACGAGTTTAAAGGCACGGTTTTATTTGATGAAGTGATCGGGTGCTATGTTGATGAAGAAAACGAAGGATCTCAAATTTTTGATAATGAGGTTTATTCTGTTACCGAAGAACAGTTACGCCAGTGGCTAGATGAAGAGCTTGCATTTCTGAGTTATGTCACTGAAGGTCTTTTGAATATTTGTATTGAATACATAAGAAAAGAGAATGGAATTATAAGGGTTTGAAGTGATGGACAAAAACAAACTTAAAAATCTTAAGTTTTTTTTGAAAATACCCCATTGGTTCAGCATTTGAATTATTCCCTTTCTGAAGATGAGGAAAGAAATTAAGTGTATTATGAAAGTCTGAACTTTCGAACTGGGCTATATCAACTATATTGTTGATATAACAACCTTAATCTTTCAATAGAATTAATTAGATTATTATTTATTTTATTGCGATAATAACTTAACAAACTTTCTTTTTATATCACTATTATTATGGTCATACGTCCTAATCAACACTGGTTTTTTCGGTTATTTGATTGGCACGGTTCAGTGCTATCAAAAATAATCTTTCGCTTATGTCTTAATATTGCAATGTCTATTATCGCTATTTTGGTTTATCAATGGTATGAGTTATTAGGTATTCATTTAACTGTTGCCCCATTTAGTTTATTAGGTATTGCTATCGCAATATTTCTTGGTTTTAGAAATAATGCAAGTTATAGCCGACTTGTGGAGGCAAGGACATTATGGGGAAATATGTTAATTACCCATCGCAACATATTAAGAAATATAAAAGCCTTATTACCGGAAGATAAACAATTTAATCGTGACTTTTCTAATCTACTTATTGCTTTTAGTTGGAGTCTAAAACATGAGCTAAGAAAAACAAACCCAATGGTCGATCTCTATCGCCTCTTACCCCGACCTTTATTTGATGAGATAATGAATAGCCCTTACCCCACTAATCGGATTTTATTGCATATTGGCCTAAAAATTGGCGAATTGCGAGATAACAAAGTAATAAGTGATGTTATCTTTCAATCAATTAATAAAGATATTAATAACTTATCTGATGTATTGGGTGGCTGTGAACGTATTTCAAATACTCCTGTACCTTTTGCCTATACGCTCATATTGCAACGTACGGTATATCTATTCTGTGCTCTGCTACCTTTTGCATTGGTTGCCGATCTCCACTATATGACGCCATTTGTTTCCGTATTTATCTCTTATACTTTTTTATCTTGGGACTCATTAGCTGAAGAGTTAGAAGATCCATTCGGTGTTTCTGCCAATGACTTACCATTAAATGCAATATGTAACACCATAGAAAGGAATTTATTAGAGATGCAAGATATCACTCCACTCCCCATCAGAGTTAAACCTGACCAATATTATAATTTATTGTAATTAATAAAATAAAAACAAATAAAAAAGACAGTGTTAATTAATAACACTGCCTTTTTTATTAATAATACATCTTTTATGTTATTAATGCGTTCTCATTCCTGCGCTGTACATTAATAATTTAAATAATGAGGCGATAATTGCAAGACTTAATACACTTAAAGACCAAATAATTATCATCCATCCGATTTGTTGATACCAACGAGCTTTATTTTTCGTTGGTTTTATTGTTAAAAAATGACTAATGATAACTTTCATTGGCATTTACCTTTCCACGAAATACATAATAACTCCAACTGGTATAGGCTAATATCACAGGAATAATTATAACCGCTCCAACTAACATAAATTGCTGACTTAAAACAGGTGCTGCCGCCTGCCAAATCGAAATAGAAGGTGGAATAATATAAGGAAAGATACTGATCCCTAATCCTGCAAAACCAATAAGTACCAATAAAAGCGATAATAGAAAAGGCTGATAATGACCATAATTATAGGCACTACGAACAATGCCCCAAGCACAAGCCAATACGAGCAACGGAACAGGTAATAAAAAATATAAATTAGGTAAACTAAACCAGCGTTGTGCAATATCTGCATGTGTGAGTGGTGTCCATAAGCTTACTATTGCAATCACCACCAGCAATGTAATAGCCAGATACACCGTTATAGTGCACATTTTACGATGCAGTTGATGCTCTGTTTTCATAATCAACCATGAACTGCCTAACAATGCATAAGTGACTAACAAAGCAAAACCACAGAAAATAGGGAATGGTGTTAACCAATCCAATGCCGAGCCACTGAAATGGCGCTCTGTCACATTAAAACCATTAATAACTGCACCTACTGTGATCCCTTGGCAAAAGGTAGCAAGAAAAGAGCCACCAATAAAAGCTGAATCCCAAAATAGGCGATGTTTAGGAAGTGCATTAACGCGAAATTCAAATGCCACACCACGGAAAATAAGCCCAATAAGCATCAATGTCAGTGGTATTGTTAACGCATCAATAATAACTGCGTAGGCAAGAGGAAAAGCACCATAGAGCGCAGCCCCTCCTAATACTAACCATGTTTCATTGCCGTCCCAAACCGGTGCCACACTATTAATCATGGTATCTCTTTGTATTTTATCTCGGGTAAAAGGCAAAATAATGCCAATCCCCAGATCAAATCCATCTGCAATAATATACATAAGTGTGGCAAAAATAATGATCGCAAACCAAATCATCGAAAAATCAATATTCATTATTTTTCACCCTGTGTTAATTGGTCGGATTTAAGCACTACAGGGCCTTTCTTCATCAGATGCACCATATAAAAATACCCAATGCCAAATACTGAAAAATAAACCAAAATAAAGGCCAATAAGCTCAAACTCATTTGAATATCACCATGAGCAGAAACGGCATCTTTGGTACGTTGTAGACCATAAACAACCCAAGGCTGACGGCCAATTTCTGTGGTAAACCACCCCGCAAGGATCGCAATCAGTCCTGTAGGCCCCATTAATAAAGCAAAGCGTAAGAAAAGGGGTGAGTGATAGAGTCTTTTCTTCTTACGTAAAATAACGCTCAACAAACCTAAGCAAATCATCAGCATACCTAAACCTGCCATGACTCTAAATGACCAAAATATAATGCTAGAATTAGGTCTATCTTCCGGCGCAAAACTTTTTAATGCCGGAATTTGCTTATCTAAACTATGGGTAAGGATCAGGCTACCTAAATAAGGAATTTCAATCGCATATTTTGTTTTTTCTTCTGCCATATCTGGGATGCCAAATAAAATCAGCGGAGTCGCTTCTTTCGTTGCATTATCCCAATGCCCTTCTATAGCTGCGATTTTAGCCGGTTGATGTTCTAGTGTATTTAATCCATGAGCATCACCTACAAACGCTTGTATGGGGGCAATAATTAGTACTAACCATAAGGCCATAGAAAACATTTTTCGTACAGGTGCTGTATTTTGTCCTTTTAATAATAACCACGCGGCACAAGAGGCGATAAATAAAGCACTGGCTAAAAAAGCCCCAATAGACATATGCAATAAACGATAAGGGAAGGAAGGATTAAACACGACCTGTAGCCAATCAACAGGCACGACAACACCATTTTCAATAGCATAGCCTTGTGGTGTTTGCATCCAACTATTGGATGACAAGATCCAAAAAGTAGAAATCAATGTGCCAAGCGCTACCATACAAGTTGCAAAGAAGTGAAGTTTTCGCCCCACTTTATTCCAACCAAACAACATAATGCCAAGAAATCCCGCTTCTAAGAAAAAGGCGGTCAAGACTTCATAAGTTAGCATCGGCCCTGTGATACTACCGGCAAATTGTGAAAAACCACTCCAGTTAGTCCCGAATTGATATGCCATCACTAACCCTGATACCACACCCATACCAAAGTTTACGGCAAAAATTTTTATCCAAAACTGATATAAAGAAAGGTAACTTGGTTCTTTTGTTTTTAACCATAAGCCTTCTAATAGGGCTAGAAAGCTAGCTAATCCTATGGTGATAGCAGGGAATATAATATGAAATGAAACGGTAAACGCGAATTGTATTCTTGCTAGGTGAAAAGCATCTAATCCAAACATAATGCCTCTCTCAATATAAATCTATATTCTATAAATTTATTCATTTTCTATTATCCTAATTATATTTTTCTCACAAAAATCTTATTTGTTTTTTATTATGAATGCTGATTAATTTCACTTTATTTTCAGAAAGTAAAAACTGAAGATAGTGAGTTTATATAGATATACTATTTAAATTCCTCTCTCTTAATTACTAAAAAAGAGAACAACAAAAAATCATTACGCAATAAATCACATAACGATACCATGGTAGCCAACAAACTGTTATTTCGTCATTTTTCAATAAATCAAGTTTAAAAAACTTGTCCATTAGCGTATTAACATTTTTAACCAAGTAATAACAGAGAGTCAAATAAATTGATTTTATCACACGATAGATATGCTCTATCATCATATAAAATAAAGTTATAAAGCGTCATTTAGCCTATTTTACTCATTGACAATATAATTACATTATTTTAACTTCTTAAGTAACAGAAGAATTGCAGATTATATAATTTTAATACCAATAACTTATTATTTATTGGTATTAACAAGTTTGAATATATCCTTTATTCCTAGTAAGAAATATATTTTAAATTATATAACCATATTGCTTTTTATATTCACCTGCCAACTATTCATCATTAAATATTATTATTAACGTTTTAGGAATGCCTATATGAGTAAGAAAAAATCACCTATTCCTGGAGTGAAACCCTATAATGGACCCGCAGGAGGATGGGGGGCATTAAAAGCAACAGCAATCGCGGTACGCACTCAAATGGATGCTTTTATTGCACCTAAAACATTGCTTAATACTAATCAGCCTGATGGTTTTGATTGCCCCGGCTGTGCATGGCCAGACAAAGAGCATCATTCTACTTTCCAATTTTGTGAAAATGGAGCTAAAGCGGTCACATGGGAAGCAACAAAAAAAAGAGTCACACCTGAATTTTTAGCACAACATACCGTAACAGAATTGCTGACAAAGTCAGACTTCGAATTAGAAGGCTACGGTCGTTTAACCCATCCTCTCGCTTATGATGCAGATACTGACACTCTTCGTCCTGTGACTTGGGAGCAAGCATTTACTCGTATTGGTGAGCTATTAAGAAATATGCCATCACCTGATAGTGTTGAATTCTACACCTCAGGTAGAGCTTCCAACGAAGCCGCGTATCTATTCCAACTGTTTGCGCGAGAATATGGCACCAATAATTTTCCTGATTGCTCAAATATGTGTCATGAACCGACTAGTGTAGGCTTACCTCAATCGATTGGCATAGGTAAAGGCACAGTTTCTTTAGATGACTTTGATAACACTCAACTCATTATTGCCATTGGACATAACCCTGGAACTAATCACCCAAGAATGATGGGAACACTGCATGAAGTAGCTCGTCGTGGTGTACCTATTGTTGTATTTAATCCATTGAAAGAACGTGCTTTAGAGCGATTTACCGACCCTCAAAGTGTTATTGAGATGGCGACTTATAGCTCAACCAATATCGCCTCATCTTATTATCAAGTCAAAGCCGGTGGTGATGCTGCGGCGTTAAAAGGCATTATGAAAACCTTAATTGAGTGGGATAATGAGCGTGGAGATATTCTCGACCACGATTTTATTGCTGAGCATACACTAGGTTTTGAAGCCGTAGTTGAAGATCTTAAACAAACTTCTTGGCAAGATATTGAAAGTGAAAGTGGCCTTTCGCAAGCAGATATTGAGAGTGTCGCACTCCTTTATGCCAATTCTCCGGCCACCATTATTACCTATGGTATGGGGATCACCCAACATAACAAAGGTACAGCGAATGTGCGTCTGATTGCTGATTTGTTATTAATGAAAGGGAATATTGGTAAGCCGGGTGCTGGCATATGTCCATTACGTGGGCATTCTAATGTGCAAGGTAACCGAACTGTTGGGATCACAGAAAAACCATCTGTCGAATTTTTACAAAAAATAGAACAAACTTTTGGTTTTAAACCACCTTATAAACATGGCCACGATGCAGTTAACGCAATGCAAGCGATGGTTGATGGCAAAGCAAAAGCGTTAATTTGTTTAGGGGGTAATTTTGCCGTGGCATTACCCGACCCTCAACAGTCATTTGCTGCAATGAGAAAGCTTGATTTAAGTGTACACATCGGCACTAAATTAAATCGCTCACATTTATTAACGGCAAAAAATACCTTTATATTACCTTGCTTGGGGAGAACAGAATTAGATGTACAAGCATTAGGTCGTCAATCCATCACGGTCGAAGACTCAATGTCAATGGTGCATGCCTCTTCTGGTAAATTAACACCCGCTTCACCATTATTAAAATCAGAGCCTGTCATTGTTGCAAAAATGGCTGCTGCAACACTGACAGATAGCAAAACCCCATGGCTAAGATTTACGGAAAGTTATGATCTTATTCGCGATATGATTGAAAAAACCATTCCCGGATTTGATAATTACAACCAACGAATTCGTGTCCCCGGGGGTTTCCGTATGCCACTCCTTGCCGTTGAGAGAGTTTGGGATACCCCCACAGGTAAAGCCATGTTCTCGGTATTTAAAGGTGTGAAAGAGAATAAAATGGTCATGGGTGATGATGTTCTTCGTTTAGTCACTATTCGTAGTCATGACCAATATAATACGACCATTTATGCACTTGATGATCGCTATCGTGGCATTTTTGGTAGACGCGATATACTGTTTATGAATAATGTCGATATGATAGCAAGAGGCTTAAACGAAGGTGATAAAATCACCATTGAAACGGTCAGTGAAAATAGAAAACTACAGCTAGATAATATAACTGTTGTTTCATTTAGCATTGCTCCTGGCACAGTGGCCGCTTATTACCCAGAAGCCAATGTCCTTGTACCATTAGATTATATTGATAAAGAGAGTGGAACCCCCTCTTATAAAGCAATACCTGTCAGAATTTATGATAAAAAAACACAAGTCGCTTAATCATAATTCATACGCAAAACAAAAAACAAAGGCGAGCTATTTATTAATACTCGCCTTTTTATCTCTATCCATCTATAGACCTGTACTTTCTAAGTAAGTACGCATTTGTGCAAAGCATTTTTCAATTAATATAGAGCGCGGCTCTTCTTTGCGGATCACAATCCCCAATGGGGCATTAATGGTTGCATCAACAATAGGTACAACATCTAGATCTTGGCTGAGATTTTCCATACCTTTAGCAATAGGGACAATCGAGGCGCAAAACCCTGCATTAACTGATTGTATAAGATGTAATGTAGAACTACTTTCGACCAACACCTTGGGGTGTAAGTTATAACGCTGAAAAGCTAAATCCACGGATTGCCTAAAGTGATTCTCTTTATTTAATAAAGCCAATGGTTGTTTAGCCGCTTCATGCCACGAGATAATTCTTGTTGAAGGCATAAAGTGATTGCGATGAAATAAAAGTCCTAACTCCGTTTGTTTTAATGCATAAATTTCATGCTGTTGAGTATTCGCTTTTTCCAAATAGCAGATACCAATATCAAGACTATTACTATTAAGACGATCTATAATATTTTCGCTATTCGTTGAGAGCACCTGAAAACTTATCTCAGGGAATAGTGTCGATATTTTCTGCAACATCAGCATAGGATTTAAATTGGTTAAAGGCACAATACCTATACGCAGTTGCCCAAATAGTTGCTGTCGAAAGTTAGCGGCTTCTGCTTGTAATCCATCGTAAGCAGATTGCATAGTTTTCGCCCATTTTAATATTTTCTCGCCTTCTTCGGTAAATCCCTCAAAGCGAGAGCTACGCTTGATAAGAACCACATCAAGCTCTTTTTCTAAATTACGTAATCGCATTGATAAGGTAGGTTGCGTAACATGGCACATTTCGGCAGCTTGACCAAAATGTTGCGTTTTATCCAAAGCGATTAAATAAAATAACTGTTTAATATCGATACGCAATAACCTCGTCATTTGCAGGTGAAGGAAATAGTTATCTGTTTTTATATTGCACTATTAACAACACTAAAGTTTGCGCTGTCTATAATTATTTTTCAATAATAAACGAAGAGAAAAGAAATAGTCGTCTTATCGATTAGCCATAAAATAAAAAAACTCACCCTAATATTGCAACTAAGGTGAGTTTATTTTTACTAAAATATTAATGTATTAATTAAAGATAAGCTTATTCTTTGATTTGAAAAACTGATACTTTATCGGTCAGATTTTGTGCTTTTTCATCTAACATCATGGTTGAGGTGGCTCCTTGTTCTACTAAAGCCGCATTTTGCTGAACCACAGAATCCATTTGATTTATCGCGACGGCTATTTGTTCAATTCCCACTTTTTGCTCTTCCGATGCAATGCTAATTCCCTGCATGATATCGCTTACTTTGGTAATTGAGGTGACAATTTCTTGTATATGCTCACCGGTTTTATTAACCAGTTCACGACCATGTGCGACATCCGCCACAGAAGCTCGAATAATCTGATTAATTTCACGAGCGGCTTCCGCACTTCTGGCTGCTAAATTGCGAACCTCTGTTGCAACAACTGTAAAACCCCGCCCTTGCTCCCCTGCACGAGCGGCTTCCACTGCCGCATTCAACGCAAGAATATTGGTTTGACTGGCAATATTGTTTACCACGTCATTGATTTCAGCGACTTTTAACGTACCGACTTCAATTTTTTTCATCGAAGTAATGGCATCATTCATAATGCTAGCGCCATCGATAGCCAAATCACGCGTTTGTGCTGTGATAGAGTTTGCTAATACGGCATTATTGGTATTATTCACTACCGCAATTTTTATCTCTTCCATGCTGGCTGCGGTTTGTTGCAATGCACTCGCTTGCTCTTCTGTACGAGAAGAGAGATCTTGATTACCCGCTGCGATTTCTGCTGAACCGCTTTTGATCACTAATGCTTCTTCTTTCACCAAACCAATAGTCGATGTCAGTGCATTTTGCATATCACCGACATGAGAAAATAGTGTACCAAACTCATCTTTTCTATTTTTGGGTAACGAGAAGTTTAAATTCCCTTCTCCCACTTTTTGCAAAATGGCAGAGAGTGTATTGAGGTTAAAGAGAAAGGTTTTATTAACCCAACGGATCACTAAATAAAGCAGTCCAATCAGTATCACTAAAGCAATACATGTAGTGTAAATAAAGAGTTGAAACATCCATTTTTGTTCGTCTTCAATTTGATCATTAACATTTTGAGTTATCACTAAGTATTCATCAAACAACTCAGCAAGTTTGGAAAAATCTTTCGATAAATCAATATTTTCATAAGCTAGCGTATCAATAGGCGCAATAATAGTATCGACGAGTTTGATAAATAGTGCCGATAATTGTTCTGAGTTTCTTTGTGCGTCAGCACTGATTTTGCTTTCCCTTTCCCAAGCGTTAATTGTCTCTTTTGATTTAGCCGCTAATGTTTTAGCTTCAGAAACTAATCGAGCTTTGGTTTCTTGCATATCTAAATTTTCATGACCAATATTGACTAAAAAGTTAACATGAGAGCGTATGGTTGCTAGTTCATATCTTGCCTCTTGCACATTATTTAATCTCGTAGTTAACGAGTTTAATGAAGCAAAATTATCCTGCATTTGATAAATAAAAAACGATGATAAAGCTGATGTCACTAAGAAAATAGCTAATAGTATAATAGAGCCTACTTTCGCTGTTCTTTCAATACTCATGAAATAATCCACCCCGGTAATTAAATAACATAAATGTATTCATATATCGGCAGTGGATAGATTTTATTTACTCATTAATCAGAATTATCGACACAAATGTTTTACACACACCACCCTCAGTGATAAAAGATGATGTTTTATACTATTATGGTAGTTTATTCTTGTTCATTGATTAACTCTTGTTTCTGCTCTGGCTCTTTTTCGAGATCGTCAATATTAAAGACTGCAACATTATCCATCAGTACTTGTGCTTTATCGTTTAACATCATGGTAGAAGAGGCGGCGAGATCGACCAAAGAGGCATTTTGTTGTACTACCGTATCCATTTGATTAATTGCTACTGCAATTTGTTCGACACCAAGACGTTGCTCTTCAGACGCTAAACTAATCCCTTGCATGATTTTGTTTACTTTTGAAATAGAAGAGACAATCTCTTGCATGCACTCACCGCTTTTATTCACTAAATTTGTACCATAGGTAACATCATTGATAGATGCTTTAAGAACTTGGCTAATCTCTTTTGCTGCTTCAGCACTTTTTGCGGCTAAGTTCCGTACCTCAGCGGCCACAACGGTAAACCCACGCCCTTGTTCGCCTGCTCTTGCTGCTTCTACGGCGGCATTTAAGGCCAAAATATTAGTTTGATTGGCTAATTTATTAATAACATCATTAATTTCCCCAACTTTCACTGCACCTTGTTCTATTTTCTTCATCGATAATACGGCTTCTTTCATGACATTAGCGCCATCCATAACAATGTCAGTAGATTGATTAATAATATTATTTGCTTCAATTGTGTTATCGGTATTGTTAGCAACGGCTATTTTGATCTGCTCCATACTGGCAGCGGTTTGTTGTAACGCACTGGATTGTTCTTCTGTACGAGATGAAAGCTCTTGATTACCAGAAGCAATTTTAAATGCGCCCCCTTTTATATCCATAGCCTCTTTTTTGACAGAAAAGATTGTCGAGGTTAATGCTTTTTGCATATCACTGACACGGGAAAAAAGTTTACCAAACTCATCATTTTTTACTTGTGGTACAGAAAAAACCAAGTCAGCATTACCTACTTTATTTAATATTTCAGACAATGTATTAAGATTAGAGACAAAAGTTTTATTGATCCACTGAAGCACAAAGTACAAAACAATTAATAAAATAATTAATGATATAATTGTTGAGTAGATAGAAAACTCAACCATTGAATCTTGTTTATGAGTAAGATAGATACTATTTTTATTTCTAGTCTGAATATACCTTTCAAATAATTGATCAAGATGTTCAAAATCTTGATCAAACTGATTAGATTTTATATCTATTGTCGATAATTTATTGGGTGCCAAAACTAATCTATCTATAAGACTATAAAATAACGTCGAAATATCATCAGCATCTTTTTGTGCAGCAACAGTCATTTTCTTCTCTTTAACCCATGTTTCCATGGTGTTTTTAGCCATAATAGCTAGCTTTTTATTTTGCTGAATAAGTTTATTACGATCTGCGACACGACTATCTTTGTCTTGTAATAAATAATTGACATTAGAACGCATAATAGCCAGTTGATAACGAGCCATCAAAACATCATCATAACGTGCAGATAAAACATCAACTTGAGTAAAATTGTTTTGCATTTTATAAATAAAAAATGAAGATAAGGCAGACGATAGAATAAAAATCAATAACAGTAAAGAAGAGCCTAATTTTACGGTTCGTTTAATACTCATGATAAAAATACCTATATGCGCATATCGATAAGATTTATTTTTTATCGACATAATGATATTTTTATTTAATTATTAGAGATAGCACTAGGTCATTGATTTTTATTTTAAATAAATTTTTATATCATAAACAAAATAAGTTATTTTTAATAACTACTATAATTATTGATATATTATAAAATAAAACAAACCAATTCTTTTAAAACACAACCCGTTATCAATTAGCACATTCTTCTTTATGCTCAATATCAATTTTCATTTTATATGACTAATATCATCAACGATTAAAAATAAAAACCTTATTTTTTCAATAAGATACTGATGATACTATCTCATTTTGAGAACAATGATATAATAGGCGCTTTACCTCATAAACTCTGATGATTTACGGAGCTCAATATTTATGCAACCACAATTTGAAAACGCAAAAAACACCGTAAAAACATTATCAGTGTTTGATTTTGATGGTACGTTAACCTATCACGATAGCTTTATCCCTTTTCTAAAGTTTGCCTTTGGGCGTCGTAAATTTGCTCGTCGTATTATCAAAATGGTATTCCCCACATTACGTTGTTTTAGACGTAAACTGACTCGTGATGAATTAAAAGAAGTGCTGATTAAAACTTTTTTAACCGATATCAAAGAAGAATGGCTCAAAGAAAAAGCCGAAGCCTTTTGTAAAGCTTACTGGACTAAGTTAATGCGTCCTGCAGGTTTATTAGCCGTTGCTGAAGAGATTAACCGTCATGCTGAAGTGACCATTTGTTCAGCTTCTCCAGCTATGGTGTTGCAACCTTTTGCGGATCGACTCGGTATAAAGTTAATAGGAACAACACTTGAAGTGGTTGATGGTGTGCTGACAGGAAAAATCATTGGCAATAACTGTCGTTGTGGCGAAAAAATCAAACGATTAGAGCGTGTCTATGGCGATCTTACTCAATACCACTTAAGGGCGTGGGGCGATTCACGTGGTGATCATGAATTACTCTATGCTGCACAAGATCCACATTGGCGCTATTTCCACACAGGAAGTAATAAGTCAAAAAAATCACCTATTAAAATAACGCTTAAAAAAGACTCATAAGTGATTATATAAAAATAAAGCGGGAAACGTATTTTCCCGCTTTATCCATAAACTAACTATTTATCTAGTCATCTTGGCGCTTTTATTAGCGAAAGATTAAATATTGACGCCATGTTGTGCGGCTAGTGCGCCTAAACCACCCGCAAAACCTTGGCCTACTGCTTTAAATTTCCAATCTGAACCATGACGATAGAGTTCACCAAAGATCATCGCCGTCTCCGTAGAGGCATCTTCAGAAAGATCAAAACGTGCAATTTCAGTGTTATTGTCGTTATTATAAACGCGCATAAAACTGTTGCTCACCATACCAAAGTTTTGTTTGCGGTTTTCAGCATCGTAAATAGTGACAGCAAAAACCAGTTTTTTCACTTCAGCAGGAACTTTGGATAAAGTGATTTTGACTTGTTCATCATCACCTTCGCCTTCTCCAGTACGATTATCGCCTTGGTGTTCAACACTACCACATTGGCTCACTTTATTATTAAAGAAGATAAAACTTGCATCTGAAAGCACTTTTCCATCTTCACCGACCATGAATACTGACGCATCTAAATCAAATTCAGCGCCATCTGTCACGCGGGCATCCCATCCTAAACCAACCATAGCCACCGTCATGGTTGGTGCTTCTTTAGTTAGCGAAACATTACCACCTTTAACAAGGGAAACAGCCATATCAAAGCTCCTACTGTGTTGAATAAACTGGCAATTAGGAATAACTGCCAGTAATTTGTGATTTCATAACATACGATTAAGAGGCGTTAATACCATATTGCGCACATACTGAGCCTAAGCCCCCTGCATATCCTTGGCCTACAGCACGGAATTTCCACTCACCGTTATGACGATATAACTCACCAAATAACATCGCCGTTTCCGTTGATGCATCTTCCGTTAAATCATAACGAGCAACTTCAATTTGGTTGTCATCATTAACTAAACGAATAAACGCACCAGATACCTGACCAAAGCTTTGACGACGCGCTTGCGCTTCATGGATAGTCACTACAAAGATAATTTTTTCGACATCACTGGGGATGGTATCTAGTTTGATTTTTAGTGCTTCATCATCACCATCACCTTCACCTGTTCGGTTATCACCAGTGTGAACAACAGAGCCGTCGGCAGATCTTAAGTTGTTATAAAAAATGAAATCGGCATCGCTACGTACTTTTCCATTAGCGGCTAACAGAAATGCAGATGCATCTAAGTCAAAATCTTGACCATCTGTAGAACGGGCATCCCAACCAAGTCCGACTAGGACGTTTTTCATCGTTGGGGCTGCTTTGCTTAAAGAAACATTACCACCTTTAGAAAGAGAAACGCTCATCTTCAACCTCTTCAATTTATGTTGCGATATTCTAATTTCCCAAGAATATCGGTTATCATTATTTACCTTATTTATTCTTTTTTTCTGGGAATACAAAACTTGCCAGAATACCCAGAGCAAGAACACCAAGCACTACGAATAGGCTGGTTGTCGCGGAAATGCTATATCCATGCTGCCAAATATGATCTGTTGCATTAAGCCCCAGCTTTACAGCAATAAAGAACAGCAATGCAATAACCGCTTTTTCAAGGTGAATCAGATACTGTTTTAATGCCTCTAACACAAAGTAGAGAGTACGTAAGCCCAAAATAGCGAACATCATTGCACTATAAACAATCAGTGGCTCACGACTAACGGCAATGATTGCAGGCACCGAATCGAAAGCAAACATCACATCAGAAAGCTCTACCACCGCCACACACAACATAAGCGGTGTCGCATATAACGCAGCTTTTGTACCTCGCCCGATAGTTATGTCTTTGTTTTCCGGTTTTGCTAACTCTACATCAACCTCTTTTTGTGTTAATAAGAAGGCATGTCCAGTAATTTTTGGCCATATAGGGAAAAATCGTTTTACTAGGCGATAAGCAAGATGCTGTGAATAGTCTTCAATTTCTTCACTATCATTCCCACTTCTCAGCATCATTACGGCTGTCCAAGCAACAATCAGAGCAAAGACTATCTCAACGTAAGGCCCTAAACTTAATAAGCCGGTACCAATAGCAACAAAGATCGCACGGAATACAATGGCACCAATGATCCCCCAATACAGAATGCGGTGACGGAAACGATCAGGAACCGCAAACCAAGAGAAAATCGCCATCATGACAAATAGGTTATCGACAGACAGTACTTTCTCTAATGCATAACCCGTCACGAATAAGCTTGCAACTTCTGCACCATGGTGGACGTATAAAAAACCCGCGAATGCCATGGCAACGACTACCCAGAATATTGACCAAAAAACAGCATTCTTTAACGTTATCGGCTTATCTGCACGATGCATAAATAAATCGATAAAAATAGCGCCTATCGCAAGTACAACAAAAACAATGACAGTTTCTGTCGGAAAACCAATATGTGTGGATACCATAATTATTCCTAAACGGTTCCCTATATAAAATTAATTACAAATCAAACTCTGCGGGCTCAAAGCCTAATGCAACGGCAATAGCACGCACCGCCTCTTTTTCGTCATTGTCAAAATCACCATCACTTTTCGCAACAGCAATACCGACACGGATCGCTAATTGTGCAGCTTCTGGCTGATCTTTCATTGCCAGAATATACTTCATCGTTTCACCTTTACCGACTTCAGTATCAAATTCAAAACTGCTAATTAGCTTATTAAAGAATTCGATCACCTCGGAGGTATCAAAGACTTTAAGCTCTTCTGATGCTTTTAAAAAACCGAGCATCTTCTGCTTTTCTTCAGAACTCACACCATCGCTGGCAATAGCGATACGAGCACAAACTGCGACCGTACCTTGCATAAATTTTTTGTTTTTAAAACGACTGACTTGCTTAGTTAACTCCGCTCGCCCGGAATTGAAACCTTCTTTTAATTTATTGAAAAAACTCATTTTTATTCTCCTTATTTCGTGTATTCACTTAGATCCAGCAGTCCAGCGAAATCCCCATCCGTAGGCATTATCCATATCGCGATGGCCTTTAAAAAATTCATTGAGACGTTCAACTTTGATTGATCCGTTTTCATTAATAAGTCGTGCGATGGCACACATAGCTCGACCATTATTACCATCCGTTAAACGTGTTTCGATAGGGGGTTGCTCGGGAACATGAATAGTGACCACACCATCTGTTTTACTCCAGTTAGGAACCCCTTCATAAATAAAAGTAAAAATAAGCACTTGCTTGATATTTTTCCATTCACGTCCATTGATAAAAATCCACTCGCCACCCGCTACATCACCAGTGCGATCATCACCTTGTAACTCAACATAAGGCATGCGATTAAAATCACCGAATCCATTTCCTAAGGCTTGGATCACTGACTTATAACCGTCTTGTAGTTCAACAAAGGCGCCAATATCTAAATCAATACCTTTGTTACCACCAAATAATCCACCTAATAACCCGGAGCCACCGCTTTTACTTTCTCGATGCCAATCGAGGTTAATGCGGATTTTGCCGAAATCATCCTTTTTAGTTAAGCTAATTGCAGGTTTCTCTTTAGTTAGCGAAACCTTGCTTAACTTCACTGAGCTCGGTGCTGGTGCTGGTGCTGGTGCTGGTTCAGGATCAGCAATATCAACACCAAAATATTCCGCCAATGGTTTTAATCCACCGTTAAATCCTTGCGCAATAAACCGAAATTTCCAGCTTCCATTGCGACGGTATAGCTCACCTAAAATTAATGCCGCTTCAGTGCGTCCATCGATATCAACATGGCCGTTCGCAACGACATTATTGTTAGCATCAACTTGAATAGACAAATGTTGTAGATGAGCAATGGTTTGTTGCCCTTCACAAGTTGCAGTAAAAGCAATTCTATCGACATCCGGTCGTAAGCGAGTTAAGTCAACCGTAAACGACGTGCTATTACCTGCTGTTGCATAAATAATAGTACGGTCATCATTAGTGGTTTGACCATAAAACACCATATCAGCATCACCGTTCACTTTTCCTGAGGCATAAAGCCTAAATGCAGATACATCAACAGGTGAGCCTGAGTGAATACGCACCATTAACGTTTGATCAGGTACGGATATATTTCCGCCAGGTGTTAGGGTCATTTATCGCACCACCGTCGCCAAAATATCTGGCATCATCTCGTCAATGACAAGCCCTTTACAAGGTGAGCCAAAAGCCGTGAAATCCCATTGTCCGTGATTACGTTGTAAAGCGGCAATCACGATCCCTGTATGAGCGCCTTGTTCCGTTAATTTGTAATGAGCAAGCTCTTTATTGGTTGTTTTATCGACAACTCGACAAAACGCATTTTCAACTTCATTAAAAGTCTGCCCACGGAAACTATTGACAGTGAAAACCAAATATTCAACCAATGAAGGAAGACGATTTAAATCAACAAAAATAGTTTCATCATCACCATCACCCTCTCCTGTTAAGTTATCTCCTGAGTGAATAACGGACTGACAAGTTGATTTTAGTTTACGAAACCAAATAGTATCGATTTGTTTACCATTTACATCGAGTAATACACAACTTGCATCTAAATCTATCGAATTATTACCACCAAAGAGTCCACCGAGAAATCCCTTTTTCTTAATAGGATCCCAGCCTAAACCAAACATTAAGTGACTCAGTGCAGGGGCTTGTTTACTGAGAGAGACTGTCTGATCCTTGCGTAATGAAACCATAATTAACTCCCTTCAAAGGTAGAATGAAACAACAATATCACTTGCATATAAATACAAATTATAAATCATCATATCATGATGAAGTAGTTCGGCAAGTCTATTTTTATCAACTTACTTCAAGAGATTGTAAACATATTGAAATAAAAGAAATTTTTATAGATAAACACAATTAAAACTTAAGTTAAAAACAAAAAATACCGCATTAACCTAATTATTTTAAATTAAAGTAAAATAGATCACATTATGATTGACATGATTAAATAGAAACTTCATGATGAGAAAACAGGTTTTAGCTTAAACATTCACAGTATGTGACGTTATGTTCAACACGGCTTAGCTTATACCCAGATAAATGCACTTAAAAAACTAATTAGTACGGATAATAAAGAATAATGAATAGTTTGATTGGCTCTTCTGTTTATCGTCGCCAACTCACTTGTGGCACATTAAGCGTAACGCCAAATTGCTCATTAGAACATCTTGATGAACTTTTTGATATTGCGGAAAGACGCAACCCTAAGCGCGCTTTTTTGTTTGTCAGTAAAGTATTAGGGCGCCATATTCCTGTTTCACCTAAGAAAATGCGTGAAACTTATCAACAAATGGCCAAACAATTTCCTCAATCACTCGAAGGCCCTATTCTTTTTATTGGTATGGCAGAAACTGCGGTCGGTTTAGGTGCGGGAATTTTTGATGAAGTAAGAGATCGCTATCCTCAAGCCCTCTACCTTACTTCAACGCGCCATCCTATTGCTGATGGTGAATTATTCTGTAAATTTAAAGAAAATCACAGCCATGCAACTGATCACCTACTTTATTTGCCTCATAACCTAGAACAACGCCAATGGATCCAGCAAGCGAAAACCATTGTGTTAATTGATGATGAAGCAACCACAGGTAACACCTTTCTTAACTTGCTGTCTGCATTACGTGAAGAAGGCAAGTTAACACAAATTAAGCAGATTATTGCTGTCACATTAACCGATTGGAGTGGTGATGCTCTGCAAAAGCGTTCACCATTACCCATAACAACCTTCTCTTTAGTGCAGGGAAAATGGCAATGGCAAGCCAATCCCGATGCACCATTACCTGTTATGCCAAATGTCAATATTACTGCTTCAGGACAGGTTGCTATCACAGGGAAACAAAGCTGGGGACGCTTAGGCATGACAACCCCTGCTAATGATCTTGGCCTATTTATTCATGTTTCTGAGGGTGAAAAAATATTGGTTTTAGGCTCTGGTGAATTTGTCTGGGAACCCTTTTTATTAGCAGAACGCTTAGAAAAACAAGGGGCTATTGTAAAATATAGCTCGACGACTCGCTCACCTATTGCCACTAATTTTGCTATCCAATCAGCGATAACTTTTACTGACAATTACGGATTAGGCATTCCTAACTTTGTCTATAACGTGGCTCATCAGCAATTTGATCGCATTCTGCTTTGTTGTGAAACCCCTGCCGAAAGTATTGATAGTCAACTTATTGAAGCTCTCTATAAAGTTGCCCCTATTGTTGAAGTAATTAGCTATGACTAACCCCGTTATTTTAGCCGATCTTGACGATACCTTATTTCAAACTCGTCGCAAAATGGTAGATGAGTTAGCGCTTGCCCCCTATAAAACTGGTGCGTTGGATAGAAATTTAACGCCACGTAGCTTTATGACTCAAGAGCAAGCTATGCTGGTTGATTGGATGCTAGAACATGCTGATTTAATTCCAGTCACAGCACGTGGAACGGAAGAAATGAGCCGTGTCACTATTCCTTTTCATTCATGGGCTATTACCACACACGGTGCTGTTGTCTTAACCCCAGAAAAAGTCACAGATGAACAATGGCAACACCATATCACACAAAGCTTAACACCTTATAAGCAACCTTTACTTAGGTTACAGCAATCTATTACCCAATTAATGGCTGAACGTAATATTGATGCTTGGGCGAGAATTAACTATGAATATGATGATTTACCCATTTATTTAGTGATGAAGCATAACGACAGCGCTCGATTAGATGAGCTATATGCTATCGGTGATGAGATAGAAAAAATATTCTCAACCAAAGGTTTTTATATTCATCGTAACAGTAACAATATTGCTTGGTTACCTGAGCCAATTGAAAAAGGTAAAGCCGTCACTTATTTGCTTAATAAATTAAAAGCAGAACGTGGCGTTTTTCCTGTGATTGGTTTCGGCGATAGCCTAAGTGATCATCGCTTTATGAAATTATGCAATTGGTATGCTATCCCCCGCCAAAGCCAATTCGCGAATGCGATCAACACAAAAATTTTTGGAGAATAAACATGATGGATCATCAACCTTTTTCAGGCTCTTATCTACTGGGTGATGTTGATTTTTTACTGCAACCCGTCAAGATTGAAATGACACCTGTTGAGTTAAAAGAAGAACTTATACAGTCTGGTAAACGTCACTATTCTGATATGTTAAGCCAAGAGCCAGAACCCACAACCTGGCATCTTGAACTGTTTGAAAAAGCACTGGCTGCTGGCGCAACACGTTTAGCAACACAAGTAATTATGCTAGCAAAATCACTTATTGCGCATTTTGGTGACACCCCTATTATTCTGACAAGTCTTGTGCGTGCGGGTGTTCCACTTGGCGTGATGTTACAACAGACCTTGCGCAAAATGGGAAAAACGTCTTATCACTATGGTATTAGCATTATTCGTGATAGAGGTATTGATAACGAAGCGCTTTCATGGATTGAGCAACGCCATCGGACAGAAGGTATTGTATTTGTTGATGGGTGGACAGGAAAAGGCGCTATCACAAATGAGTTAATTCGTTCATTGGCGGGACGTGAAGGTTTTCCTGCACAACCCCATCTTGTCGTCCTTGCTGATCCTTGTGGTTGCGCTTGGTTAAGTGCCAGTGATGAAGATTGGCTAATCCCTTTTGGGATTATGGGAGCGCCCGTTTCAGGATTAATTTCACGTTCAATTTGGACAGAGCAAGGCTTCCATGGTTTTGTCGATTGCCAACATTTAAAACAATATGAATGTAGTCGCTATCTTGTTGATAAAGTCGGAAAAATAGTTGACGCCTTAATAGATAACGATATTCCACTCGCCACATTTAAACATCAACCGTCAGACTTAAAAAAACTGAGCGAAAATGTCGTTAGTTTACTTGCCAACAAATATGACATTTCAAATATCAATCGTATAAAACCCGGTATTGCTGAAGCAACTCGCGCCGTTTTACGCCGTGTACCTGAGCATATTCTGGTAAAAGAAATTGCAGATCCTGATGTTGCATTACTGATTTATCTTGCTAAACAAAAAAATATTACTGTAACCGAGGCAGGTAAAGCATTAGGACAATATCGTGCCGTTACTATCATTAAAAAGGTGCAATAATGATTGAACGATTATCCCCTTGGAATTTAGGGGCAACGCTGTATATGCCCGCAACACGAACCGATATCGCCGCAACAATTATTGATCAAAAAATTGATGGATTACGTTCATTAATTATTTGTTTAGAAGATGCCGTCAGTGATACTGATATTCCACAAGCATTACAAAATCTAGCAACATTATTAACCACATTATCAGACTATAAAAAGCATCATGATTGTACTGAATGGCCGTTGCTATTTATACGCCCCCGCCATACAGAAATGGCGCAATGGCTGGTTGAGCATGTAGATTTAACCGTGATTGACGGCTTAGTATTACCTAAATTTACCCAAGCTTCATTACCCCTTTGGTGGCGTATCATCAAACCCACCCATTTATGTATGATGCCAACATTGGAAACAGAAGAAGTGTTCGACGTTCTTCAAATGACCTCACTGGCAGACTTGCTACTAGCCCACCCTTGCCATAAGAGAATTATTGCCTTACGTATCGGTGGAAATGATTTAATGAATGTTATTTCTCTTAGACGTAATCGCCATTTAACACTCTATGATGGACCTATGGGATACGTGATAAAAATGTTGGTTGCTGTATTTGGTGCTCGTCAGTTTGCGCTTACCGCTCCTGTTTGTGAGCATATTGATGATCAACAAATTATGGATAGAGAATTAGCCCTCGATATTGCCAATGGTTTAGTGGGTAAAACCGCTATTCATCCCAAGCAGATAGACAAAATAGAACAGGCATTAATGGTATCTCAGTCTGATCATTCCGATGCGTTGCGCATCTTAAATTCAACACAAGCCGTATTTAAATCTCATGGTGCCATGTGTGAACCGGCAACACATCGCCGTTGGGCATTGAGTATTTTAACTAGAGCAAAACTGTATGGCATTATTCCCAATTCAAAAAATAGTGTTCAACGATTTAATACACCATAAGTTTAAATATTCGTTTTTATATTTACTATAAGCATTTTTTTATTTATTAATATTTTAAACTTAGTCTCTAGTTGAAGAATAATATCTTTAACTAGAACTTCTATTTATAAAACTTTAACATATTATTTAACAATATTTTTATTTCGGTTGTTATTTTATAAAATCTTTAATATTTGACATTATTTCAGATATACTTGTAGAAAAATAATACAGACACAATAAAAGCTGGGTCTAATTTCTTAACACACAATTGACAGATACGTGGTAACCAAACATGCAATTGAGCTCTCGCCAAATCAGAGTTTTTAAGCTGGCTATACTTTTAAGTACAGGGAAAAAAGTCCCCACGATTAAGATTATTTCTGCTCTTGAATGCTCGGAGCCAACGCTCACCCGTGTTTTAAAAGAAATAAGAGAGTCTTATAGTGCTGAAATTAAGTACAGTAAATCATCCAGATCGTATCAAATGACTGAACGAGGTCAGCTTGATAATAAAACATTACGTCGTATGCGAGAGGCATTATCTTCGAATGAAGAACTACAACATAGTGGCACAACGAGTCGTGTTTATTTAGATAAAGATAAGAAAAAATCAGTATCACTATCTTTAAAAATGTCAGCACTACGGAAAATAGATAAACTTTCGTTTTTAAGAAGTACAACCCGAAGTCAGACGGTTGAGTTTCTTGTTGATAATTATGTAGAACATTTAATTCAAGTTGCTCTCCAAGATAAAAAATAAATAGGGTAATTATATGAAATAACTTGGTATTTAATATCGAGTTATTTCATTGATATTTTTCAATAATCCTGTACGGATAATTGTCATTCCCCCTAATGGTAAAATAATGTTTATATATTATTTATTTTATTCATTTAAGAAGAGCGTAGCGATTTTAAAAAAATACTCTACATATTAAAATTCAAGATTACGAATAAAACGATAATCCGCAGACGACTTCTTAAGTCGATAGAGACTAGCAGGGCGTCCCTTCTCAGCACGTTTTTCTCCGGTATCAATTAATAAGTCGGCTTGTTCAATCCGTCGTCTAAAAGATTTTTTCTGGATCTCTTTACCTATCAATATCTCATGCACATGCTGTAATTCAGGCAAAGTAAACACTTCAGGTAACGCAAATCCCGGCACAATAGAATAAAGCGATTTTTGCTTTAATCGCTCTCTCGCTTGCGCAATCAGTTCATTATGATCAAATGCCAAATTTTTCTGTGCTACTTCATCAATAGGTAACCACATCACATGATCCACACTATCAATATGCGCTTTACATGCTTGGTGAGCAATTAACGCCGTGTAACATACAGTAACAGACCAACCTCTTACATCGCGCTGATTATTTCCCACTGAGCAGAGTTGTTCAATGTACGGCGGGATCACCCCTGTTTTCTCTTTTAATTTTCTGAGCACAGTATCTTCTAGACAGTTGTCTTGTGTTTCATCAACAAAGCCACCAGGTAATCCCCATTTTCCTTTTTCAGGATGATTAGCTCTTTCCACCAAGAGCACTTTTAACTGCCCTTCATGGTAAGTGAATAGTACTGAATCAACAGTAATAAGCGGCGATAAAAAATCACGGCGATTGTAATTTGCTAAAAAATTTTGTTCGTTCATGGTCTGCACTTTGTAAAAAGATAATGAGTTTATTTTAATGTTAAACACATGAAAATCAAATTTTGTCATAAAGACACTAAATGACTTGACACAAATAGTGTCCATAAGACAATATATTTAATGTCATAAGGACACTAACTGGAGAAGACTATGTTTAACTTAAATTATTTCAAAGCAGACTCATCAACATTTATTATTAAATCGGTCAACGGGAAAGTGCGCCAACAAGGTAAAGGCTTAAGTTTTTGGTATAATTCGGCGACAACATCTATTGCAGCACTGCCGTTAAATGCACAAGAAGCCCCTTTTATCTTTAACTTCCAAACTGCTGATTTTCAGGCACTACGTATTCAAGGACAAATTTCATTCCAAGTCACATCACCTGAAAAAACCGCTGAAGTCCTCAACTTTAATTTAAGTAAGAATGGCAAATCTTACGCCAGTGAAGATCCCCTAAAGCTCAACGATCGCGTGGTGCGTATTGCTCAAACCCTGATCCAAGCCAAGATCCAAAGCACCCCTTTACGAGAAGCACTACAACTTAGCCAATCCTTGGTTACTTTAGTGATGAAACAACTTACTGAACACCCTTCATTAGAGGCCTTAGGTATTACTATTTTAGATGTTTCTATTGCGGCCATCTCACCCTCTCCCGAAACGCTTAAAGCATTAGAAGCTGAGGCGCGGGAATCCTTACTCAAAGAGGCTGATGATGCAATTTATGCACGTCGTAAATTCTCAGTAGAGCAAGAGCGCACCATTAAAGAAGCTGAATTAGAAACAGACTTATCTATACAGCGTAAACGACAAGAAATTGAAGAAGCTCGTTTAGAAAATGAACGTACCCTATTACGTGAACAAGCCGAAATAGAAAAAGAGCGTCTTGAAGCCAAAGTCAATGCCGAAGCAAAACGTAAAGAATTAGTCGCGTTAAGTGCGGAAAATCAACGCATACAATCTGATGCTGATGCTTATGCAATTGAAGCAACTATGCGAGCTTACCGTGAGTTGCCCGTTGAAAATCTCAAAGCAATGGCTCTAGCAAAAATGGACTCACAACAATTAATGGCAATGGCATTTGAAACTTTAGCGCTTAATTCAGGAAAAATTGGTGAATTAAATATTACTCCTGATTTATTTAGCCAATTTATGAAAGAAAGAGGATAACCTATGAAAAATAATACCGATTTTCGTTTCATATTAGTGATGCGAAAAAGTCGCTTACAAGAATTAATTGAGCGTTTTAACACTTGGTCACAAGCCAAATTCTATTTAGAACATAACCATGTTGAGGTAACAGATTATCTTAATGAACATAATCTCTATCAAAAACAACTCACAGAAGCTGAGCTTATTTTAAAATCATTTGGGCGTTTTCAGCTCTTGGAAAGAGGATTATTGCCTAGTTATCAATTTTCCTCTCATGATATTGTAGTGGTAATAGGTCAAGATGGCCTCGTCGCTAATACTCTGAAATATCTTAATCAACAACCCGTTATTGCTATCAATCCAGATCCTTCAAGATGGGATGGTAAGCTCTTGCCCTTTGAAATAGGGCAATTGAAAGAGATTATAATTAATACAATAAATCACAAAATGCCTTTTAATTCGGTCACTTTTGCACAAGCAAAAACCAATGATGGTCAATCACTGTTAGCGGTTAATGACTTATTTATTGGCCCTAAAAGCCACACTTCCGCACGTTATATCTTACAATGGGGAGACTCTCAAGAAGTGCAATCCTCATCAGGCATTATTGTATCAACGGGACTTGGCTCTACAGGGTGGTTTCAATCTATTCTTGCTGGAGCCATGGCCATCACCGGAAAAGCATCACACCCTCTTTTACAAGGGTTTAGCTGGAGTGATAAAAAATTACAATTTAGTGTAAGAGAGCCATTTCCTAGTAGAACAACAGGCACCGCTTTAACTTTTGGCACGATTGAGCCGGACTCTCCATTGCAATTAGGATCTTTAATGCCCGAAAATGGTGTTATTTTCTCAGACGGCATTGAAGAGGATTATTTACATTTTAATGCTGGCTGTATTGTGCAAATCAATATCGCAGATAGACAAGGGCAACTCATCGCCCCTAAGGGGCGTCAGCCTATTTAATGATGATTATTTAGCACTGTTTCTAGCCCTGAAATCATCACATCGAGCACAAAAAGGAATGCAGCTTCACCATTATCACTATCCATAATATCAATAGCTTGTGTTAATAATGGTGGGTAGTTTATCTCTGTTTTTGGCACTTTTTCTCGCTCTTTTTGGCTCTCTTGATGTTCTTGGGTTTCAAGCACTGAACCAAGTGTAAAATGCGCGATGGAACTTAATGCATAAACAGCTTGCGTTAACGTAAAGCCAGCATCGCACAAAAATTGCAATTGTTGCTCTGATGTCTCAAATTGATTGGCTGATGGTCGTGTGCCTGCATGGATCTTTCCACCATCACGATACATTAATAGCGCCTGACGAAAACTTTTTGCGTTATTACGCAAAAAATCCTGCCAACTTTCATTCGCTAATGGCAAAACATGATGATGATGCTTTTGTAAAATAGTCTCAGCTAAAGCATCTAATAACGCACGTTTATTCTTTACATGCCAATAAAGTGTCGGTTGCTCTACCCCTAATTTTTGCGCCAACTTACGTGTTGTTAACCCTTCCATACCGACTTCATTTAATAAAATCAATGCGTTATCAATAACCTGTTCTTTATCTAATTTTGCCATTTGCGTCCTCATAATAAAATATTCTTGACAATCTATCATTGATAGAGATATTTTTCACCTCTCTATCAGTGATAGATTTTTAGGATATTTATGAATAAATCAATTATTATCATACTGCTTGTCACAGTATTAGATGCCATTGGTATTGGCCTTATCATGCCAGTACTACCAACACTATTAAACGAGTTTGTGAGCGAAAACAGACTCGCCAATCATTACGGTATATTATTAGCACTCTATGCGACGATGCAGGTGATCTTCGCACCTATTTTAGGAAAATTATCAGATAAATATGGCAGAAAACCTATTTTATTATTTTCGCTATTGGGTGCGGCATTAGATTACCTATTAATGGCTTGCTCTACCTCATTATGGATGCTCTACATTGGACGCATTATTGCGGGTATAACAGGAGCCACTGGTGCAGTATGCGCATCAGCAATGACTGATGTTACTCATCCTCATGAAAGAACACGCTATTTCGGTTTTTTGGGTGGTGCATTTGGTGTGGGTTTAATTATTGGCCCCATGTTAGGGGGATTACTCGGTGAGATCAGCGCCCATACGCCATTTATCTTTGCGGCTATTTCTCATTCGTTATTATTTATATTTTCATTACTTTGTTTCCAAGAAACTCAAACCACAAAAATATCGACTGAAATATCCGTATTAAATCAGGATACAGCGCCTCACTCTGCCACTGGTTTTATTAAAAAGAGTCTCTGTTTTTGGCTTATTGCCTATTTTATTATTCAACTAATAGGGCAAATTCCGGCCACCATTTGGGTGCTATTCACACAAGTGCGTTTCGCTTGGCACACTACTGAAGTAGGTTTATCTCTTGCATTTCTTGGTGTATTACATATTTTTTTTCAAGCGGTTCTCGCAGGAAAACTGGCGCAAAAATGGGGAGAACGCAACACGGTTATCATTAGCATGTCAATTGATGCATTTGGTTGCTTATTATTAGCCTGGATAAGCCATGTTTGGGTTATGCTCCCCGCTTTAATCTGTTTAGCTGCGGGAGGAATGGGACAACCTGCTTTACAAGGATATTTATCAAAATCTGTTGATCATCATGTTCAAGGACAGTTACAAGGAACGTTAGTCAGTCTAACGAATATAACTGGGATTGTTGGCCCGTTACTCTTCTCTTTTATTTATAGTTACAGCGTTGAATATTGGGATGGCTTATTGTGGTTTATTGGTGCAATGCTTTACAGTGGGTTACTTGTAGCCAGTTATTTTAAACAGAAATCACCAATATTAAAAAAATTTCCCTCATAACATACTTGTCATTAAACAGGTTGAAGATCAAGACTGGCTTCCTTGCAGACTTGATCTTCATTTATCGTGATAAACGTTCCTTGTCTCCACGTCACGCAGTCTCGATACTCATCTTGAGCAACCCAATTTACGCTACTTGCAATCCATACCAATCAATAGCGCTATTGGATATCACTTAATTCCCTATGATACGAAACCACACAAATATCATAAAATACAAATATAACGCTCAACTTATTGATTATTGATAATTAATCATTGGTCACTTAGTTTTTCTTCCGTGAAAATAGCTCATTTCCTTTTTTCCTTAGCCAAATTTCGACAAGTTGATAACCGGCGATCCCCAGGGCAGAGCCGATCCCCATAACCGCAATAGGATGAATACCCGGCCATAAAATCAACAGAGCACCTGCCACAACAGAAACCGCTGATCCTAGGATGATCCTGCCAATAAATAGTCGTAATGTGATAACTTCATTAGCAACTAGCATCTTCCCTAATGCAATAAAAGCGCCAACAACTACCAATGATACTAGTGTGTGATCATATTCATCCATGAATATACCTCGCATTCGCTTACAGTATTTAGCCGTAAAAAGAACCCTCACCTCCTAGTATCAATCAGATAATCTGTATGGAATATGCAAGATCCTTTTGCTCAAGGATAAATACAACGTCCTTTTGTACTATCCTTGCCCACTTCCTTGTTAATTTGTAATAGGTTATCCATTACCTATTTTTCTCCACATATTAGTCATTACAACAAATTAAATAATATTTAAATTCAATACGTTGTATCTCCACATGTAGGTTTAACGTGAAATCATTATCTATAAATTTTGTATTTTATACTAGTAACTTTGTTCGGTTATTGTCGGTTAATGGTGTTTAACCGAGGTTAACCGAATTATTTTTAGTCAAATAAACAAATAAACTTGTTTTTCATGATAAAAATCAGTTAACAACAAATTAAAATACAAAAAAACAATAATATTACTGGTGATTGTACAAACTTAGGCTAATATAGAAGGTGGTGATAGGTTGATAATAAAGAGAAAATACCATGCGTGTTTTAACAATTTACTGTCCTGAATGTGGTGAAAAAGCGATGATAAAGAAAAGTAATCGCAAGCATAAAGAGTTAACAGATCTTTACTGTGCCTGCCGTGATCCGCTTTGTGGGCATACCTTTGTGCTAAATCTTACCTTTAGTCATACTCTAAGTCCCAGCGCCAAAAAACAAGATGCCCTTTTATTAGCAATGATAAAAAATCTCTCGCCACAGCAACGAGAAAAAGCCTTAACCTTGTTACAAGAGATATAACACTTTTTTACTTACTCTATTTTGCCTTGATTTTATGATCCTGCTCCCATTCTGGCAGGTAAATAAGTTAACTGGTTCTTATATAACCATAAATGATGTAGATTTAATTTAATCCAACAGAAACATTCTTATATCGCTTATTAAAGCAACATAACAATTCAACAACCACAGAACGCTGTTTTGATTAAAAAAGCCATAAAATGAGTCATTCCTTTAATCAGAATTTGTCGAAATCTTATGTAACAGCACTCTGTTACATAAAATTTCAATACAAGTTTCAAATGGAGTATATAGATGAAAAAGCTTATTAATCGTGTTGATGATGTTTTATCAGAACAACTGCAAGGTTTTGCTAAAGCCCACCCTGAAATCAATCTCCATCCCTCTTCTTTTTATGTCACCCGTCATGATGCCCCCGTAAAAGGTAAAGTAGCCCTTTTATCTGGAGGTGGCAGTGGACATGAGCCAATGCATGCCGGTTTTGTTGGAAAAGGCATGCTTGATGGGGCATGTCCTGGTGAGATCTTTACCTCACCAACCCCAGATAAAATGTACGATTGCGCAAAAGCAATTGATAGCGGTGAAGGCGTATTAATGATCGTTAAAAACTACACCGGTGACGTACTCAATTTTGAAACTGCGACAGAGCTACTACATGATGAAGGTGTAAAAATTGCTACGGTATTAGTTGATGATGATGTTGCGGTTAAAGATAGTCTGTATACCGCCGGTCGTCGTGGTGTAGCGAATACCGTATTAATGGAAAAATTGCTAGGTGCTGCAGCTGAGCGTGGCGATACACTCGATGATTTGGTTAAGCTAGGTCATCAAATTAATAATAATGGTTTTTCTATTGGTATTGCACTACAGGCTTGCACCGTACCTGCTGCAGGAAAACCCTCTTTTACTCTCCCTGAAAATGAAATGGAATTTGGCGTTGGGATCCACGGAGAGCCAGGAATAGACCGCCGCCCATTTACTTCATTAAATGATACCGTTGATGCAATGTTTAATACTCTAATTGAAAATGGTCACTATCAGCGCACCATTCGCAGTTGGGATCGAGTCAATGGTGATTGGATTGAAGAGACACAAGAAAAACAGCCACTAAAATCAGGCGATCGTGTTATAGCCCTAGTCAATAATCTTGGCGCCACTCCCCTTTCTGAATTATATGGTGTTTATCATCGCCTTGCCCTGTGCTGTGAAAACTTTGGTCTTAACATCGAACGTTCGTTAATTGGCTCTTATTGTACATCGCTCGATATGTCGGGGATCTCAATTACCTTATTAAAAGTAGACGACGCGCTACTTACTTTGTGGGATGCACCCGTTGCTACACCTGCGATGACAAAATAAGTTTTCCTATAATGATAACTAAGGATCAGAAAATGGTATTAACTCATCATCAAATTATTCTTTGGCTACAACAATGCGCTCAACTTTTTGAACAAAACAGTGACTATCTCACCGATCTTGACCGTGAAATTGGCGATGCTGACCACGGCTTAAATATGAATAGAGGCTTCAAAAAGGTAGCGGAGAAATTACCTGAATTTGCCGATAAAGATATTGGTTTTATCCTTAAAAATACCGGTATGACATTACTGTCTAATATTGGTGGTGCCAGCGGTCCTCTTTTTGGCACCTTCTTTATTCGTGCCGCTAAGCCCACCGCATCATTACAAAGTCTCGATGTAAATCAACTTTATGAAATGACTAAAGAAGGTGTTGATGGCATTGTCAGTCGCGGTAAAGCACAACCAAATGATAAAACTATGTGTGATGTTTGGTGGCCTGTGGTTGATAGTTTAAAGCATGCGAATGACCAAAGTTTATCTATAGAAGATGCTATCGATAATGCACTGAAAGTTGCAGAAAAAGCGGCGGAGGAAACTATTCCTATGCAAGCGAAAAAAGGCCGTGCCAGTTATCTTGGTGAGCGCAGTATAGGACATAAAGATCCCGGCAGTGCCTCTGTGGTATTGATCCTCCAAGCGCTGTCTAATGCTATCCACGCATAATCATTCACAATATAATCAAGAGAGGTCTGCCATGATTAATATCGTGATTGTTTCTCATAGTAAACATCTTGCTGAGGGTATTGAGGCGTTGGCGAATCAAATGCTTAACCCAACGCATTGCCGATTAGCCATTGCCGCAGGTGTTGATGATGAAGCGCACCCTATTGGTACTGACGCTGTTAAAATTATGACGGCGATTGAATCGCTCGCCGAAGCTGATGCCATTATTGTTATGATGGATTTAGGTAGTGCCATACTCAGTACAGAGACAGCAATTGAACTGCTTGATACAGAATTAGCGCAAAAAGTGACACTATGCTCAGCTCCGCTGGTAGAAGGAACATTAGCCGCTGTTGTCGCAGCGTCATCCGGAGCTAGCTTAGAAAAGGTTCTCGAAGAAGCCAACTATGCACTAACCCCTAAAAAGATGCAATTGGGTGAAAACATGGGTGGCTCAGAGCCAAATGATGTCACGCCTTCTATTCAAATGCACGGCAAAGAAGCTCATTGGGTGGTAAAAAACCCTCATGGTTTACACGTTAGACCTGCAGCGACACTGGTTGAGCTACTGTCAAAATTTCGTGCTGACTATCAATTAATTAAGGGAGATAGACGCATTAATCCCCTTAGTTTAAATCAACTTTCTCTTATTCAAATTCGTCAAGGTGATGAAATAACCTTAATTGCTTCAGGGGAACAAGAAAATGAGGCTATTGATGCCTTTTTAGCACTGGCTAAACAAGGTTTTGGCGAAGCATTACCGGATGAACTCACGGAGCAAAGTTTAACCGGTACTCTTGTACCCGCTTCCCCCATCAAGGGACCGGCTTTTATTTGGCATGAGCTAGAATTAGCCCCTATTGAAAATTTATCTGCACCACTCGATAGCACAATACAAATTGAGCAATTTAATCAAGCGATAAAAGATACACTCAATGATTTGAAGCACTATGCTGAAAAAGCCAATCACACATTAGGTGAACAAATAGGCGCTATTTTTAACGGCCATATCATGATGCTGGATGATGAAGAATTACTCACCAATGTTATCGATCGTATTAAAACAGATAACGTTAGCGCTCAGCAGAGTTGGACGAATGAAATGAAAGAACGTATCCAACTCTACCGTACTCTCAGTGATCCTTATTTGAGAGCACGGGAGTTAGATCTTCGTGATCTGCGCAATCAAGTTCTTTACCATTTACAACAGAAAACGCCTCCTAAATTTACCCCATCACAACCCTCTATTTTAGTGGCTAAAGAGTTATTCCCCTCGACATTAATTCAGTTTGATGCAACTCAATTATTAGCCATTACCTTAGCTGAAGGGGATAGTTGTTCTCACAGTGCCATTATCGCCACGCAGATGGGGCTACCTATGTTAGTTCATTTAGGTGATGGATTATTAAAAATAAAAGAAGCACAAGAATTAACCCTTGATCTCAAGAGTAGTGAATTAATTATTGAACCAATAAGTTAATCAGTATAAATAAAAAAACCCGCACATAGGTGCGGGTAAGTCAACAAATATACTATCATTAACAGGTCATATCGACTTTTTTATTATTAAGGTATAGATAATACCAGTGTCGTTGAACCACTGAAATTACCTAATGAAGGCGTGCCTACTGTTTTTAATATAGATTCAACATAAATATAAGTGTACTCATTTTTTTCCGTATGAACGGTAAGCCCTTTTATAATAGGGATATTATTTAATCTTAAATAGGAGCGAATACTACCATTTGGTGTTAGTTTTAAATAATCCTCTATTAATGAGCTTGATATTTTAATATACATATCTTGGTTACAAGTAATAGTAAATACTTCACTAACACTATGATTATCCACTTGAGATGGATCTAATCTGCCATGGGACAATGTCAAGTTACTCGCATTAAATGCACATCTACCTTCTGGTGGCGGAGCAACACCACAGACTCCATTCGGGACTATTTGACCATAACCGCCCTCAGGTGCTTGTGTTAAAAAGAATCCAACACACTCATCAGTAGTAATATCGCCAGCATGCCTACTGGAATTAGACATAGGAAGAATTAATCCACACTCATTCTTTAAATAATCCACAAGTGCTTTTTCATTAGGAAGCGATGAAACATCTTTCCGACAACGCCAAGGTGCTCGGTCTGGCGCTCCTCCCATCGTTGCCCCTTGATGCAAGTGGTTGATATGTATGTAACATTTCGAATCAATACCAAACCTCATATGACATGGATTTGGAGTTGAACTACTGGCATTCCAATATTCCATTATAAAAGAATAAGTTGTTTCTGGGGGACTGACCCCCGTAATATAAGAAAAATAACTTGCTTTAGTATTAAATATTAATAATGAAAGCGAAATCATCCATAACATTAAGAACCTATGTAATAATTTCATAATAAATTACTCATATTTTAAAGAAAATATGGCCTTAGCCGTAAAATACCCGGGATTAATAGTTTTATCTGCAATACCTTTTGAGGTAGATTTTAAATTAGCACCAAAATTCAGCTCAATATCACCAGTATGAGTAATATTATATAGCTTACTAAACTCACCTAATGTTATGGAATTACCTTCTTTGGTCGTAATCTCAATACCAAGCTCTGGATTATTAGCACTATCATCTAATGCTAATAACCCTAATAATTTAGCATGAGGTTTCCCATCAAATTTAACTTTCACTTGTTGGGCGATGGAAGGATCGCATTCAGATAAATTAATTTTAAAACTTTTTCTCTCAATTTGGGTATTATTATTATATATATCACTCAGTTGAATTTCACCAAAATCAACTTCAAATTGAGTATCTTCTGGTAAGACTTTACAAGGAGTATTAATTAATGAACCGTGGATCTTTAAGTTATCAGAAAAACTAAAGAATGAAGATAGTAGTAAGAAAAAACCAATTATATAGTAAAAAATACGTAATTTCCTCATTATTGATACTCCACAAATAAAGTACCAGAAGAAGAGAAATCACCCGTTTTTAATACACTATTTTCTTTTTTAACTAATACAGCCCATATCTGTTCTGGATGATTAATATCCACGGTATATTTTTTATTTAATTCTATAATATCCCCCCCCATCATAAACTTAATTGCTAAATCGTCTATATTGGTTTTCAACCCATTGATATCAAAATTGCTTTTATCACCATTAATCCATAAATATGTTTTTAAATTATTTGAATTACTTTCACAAGTAATTTTATAATTCAGTTCTCTTTTCTGATCATATCCTTTAATACTTTTAGTCGAAATTGGACCAAAACCAACATCAATAACATTACCATTGTTTACTTTACAGGGTGGAGCCGTAAGTAAATTACCATGCATATAAATTTTTGTGCCAAATTTCTGATTAGCATTACCTAAAAAAGAGAATAAAAATAGAAAAAACATAATCATAATTTTATAAATATACATTTTTTCTTTTCCTTATTAAAGGTACATTAAATTCATAGTGGCATGTGCGTAAAATTCCCCACTACGTAAGTTAGCGCCTTTTTTCTTAATTAAAACAGCATAAATATCTGGTGGTGTCTTATAATAAATTGAGATCCCACTTCCCATACTAAAATCTTTATTACCATTTTTGAATGAAATAAATAAATTATCGACGTTAGTTTTTAAATAATATCCTTCACTATCCCCATCAAATGTCATCAAAAATTTGGGATTACCACCAGATTTACAATTTATATTATAGTTAATTTTTCGTTTATAATACTCACCTTCGATTTTATCGATATAAACATCATTAAAATCAACATCTATCGTTTGGCCATTGTTAATAGAGCAAGGAGAGGCCTCCACACTCCCACTAACATTTAATTTCAAAAATCCTGATACAGCCCATACAGAAGATGATAAAAGGCTCAAAAAGATAAAAAATATTATTCTTCGTAGTATATTCATAAATTATCTCTTTTTGTTATCACCACTAACTATGCAACGATTTCCATTACATTGAAATGTGATTTCAACTAATCCACCAAAATCATTAATATATTCAATTTTTGTTGCTTCTCCTAGGTCGATAATATTATTTCCTAAAGAATGTTCTCCAAAAGGCTCGACCATAATAGCCTCAAAATCCTCTACTTCTTGATTATTTTTTTTAACTTTTGTTATTGTCAGATAATAAGGGGAAGGATTTTTTATATTATAGTGGCTACCTTGTTTTTCCAGTATAAAATCTTTTTCCATTGGGTTTGCTTCTAAACGATTTGGCACCACAATACTTTTAGGTCGATAAAACATTTTTATTTTAGTTTGTAATGCTATTTGTAAAACATTTGGTGAATCGCTACGTGGTGGTATTTCACGAACATTAAGATAGTAAATACTTTCTCTATCTGTAGGTAATGTCTTTATAGCAGGTAATGCTTGAATTTTTATCTGACTTTTATTTCCAGCTTCAATACGTTGCACTGGAGGTGTAACTACAAAAGGTGAATTTATTTTTTCATCTTGACTATTCTCCAGCCAAGATTGTGCTAAATAAGGTTTAGATTTATTTTCATTTTCTAACACCATGCTGACTGAACGCTCACCTTCATTATATAATACTCGTGTTCTATCCAATGCAATAGCGGCATAAGTAGATTGAGAAAAGAGGCTAAGCATTATAATAGCACTAAGCATTTTTATATTTTTCATATCATTCACCATTAAATTAAATATAACTTGTTGACTTGAAATTATTTACAAAGAAGCAATAAAGTATTGCTTAAATTATTTTCTAATGTTTCAGGTAATTGAAATTTACACATTCCATTTTCCCATTTAATACCTAATGTTTCTCCCGCTTTAACTCCTGATAAATAAACAAAACCATCATCTGATATCATTCCCACTTCAATATTATTTTTGTTATAAACACTCGCACCAAAAGGCGGAAAACTATGATCAGCAGCACGGGTAATGACGGCTAGCACTTTCTCACCTTCAATCACATTAAATTTACGATAACCAATAGCCCCTTCTGTTAAAGTGGCATATTGTGATGATTGTACCGCATCTGCATTTTCTGGTAATTGGTTAATATCAATAGAAATATTACTACGAGAATAATTTTGTCGAGCCATTAATACCGCTTTACCATGACGATTCGTTTCTACTGGTACTAATCCTGTTTTTATTGGTATATTTGCAACATGATTGGTATCAACTAATATTCTAGAACTTCCCATAGTCGAAATACGATGTATCGCTCCACCTTCAGGTGTAAGAGTTATACCTCCCATTAACTGCATAGATAATGCACTTTGATTCCCTTCTGTATAAGTTCCACTTGCAGATAATTTTGCTAAATTACCATCATGAGTATAAAAACCTGAAAGATTCGTTTTATTGCTATCCCACGTTCCTGCGGATAAATTATAATTACTTTTTTCATCTAATCGCTCATAGTAATTTACTGTATTACTGGTACTTCGACGATTAAATGAGCCTGAATAGCTAACATTAGCTTCATTACGTTCAATAGGTATACCTAATGAAACATAAACCCCTTCATCATTATTCTGTGCTGATTCCACTTTATAAGCAGATAAATTAACAGATATGTTTTTAAAATTAGCCCAATCAAAATAACTAGAAACAGTCATACTATAATTATTTGTTGATGGACGATTCCAGTAGGTTTGTCGTGAGTAATTTAAGTAGGTATTAATATGATAATCAGGAAATGCTGTACCAAAAATAATACTATATAATTCTTTCCCGCTATCGATAGTCACACCTCGATAGCGCCCATCTAAAAATTGCGACATACTCATATAATCGCGTTGAGAAAAACGATACCCTGCAAAAGTTATCTGACTATTAATTTCATCGAATTGTTTCGAGTAAGTGACATTATAAGAGGTGCCCGAAAGGGTTTTATCACCAAAGTAGTGCCCCATTTCAGCACGGGAAGCTGAAACATTAAAAGATAATACGCCAAATGGTGCTAAATCTTGCCCCACACCTAATGCAATATTTTGATATTCTGTTGATGCTAATAAACCACCATATAACGTTGTATTATTCATTGCCCCCCATGAAAATGAGCCTAATGAAAAAGCAGGACCTTCCGTATCATGCTCATTTTTAGTTGGCTTACCCATAACAAATTTATATAAAAATTGTCCAGGTCGTGTCAGTGTCCCTAATCGTGATGTTTCCATCTGATAATTTTGCACAGAACCGTCTTGCTCTTCGATAGTAACATCTAAGGTACCGCCCCCAAAAGCATTTACATCTTGAATACGAAATGGGCCAGGGCTGACATCATTTTGATAAATAATTCGGCCATCTTGGCGAACAATAACGGTTGCATTAGACTTAGCAACCCCAGCTATTTCTGGCGCATAACCTTGTAAGCGGGGAGGGATCATCGCATTATCACTTTCTAATGACACACCAATATAACGAAAGCTATCGAACAACTCAGATGCTAGATATTGCTCACCTAACATCAATTTAGCGCCTAGAGATCGAATAGCACGAAATAAATAAATCTGATCCCAACGCCAAGATTTATCGCTACGATTTAGGTTTCCTCCTGATGCCTGCCAATCAGCGCGCAAACGCCAAGCCCCCATATTAATGCCCATGACACCATTAATATTAGTACCTGTTTTCGTGCTTTTATCATTGCTTTCATTGCGAATTAAACGGCTGGACATATTATAATCAATAAATGCCCCTGCGATACCATCATCCCAACGTGAAGGTGGATCCCAATTCGGATCTTGATACTCCATAAAAGCCTGTGGAATACTGATATTAAGCATACCAGTGTAAAGATCACCTACCGCACTCATATTTGGAATAGACCGAAAATCAAGACACTGCATACTATTTGTTGTTAGCCAAGTGACTTTCTTTTCCCATTCAGGTTTTAAACCTAACAATGGATAGGCCTCTGTGGTAATACATGGAAGTGATAATTTATTATCGTAGTCTGGTACAAAAAATAAGATTGATTCTTCGTTTTTTATTCTTTGTTTATTTACAGCTGTAGCTAATAGGTAGCTACCCGGTTGAATATAATTAGCATAAGCAAATCTAGAAAAATCCGTATTTTCAACACCGGTGTCTGTTAAAAAATCGGTATTAAAATCGACAGCATCTTCAGCAAAAATAGGTAATGAAAGAGACGAACAGAGTAAAATGATTATCTTTATGTTGTTTTTTATTTTCTCATATTCCATCTCGCACACCATCTCCTGTACTCTTAATAGAAGATAAAAACAACAGTTAATCAATATGTGGTGCATGAGCACCACATAATTTATGGATAAATCTATTACTGATAAATCACTTTGAAGTTAGCTACAGTATCAAAAGAACCTGTGGTTGCTTTCTTATCCTTAGCTTCATTACCTTTTACATAGGCTGAAAATTGAAGGGTAGTCGTTGTACCATCACCATTATTTAATGATTTACCCTCAGTTGGGAATCCTTGACCAAAAGTAATTGGATTATTAGCACGGTCTGTGATCACAATACCCGCATTCTCAACTTTGCTTCCTAATCCCAATAACTCACCTGTATAACCTTCAAAACCACTTACTGTTGAACCAGTAAAAGCAACTTTTGCTGTTTTATAGGTTTCTGTAGAGCAGTTTTTTAATACGATATCGAAATTCTCACTATCTGAACGGAAGTTGTTGGTAGTCAGTTCATGTAATGCGATTTCGCCGAATTTTACTGTTTGATTTAAGTTATCGTTATCAATAGAGCAAGGAACATCATTAATAAATCCTGTAAAACGAATGGTACCTTGACTACTTTCTGCTTGTGTTGTTGGATTTGTTGGTTCTACTGGATCTTCTGCAAAAGTGGGGGCAACAACTATCATAGATAAAGCTACGCCTAATGCTAATTTATTAAATTTCATATCTTTTCCTTAACGCTCAATAAAGTTTATTGATATTTATTAGAGATAAGCCTAGTAAATAATAAATAAAAATATAAAATCATATTTTTATTTAACACTATCATTACATTGTTAAATATTAAAAAAACACAAACAATAAATGATTATCATATTTTGATAAGCAATTTATATATTCATAATAATTTTTTAATACTATGTTATTACTTATTAATATAGGTGAAATTGAAACTAAAATAGGTTTAAAAACATAATTTAAAAACCTACCTTTTGTTAAAATGATCTCATTCTATTGTTATTCTGTCAAAGCTGAATAAGACGTCCTATTTTCACCTAAACAATAATTTATTATTAACTAGTCAATAAAAGATAAATATCAGATAAAAAAGCCATAAAGAAAAAAATATAAAATTTTTATATTAAAAAAAAACCAAATAACTATAAACACCTAAAAAGAGTAAGTTAGAATTAAAAATTACAAAAGTAAATAAGCCTCAATAAATAAATCAAAAAAAATAAAATTTTTAGTTTTAAAAATCAAAAAAGAAAGAATCACGAGTTATTTAGCAAAAATATGCTTATGTAACGTTTTTTATTTTATTTTCTTTAGATAATCTAATTCTGAAATATAAATATATATTCCTATCTATTTAAGATAATCTCTCGTTGATAAAGTGATTAAGTGTATTGTATAAACATATTAATTTATCTATATAAGATAATCCATTGATGACTCAATTAAATTTATTATATAAAAGCAACAATTAAACAACATTTAAATTATAATAATAAAGAAACGTTATTAACGTTTCTTTATTGTTTACCTTATAAATAATAATTGTATTAAATAATAATATTAAATTTTTGGTTTATAGCTTTCTTTATCCAGTTCATGCTTTTTCATGCGTAAATAGAGTTTTTTACGTGGGATACCTAAATAATCAGCCACATCGCTCACACGGCCAGCAAATAAATAGAGTGCATCTTCAATTAAGCGACGCTCATAATCATCAACTAAGTTATCTAAAGGCCCTTCAGGGGGGATAATGGCACGATGTTGCTCACTATCAACCATTTTCACAATACCAACAGCATAGAGTTCAGCGACATTCCGTAGCTCACGAATGTTTCCAGGCCAATCATAACGTTTTAATATATCGAGATAATTACGATCAATTTTTGGTACGGCGATCCCAAGCCGCTGAGCACTTTGCCGTAAAAAGGCTCTAAATAGAGGAATAATATCCGGGCGTCTTGCGCTTAATGGTGGCAAAGAAAAAGTTATTTGCGAAAAGTAGTAATAGAACTCAGGTATCAATCGCCCTTCAGTGACTAATTGCTGGGTATTATTTTCTAAAATCGCGATCGTTCTAAATTGACGCTTACCCTGCCTTTCCATATCTAATAGGTAAGCACTTAACCAACGTTGTGCACCAGAAGGTAAATCATAAGGGGAGCGTAAAATCAGTGTGCCGACTTCCTCTTGCTCTATTTGAGCAATCAGTGGCTTAATATCTACTAAATTTTGACAATCTACCGTAGTCACCGCTTTATCGCTGTGAGGACTTAATTCATGTAATAACTGAGCGAGTAGATGTCGCCCTGTCCCCATCTCACCTTCAATCATTAAGTCTTTATCAATATCAGCAATTTGCTGTACTTGCTGTCTAATGGCGGTAATTTGCGCACTATCGCCAACTAAACGCTCTTGAGTCGTGGTGATCATCGTTTTTCTAAGTGAAAGAAGTGATTTTCGCTCTTTATGTGCTTTAGCAACTAACTCTAAAAATAGCGGTGGATTAATAGGCTTTTCAATAAAATCATAAGCGCCTTTTTTAACGGCCTCTACAGCAAGGGGTATATCACCGTGGCCGGTGATCATAATCACCGGAATACGAGGATCAATTTGTTGAATACGTGCTAAGACTTCCATGCCATTCATCGCAGGCATGTAAATATCTAACACTACCGCACCTTCATATTCTGGTGTCAGCAGACTCAATGCTTTTTCTGGCGAATCAGTCACTCTGGCAACCATTCCGGCAAGATTAAGCAAATGACGATAAGATTCGAGAATATCCTCATCATCATCAATTAATAGTACATCAATATCAGACAGCAGTGACTGTGTCATGAGTAAACTCCAAAACAACCATTGCACCGCCATTTAATGCCGATGCTAAGTAAATTTCATAACCAAACCGTTGCATAATAGAACGGCAAATCGATAGCCCTAACCCTAGCCCAACATCTTTGGTGGTGGTAAAAGGGGTGAATAATTTTGGTAAAACATCAGCATTAAATCCTTTGCCACTATCGGTAATGCCCACTCGTTGATATTTAGCTTCATCCGATAATAGGTCGACGCTGATCTGACTTTCGCCCATTCCTGCGACCGCATCCATTGCATTAACAAACAGGTTAACTAAGACCTGCTCTATTTGTGTTGGATCGGCACAAATATTCAGTTCACTGGGGATATTATTGATAATGGTGCACTGCTCTCGTTTAGAGCGCGATTCCACTAATACCATGGCACTTTCCACCAGCCCCTGTAACGGCGCTGAAACATAACTGACTTCAGATGAGGATTTTTTAGAAAAATTACGTAATGCCGTAATGATCCTATTCATACGAGCACATAATTTTTCAATACGCTCAATGGGATCAGGAAGTTGGTCATATTTCTCCATCTGTAGTGTTAATTTAACGCTATATAAGTAGGTATTAATGGCTGAAAGCGGTTGATTTAATTCATGTGCAAGACTGGTCATTGCTTGTCCTACTACAGCCATTTTGGCCGCTTGCACTAACTCTTCTTGTGTCTGAATTAAGTGTTTTTGTGCTTGTTCACGACGCACAATTTCTTCATTTAATTGTTGGTTCTTTTCTTGTAAATCTTGGGTTTTTAATGCCACAAGATGTTTTAATTCTAATCGACTTAATTCTTGGCGAGTAATATCCGTGATCGTCACAATATATTTATGCTCGTCTTTATGAGGATATTCGCGAATATTAAATTGCAGAAAATGAGGCTTTCCTTGTTTTACCATGCTCACAATAGACTCACTTTGCCCAAACAAATAAAGCGGACTTGTGGGACTAAACTGCGCTCTTAATATCGTATTGGCTTCACCACTAAATAATAACCATAATGGTTTATTGCTCTGTTCATGACCAATACCTAATAAAGTAGCAGCACTGGGATTGACGGTTTCCATACGTCCATCATGATGACAAGTAATTAAACTGGCATCGGTATTATTAATCAGATTCAGGGCATTCGTGGCTTCAACTTCTTTCATTTGACGCCAAAAGCGCCGCAAACGGCGACTTAATAATCCAATTTCATCTTGCCCTTCAATTAATACAGGCTCTGTTAAATGACCTTTAGCAACATGGGCGAGATCATCACTCAACTTATTTAATCTAGCAATCAGTCGCCTATCTATTAAGATTTTCATGACAATAATGCTGAGCAATAGTGAAGCAACGACAATTAAGATAATGACAATTTTTCCCGTTGCCATCAGTTGTCGCGTATTATCATTGAGCTTATTCAATGCTTCACTGGTGGCAAGCACATTACTTCTTACTGCATTATCAAACTGAGATAATTTTTCATTTAATTTAGGGGTAAGTGCTTTAAGTTTTTTTTCGGTTTCGACATCATCAATCAATGTTTGATAGATATCACCGTCAAAACGAGTGATCGCAATAATTTCTTGCAATACTTGGCGATGAGCAATGGTAGAAGGATAGCTTTTTAATTTTTGATTTAAAGCGATAATTTCATCAATTTTGACACTTATATAGTGAAATGCGACATCAATATCACGGCTATAGCGTTGATGTGCAATTTCTTCCACTAAGCTAATTAATTCATTTTCTGTAGTGAATAACTCTTGAAGTAACGTTGATTCTAAAAGCAGTTGTAAGCTATTTTCCTGCACATTTTTTTCATTAAGCATTTGGCTGACATGCCACTCAATTTCATTAAGTAGAGGCTTAATATCTTCACCTACCGCATCATGCATCCAAGCCAATTGACCTAAAAGCTGTGCTAACCTATTTTCAAGTTCACGACGTTTATCTAATAAAATATCTTGCTGCTCAATTAAGTTTGATAAGTCATCCACTAATTGATTATAAAAAGTGCGTTGTGATTGTTGCTCAATCGGAAACTCGCGCAGATTATCTAATAGTTGATAAATTTGCTGTTTTTGTTGTTCTGAAACTGATTTACGTTGTGTTTGCTCACGCTCTTTTAATAGCATCTGTAAATTAGTGCTGTAACGCTCCATATTATAGCTGGTGGTTAACATAGGTAAGGAGTCACCAACAGACGCATTGATTTGAGTGGCTAATTTTCCCCACATAAAAAATATCACCCCACCAATCAATAAAGTGAGTAACGAACTAAAGATAAACGCCAAATAAAGGCGTCTACCGAGTTTGCCCGATTGCTTAGGCATTAATATCTGCATCCATCATACCTTTCAAAAAAACAGTATTTTCAACTGTATATCTGAACCACAAGGCGGTTAGGGAGATTTAGTTTCTTTCAATAAAACTAATGCTTGTTCAAGTTTTTCCGCTTCTAATGTACGCCATTGGTACAATACGGCTAACGCTTGATCTGAATATTCCCGCTGATCGGCTTCTTTCATAAATAAGGCTTGTAATGTCGGTGAATTAGCTTCTTTTTCGCTAATTAGCACTGAACTGGCTATTTTTCGGGCTTGATTGGTTGCTGCGATCCGTTCTGGTGATCGATTTTGTTGTTTTTCTGCCTCGTGGATCTCATTCCAAACTTGGCGCATTAATGGAAAATTATGGGTGATCATTTGATCAAAAAGAACATTGACCACTTCGCTACGGCGATAGGCTTCATTACTGTTTAAAATAAACTCAGTATTATTAGCAAGCTCATCATTATTACGTAAAATTTCTTTGCTAAGGGGGATCTTCGCCATATCACTTTTATAGATAATCTCTTGTCCTTCATCCGATAAAAGAAAGGCGATAAATTTGGCCGCAGTATCTCTTTTACTGCTTTCAGCCACAATAGCGACATAAGCAGGTAAAATAATTGATTTATCAAAATAACTAAAATCAACAAAATCAAAGCGTTTTTGGTGGTTAAAAGCGTAATTATCAATAATAGGCCCCGCCCCCACAATACCTCTGGCAATAGCGTCACTCACTCGTGAACTACGTGCCGATATCGAAGAAAGGTTACCACTGGTTTCTAGTAAAATTTGCCATCCGCGCTCCCAACCATACTCTTGCAGCACATTTTCAACCATCAGTTGCATCGTGCCAGAGTTGGCTGGTGTCGTCATAGTTAAGTGCCCTTGGTAAATCGGATCACTTAAATCAATCCAACTTTTAGGTGCCGGAATACCTAACTTTTGCAAGTATTGTCTGTTACTCATGATCCCAATACCTGAATAACCCACCGTGGTTATTTTGTCATTTAAGATATCACTATGACGAGTTAGCCATTTTGGTGTTTCATAGTTAATCGGTAAGCGCGCGAGTAGTCCTTCTCTATCTAAATGATGAAAAAAATTAGCCGAAGAGGACATCACTATATCAACAGGTTGCGTAGGATACTGCTTCATCATCCGTGTAGCGATCGCAACACGCCGATAAACCACTTGTACCTTAGTTTCAGGATAACGAGCACTAAAAGCTTCGGTAAGTGGTCGCATAGGTGTATCTGAAAGTGTCGTCAGTATAACCAATGGCTGCTCATCACTTTTTGCTGGAGTGATAAACAGCCAACTAAATAATAGTATGAGGCTAAAGATTATTTTTATTCTCATGACATACCCCTGATTTTGTGTTGAATAAACCTAAAAATGTGTTGAGCATCAAATTTCTGATATTTAGCAATATTTATTATTTTCAGTGAATGAGTCCTTAATGACCCATTTTCGATGATGATACGACGATATATTCACTCATTTTTAGTCCAACACCTAATAGCAATGTTACAAATTTGACTCACCGATTCAGCAGAATGTGTCAGCTCTGACTCAAATTAGCGCTTTTGCCCTCTGATGGCCTAAATGAATAGCATCTGCCCTGAAAAACAAAATCAGCTTCAGGCATGAATAATATTCGGAGTCATCTCTATGTTAAGTTTCTTTAAAACCAGAAAGGATCTGCCGCTAATCGAAGCGTCCAATGAAAAGATCCGCTCAATATATAAAAAATATCAGTGGCAGGTTTTTCTTGGGCTAGTACTAGGTTATGCCATGTTCTATGTGGTACGTATGGCACTTGGTGTCGTTAAAAAGCCGATGCTAGATGCCGGTATTGTGACCACTGCAGAACTGGGTTTAATGGGGTCGGCGTTCTTCTTTACCTATGCCTTTGGTAAGTTTTCCAATGGCTTCTTGTCGGATTATGCCAATATTGGCCGCTTTATGTCCATCTCGCTGATTGCGTCCTCTTTTGTTTGTATCTTTATGGGAATGTCGACTGCGAGCCTATTCTTCATCTTATTGTGGGGAATTAATGGTTGGTTCCAATCGGTAGGATCTGCCCCTTCTTGTGTGTCTATTTTCCAATGGTTTTCTCCGAAACAGCGCGGTACAGTCTATTCTATCTGGGGTGGCTCACGTAATATCGGTGAAGCAATCACTTGGATATTAACTGCGACCATAGTGAGTTTCTTTGGCTGGCGTGCCGGTTTTATCGGTGCAGGTATCGCAGGTATTGCAGCAGGTATCATCTTACTGATGATCTTAAAAGATCGTCCTCGTACTTATGGTCTACCTGATCCTGCCAGTGCATATGGTGAAGAGTCAGAAGCCGTTAAATCAAGTGATCCAAAAGAAACTCGCCGTGCTCAATTATTTGTCCTAAAACAACCTACCGTATGGATCATCGCTGCAGCTTGCGCTGCCATGTATATTTCACGCTACGCAATCAGTTCATGGGCGGTGCTTTATCTGCAAGGCTCAAAAGGCTATTCACTGATTGATGCTGGCTTTGCTATGTCAACTTACCCTATTGCGGGCTTCTTTGGTGCCATCTTAGCCGGTATGGCCTCTGACAAGCTATTTAATGCTAATCGTCATATCCCAACACTTATTTATGGTATCGCCAATATTGCCGGTTTCGCCCTCATGTTCTGGGGTCCACAAAGCCGTGTTATGGATGCCATTGCATTAAGTATGATTGGTTTTGCTATGGGCGGACTGGTGGTGTTCTTGGCGGGCTTAACGGCTTGCGACCTGATGCCAAAAAACGCAGTAGGTGCAGTAAAAGGCTTTATCGGACTTTTTGCTTATATTGCCGCATCCGCTCAAGAGCTTGTTTCTGCCTCGCTGATCAAAGTCACGCAAGTCGGTGATATCACTCACTATGATTTCACAACGGTACAGTATTTCTGGATTGGTTCTGCCATCGTGTCCATGATCTTAGCTACGCTGGTCTGGAATGCGAAAAAAGTCACCATGGATTAATAAATTAAGTTGTTATCAAGGGATACTTTTCAGTATCCCTCTTTAAAAAAGAGAATGTCACTATGCGTAAGACAAAAATTGTTGCGACTCTTGGCCCTGCTAGTTGCTCAGAACAGATGATTGAAAAACTGATTTTAGCTGGCGCTAATGTATTTCGTTTAAATTTTTCACATGGTACTCGCGAACAGCATCAGTCCACAGCCGCAACTATCCGTCAGGTCGCAAAAAAACATCGTGTATTTATCGGCATTTTAGCTGATCTGCAAGGCCCTAAGATCCGTATAGCGAGTTTTAAAAATAATGCTATTCAATTAACACAAGGGGATAGTTTTATCCTCAATGCAGATTTAGACAGCACACAAGGCGATGAACAACAAGTGGGGTTAGATTACCCACAACTTGTACAAGAAGTCACACCAGGGAATATTCTGTTACTTGACGACGGTAATATCCAATTAAAAGTCCGTGCAGTAAATAATAATAATATTGAGACAATGGTCACTGTCGGTGGAAAATTATCTAACCGTAAGGGAATTAATTTACTCGGCGGCGGTTTATCCGCACCAGCCTTAACGGACAAAGATAAGCAAGACATACACACAGCAGCCGCTATTCAAGCAGATTATATAGCCGTTTCTTTCCCTCGTAATGGTGCAGATATTGAATATGCCCGTCGTTTAATTGTTGCTGCTGGCAGTCAGGCAAAAATTGTTGCCAAAGTAGAGCGTGCAGAAGTCGTTTCATGTCAAGCCAATATGGATGACATTATTCAAGCATCGGATGTCATTATGGTAGCGCGAGGGGACTTGGCGGTTGAAATTGGCGATGCCAGTCTTCCTGGTGCACAAAAACAGTTAATTGCTCGTTGTCGTGCTCTAGGTTGCCCGGTTATTACAGCCACCCAAATGATGGAGTCCATGATTGAAAATCCCATGCCTACCCGCGCGGAGGTGATGGATATCGCTAATGCAGTAGGTGATGGCACAGATGCGGTGATGCTTTCTGCAGAAACAGCCGCAGGTAAATATCCTGAAGAAGCCGTTCGTGCAATGGCTCGTGTTGCAGAAGGTGCAGAGCGCTCTTTTGCCGCCAATGCCGAAAACCCATGGCAATCCCCTTCTTACTATTCACAAACAGGCCGTTGGATTGCTTTAGCGGCGACCACAGCAGCTTTTCATAACGATAAACATCTGAGCGTTGCTGCTTTAACTGACAATGGTCAATCAGTCACGCTTCTATCGCGCTTTATGCCAAATAACAATATCTATGCATTAACAGATAACCCCGCACTTGCTGGTCAGTTGACTGTATTACGTGGTGTAACGCCTGTCACTTATCAACGTCAAAATAATAATGATGGTGATGAAAACATCATGCAAAAACTGCAAACAGAAGGATTATTAACAGATATTCACTCACTCTTAATCACCCGTTTATCGACCTTTGAAAAAACCGGTGAAAGTGACTGTTGTCATCTGGTTCCGGTAAAACAAGTTACAACAGCTTTAACTTAATTGTCTGTTATCAAATAGCTTATGAGAGAGGCAACCTGAAGAGGCCAATAACAAGAAAAACAGTATAGCCAATTATTTTAGCCACATGGAACGTGGCTATTTTTCTTTTTAATGTACCTAACCATCATTATCTATCAAAAAATAGTGCTCCTAGCTGTTGTTTTTTTCGACAGCATCCCAATATTAATTCCTATATTCACTGTATTAATAGGAGAATATGATGGCAAGTGGATGGGCAAATGATAGTGCTGTTCAAGAACAAATTGATGCCACTATTGATGATGCCATTGCAAGAGCGCGTAACCAAATGACTCAGGGAGAAAGTGCTGAGTTTTGTGATGAGTGTGGTGAAGCAATTCCATTGGCTCGGCAAAAAGCGATTCGAGGGGTTCGCTATTGTATTAACTGCCAAGAAGCGATAGATAAAAAATATAATACCTTTAGTGGCTATAATCGCCGTGGTAGTAAAGATAGCCAACTCAGATAATGAGCACACTTCTTATACAAAAAACTGTACCTTATGTAAGCTTACTCAATCAAGGTACAGTTTATTTTATTCAATTAACTCACGAGTTAAATCTTGCTAACTTTCTTAGCACTTAAACTATGGCTCATTTCAGTAATTATCTTTAAGAAATTATCAATATGGGAACGTTCCGTATTCGGGTTCATAAAGACAGCTTTTTCCCCCGGAATATAAACATAGCGATTATTTTTTGCATACTTAGAGCAAGCAATAGAGTCAACCCAGTTGGTAAATAATCCCTTTTTACCCCGTTGTAAGAATAATTTTCTATGCCATTGTGCATTATGTACCATAAAGTCATAGGCTTCTTTATCTGTCGCACAGGTTGATTCTAGATCAAAGGCAACATTAGGATCAGAGACTAAGTTTGGATCATATAATTTAAACCCAACGCTTGGGCCTTGGTTTTGAGGCACTATGACTTTGGCATTCCCCATAGCAAGTAATTGATGGCGCATATAGTTCGCGTTTTGTAGGCAATGGGCAATGATGGTTTGATAGCCCTCAATCCCCATATAATGCATCGCAGAATAAGCACCAAAAATACCAACCCCGCTACGTGTACATTCAATAGTTGATTGTAAATGAGTTTGACCTTCTAATTCATGTTCAAAGTAAGTGAAGTTTTCCGGATCATTTTCAAGGGCAACAAAGTCATTGCCATTTTTCACTAACACTAAACTTGAGGTATAAGGTACATATCCCCACTTATGGAAATCAATAGTAATTGAATCAGCATATTTTAGATGTTTAAATTTCGCCACATTTTGGCGTAAACCTTCTAAAGTAATATCGTTGATAGCCAGAGGGTTGCTATTAAAATCATAATCTAAGAAGAAAATAATTGGCCAACCTACTGCTGCATCGACGTGAATATGTGGTTTAACCGCGATTTCAAATTCTTCACACAGACGATCTCTTAATTCGCAAACGCCTTTAACATCATCAACGCCAAAGGTGTCCGTCGTCCCTGTCGTCAGCATAATAGTTGGTACTTTACACTTAACAGTAAAACAAGCTCTTAATTCACGCTCTAAGTGTTCCAAATTAATCGTATTATCTTCGGACACCTTAATGCGGATAGTCTTGTTATTAACATCAACCCCTAATAGCGCCAAGTTGGTCATATTAGAATAATGGCCCCCTTGAGAGTTAATAATACGATAATCCTGATCGGCTGCCATGCCTAAATGTTTAGAATTAGGCATTGATTTACGTAAACCAAATAGATAACCATATAAGTTACACATGGTTCCACCTTGGGTGAAAACCCCAGAGGCAACTTCGGGATCGTACCCTACTAATTTAGCTACTTTTTTAATGGTGACTTTTTCTAAAACATCAGCAACACCAGAGTATTCACAATAAACCATATTAGGATTGCCCATTAATCCTAATATTGAGCCATAAACACCCGGATCGCTTGGCATCGCAATGACATTTTCAACCGCTAATGGATTTTCCCAGTTTTTGCATAACGTCGACACTAACATGAGTAACTCGTTAGGATCATTCTCTGGGTAATTAATATGTTGCTGGATCTGCCCATCAGCCATTAAACGGTCAAATAACACCTGTCCATTCTCATAACGCTGTAATTGATCCTTATCATTCGTCATGGTCTTTCTAAACTGTGTAATAGACTGAATGGTTTTATCCTGAAATATCGGCCAATACTGCGGATCACGGCTGAAAAAGTGAGTAATAACATCACGGTACTTCTTCTCAAATTCAGCATTTAGAATGTTAGCAGAAGATAAACCCAACAAATCTTGACTTTTCACTATATTCTCCAAATAAAAACCGACAATAGCTTAAATAAACTGAATAGCAATACTATACATTTTCTTATTGAAATAGTTAGTGATCTATATATAACAGTTGTTATTTAAATAGTTAACTAATAATTTATTTTATTTAAAATATATCAATAAGATAGGGATAAATGGCAAGCTATATTGACAGTCATCGCACTCCTAACCTTGCTTTTATGTGACTGACATCACAATAAAAATAGTCTCACTATTAGCATTATCGCCGAAATTAACTGTAATAATTTGATATATAATGAAAAAATATTAAAACCAAATAACTTATTGAAATTATTAGAATAGATATTTAATTAAATTAATTAATCTATTTTTAATGAAATTAATGCAATTAAAATTGCATTTAATGTAACTACAATACTCAAAGTAAGAACAAAAAACTACATTATGCTTTATTAATAGATAATTTATTTTTCACTTAACTTTTACGTGACATTAAATATTAAAATAATAGTTAATGATGCTAAAGCCGCTTAATAAAAACAATCAAGTTAATAACATTAGTTATTTATACTAAAAATAATTAAAAAATTAGCATAAGTTAAAAACTTAATATATTAAACTGTTAGGGCAAATAGTATTGGTAAGCGATGATAACGAACTTTACTAATAAACTGATAATAGTGATGAAACAGCTGAAATAGCTGATAGAAGATTGAGTAGGAAAATCAAATTGAGATGGGGATTAATACATAAAGCGGGAACAGTATTTCTTCCCGCTTTATTAATTAGAATTCGTCCTTAATCTACAAAAGTTAAAACAGTCCCAATAATGTGCCAACACCTAGGGTAAAGAAGCTAAATAGCCAAATCCAACCAAATGAGTAACGTAAATGTTTACCCATATCAGTGCCAGCAAGCCCCATAGCAAGCCAAGCGGCTGGTGAGAATGGACTTACAAAGGTTCCGGCATTATTACCTATGGCCATAGCATACACAACATCAGCAACATGGACACCACCACTAGCAGTGACCTCCTGCACAATAGGCAATAGCGCAAAATAATAAGCATCAGTGCTGGTAAAGATATCCATGGGAACGCCTAATATACCCACAACAATATGCAAATTATCAACCCAATGAGAAGGTAATACTGCTGCTAAATCGAGGGCAATAGCTTCCAGCATTTTCCCATTAGACATGATGCCTAAAAAAGCACCTGCCGCTAAAATAATTGCTACCATAGAGAGTGCTTGAGGAGCATGATGATTAATTATCGCTATTTGATCTTTCGGCTTAGGATAGTTGATCACTAGAGCGGCTGATAATGCAACCATAAAAATATAAGGCGCCGAAAATAATCCTAAGGCTAAACACGTAATTGAGCCGATAATTAACAGAAGGTTGATCAAAAATTTTTGTGGTTTTTCTGTTCCTGTTTCTGGCTGATCTTCATCAAATTGTCTTAATAAAGAATCTTGCTCATAAGGCGTAGTCCCTTTTAGTTTTGCTTTAGCAATACGTTTGGTTTCTCGCACCCCCATAACCGCGGCAAAGAGCATCGAGCCAAAAATACCAATTATCTGTACTGGGATGATCTTTTGCCACAATTCCGCAGCCGAAATACCGGTTACAGCCGAGGCTCTACCTAAAGGCCCTCCCCAAGGTACCATATTCATCACCCCCATACTGGTGCACATAATTAGCAACATAAGATAAGGGCTCATACCTAAACGGCGATATAGCGGTAAAAAAGCAGGAATAATAATTAAGAATGTCGCCGCTCCCGAACCATCTAAATGTACAACAGCCGCGACTAACGCTGTGACAATACACACTATAATGACATTGCCACGGGTGATACTGATCATCATACGGATCAGAGGGTTAAAAATATGCAGATCTTTCATTATGCTAAAAAAAAGTATCGCAAATAAAAACATCGTTGCGACACTACTCACCTTTTTAATACCTAATTCAAAAAAAGTAGATATTTCAGTAAATGAATAACCTGCGACAAGCGCACCAATTAATGGTATGACCGACATTGCAATAATTGGGCTTGTTTTCCCCATCATTAGTAATGTCACAATAGAAATAATAATGAGTAATCCGATAATCGTTAGCACATGAGGATCCTTGTAGTCGTTATTATATTTGCACTTTATGTTACAAAAATGCTAACCACTCATGTAAAAACAGTTTCAATGATGTGAAGTTAATCACCGATTATTTTCTATATAAATATACTTAGTAAAAATCCTAATTATATTAAATAAAGTTAAAAATCAAATAAATAAAATGAAAAATAGGCATAAAAAAACCCAATGCAATATTGGGTTTCAATTCAATTTAAGCAACGAAATGTATCAATTAGTCTTCTAATAACAGAACAGATTCTAATGCAATTTCAATCATTTCATTAAAGGTAGTTTGGCGCTCTTCCGAGGTTGTTTGTGTACCTTTCTTAATGTGATCAGAAACAGTACAAATTGTCAGGGCACGTGCACCATATTCCGCAGCTACACCATAAATACCTGCTGCTTCCATTTCAACACCTAAGATGCCGTATTTTTCCATCACATCAAACATTTCTGGATCAGGCGAGTAGAAAAGATCCGCTGAGAAAATATTACCCACACGAACTTTAATATCTTTTGCTTTCGCAGCAGAGACAGCATTTTGTACTAATTCAAAATCAGCAATAGCCGCAAAATCTTGGTCTTTAAAGCGTAAGCGGTTAACTTTAGAATCTGTACATGCTCCCATACCGATCACAACATCACGTAATTCAACATCTGGTAATACCGCACCACATGAACCCACGCGAATAATCACTTTTACACCAAAATCAGTAATTAGCTCTTTAGCATAAATTGAGCAGGAAGGAATACCCATACCGTGGCCCATTACAGAAATTTTACGGCCTTTATACGTACCAGTAAAACCTAACATGCCACGAACATTATTTACTTGACGTACGTCTTGTAAAAAAGTTTCAGCAATGTATTTAGCACGAAGCGGGTCGCCCGGCATTAAAACGACATCAGCAAAATCGCCCATTTCTGCGTTAATATGAGGGGTAGCCATAATTCTTCCTTTTAATATTGATCTTTCACTATTCAAATATAATTCGGTAGACATATTGCTATGCCTACCGAAGTAAAATTAAAACATTGCTTTACCGTATTCTACTGGTGATAAACCGAAGTATTTCACAACAGTTTGTCCGATATCAGCAAAAGTTTCACGGTGACCTAATGAACCTGGTTTAACTTTTGGCCCATAAACCAGAACCGGAATGTGTTCACGGGTATGATCTGAACCTTGCCAAGTTGGGTCACAACCATGGTCTGCGGTTAGGATCAAAATATCATCTTCTTTCACTAATTCCATCAGCTCAGGTAAGCGACGGTCGAATAATTCGAGTGCTTCACCATAACCGACAACATCACGACGGTGACCATAAGATGAGTCGAAATCAACAAAGTTAGTGAAAACGATAGTGTTATCACCCGCTAATTTCATCTCTTCAATCGTTGCATCGAACAGAGCATCAATACCTGTTGCTTTCACTTTCTTAGTAATACCTACATTTGCATAGATATCAGCAATTTTACCGATAGAGACAACGTGGCCTTGTTTTTCATCAACCAGTTTTTTCAACATAGTTGGTGCTGGTGGCTCAACAGCTAAATCATGACGATTACCTGTACGTGAGAAATTGCCTGGTTTGTCGCCAATAAATGGACGAGCAATGACACGACCGATGTTGTAATCACCTTTGTTTAGTTCATCACGAGCAATTTCACATAGCTCATATAATTTATCTAAACCGAAGGTCTCTTCATGACAAGCAATTTGGAAAACGGAGTCAGCAGAAGTATAGAAAATAGGTTTCCCAGTTTTCATATGCTCTTCACCCAGTTCATCCAGAATAACTGTACCAGAAGCGTGACAGTTACCTAAATAACCCGGCAAATTGGCACGTTTAACAATGTTGTCTAGCAACTCTTGAGGGAAAGAGTTTTTCAAATCTTTAAAGTATCCCCAATCAAATAATACAGGGACACCCGCGATTTCCCAGTGGCCTGACGGTGTATCTTTACCAGAAGAGATCTCACTCGCGTAGCCATAAGCACCAATAATTTCCGCATCTTTGTCTAAACCAACAGGGAATTTACCTGTTGATTCTTCAGCCGCTTTACCTAAACCTAAACGGCAAAGATTAGGTAGGTGAAGAGGACCTTTACGACCATCTTTATCCGCTTTACCTTCTGCAAATGCTTGTGCGATATGTCCTAAAGTGTCTGCGCCTTGGTCACCGAATTTCTCCGCATCACCAGCAGCACCGATACCAAAGGAATCTAATACCATGATATGTACACGTTTCATAATTCTCTCTCCTGTGTCATTTTCCGTAGACCACGGATATGTCACTTATAAATCATCATTGAGTTCTTATTCGCTGACTTGGCGATACACCATTGGTGACGTTTCACGTTTTGTCTCACCAATTACCATCGCTTTACGGACTTCTGCCGCAGCTTCTTGCCATGATTTTTCACTATTGGCATGGATCATCGCGAGTGGTGTATCTGTATTGATTTCTGTTCCTAGTGCCGCGATTTCACTTAATCCAACACTGTAATCAATAGCATCAGTTGCTTTACGGCGACCACCGCCTAAAGTCACAACTGACATACCTAAAGCTCGGGTATCCATTTCTGTGACAAAACCGGCTTTCTCAGCAAATACAGGCTTACTTAATACCGCCGTTGGCAGGTATTTATTGTAGTTTTCAACAAAATCTGTAGGACCATTTTGGGCAGCAACCATACGAGCAAAGACTTCCGCTGCTTTACCGTTATCCAGCACATCTTGCAGTTTTTGGCGAGCTTGTTGACGTGAGTCAGCTAAACGACCTGATACTAACATTTCTACACACAGTGCCATCGTAACTTCAAATAAGCGTGGATTACGGTATTCACCCGTTAAGAATTGTACTGCTTCACGGACTTCCACTGCATTACCTGCACTTGATGCTAATACTTCATTCATATCAGTCAGTAGTGCTGTAGTTTGGCATCCTGCGCCATTTGCTACTTGTACAATTGATTCTGCTAGCTCTTCAGATTTCTGATATGTTGGCATAAAGGCACCTGAGCCAACTTTAACGTCCATCACTAATGCATCCAAACCTTCAGCTAATTTTTTACCTAAAATAGATGCAGTGATAAGCGGGATTGAATCAACGGTAGCAGTAATATCACGTGTAGCGTAAAAGCGTTTATCAGCAGGTGCTAATGAATTGGTTTGCCCAATAATTGCTACACCAACATGACGAATAATATCGCGGAATTTTTCATCATCAGGGAAAATATCAAAGCCGGGAATAGACTCAAGCTTATCAAGAGTTCCACCAGTATGACCTAATCCACGACCAGAAATCATCGGAACATAACCACCACAAGCAGCGACCATTGGCCCTAACATCAGTGATGTAACATCGCCAACACCGCCTGTTGAGTGTTTATCAACAATAGGACCATTTAAGTTTAGACTTTTCCAGTTTAGTACAGTACCGGAATCACGCATGGCTAATGTCAAAGCCACACGTTCAGGCATGGTCATATCATGAAAATAAATTGTCATTGCAAGTGCTGCAATTTGACCTTCAGAAACAGTATTATCTCTGACGCCATTAATGAAAAAACGGATCTCTTCTTCAGTTAAAGGATGACCATCACGCTTTTTACGAATAATTTCTTGGGCAAGAAACACTGCAACCTCCTGGTGTTATAGCATTGATAACGCCCACCCATTGGCGGGTAGGCATACTTCATAAATGAATTAATAACCACTAGACGATTTTTGTTCGCCATGACCGAGTGTGGCTAATAAATTACCTAACAGACTTGATGCACCAAAACGGAAGTGGCGAGCATCAACCCAGTTATCGCCCATAATACGGTTTGCTAATGCAAGGTATTGCGCAGCTTCTTCAGCTGTACGTACCCCACCCGCTGGTTTAAAACCAACTTCTTTGCCAACACCCATATCGTGGATCACTTGAAGCATTAATTCAGCGCTTTCCAGTGTTGCATTAACAGGCACTTTACCTGTGGATGTTTTGATAAAATCAGCACCTGCTTTAATTGAGATTTCAGATGCTTTACGAATGAGCGCAGCATCTTTCAACTCACCCGTTTCAATAATAACTTTCAGTAAAGAACCCGCTTTAGCGCAAGCGTCTTTACATGCTTTAACGATATCAAAACCGATCTGTTCATTACCTGCCATTAATGCGCGGTAAGGGAAAACAACATCAACCTCATCAGCACCATAAGCTAATGCTGCATTAGTTTCAGCTAATGCGATATCTAAATCATCATTACCATGAGGGAAGTTAGTTACGGTTGCAATACGAATTTCTGGTGTTCCCTGTTCACGTAATACTTTACGAGCCAGTGGAATAAAGCGTGGGTAGATACAGATTGCGGCTGTATTACCTTCTGGGCTTTTCGCCTGATGACATAGTTTTGTCACTTTTTCATCAGTGTCGTCATCATTTAAGGTGGTTAAATCCATCAAAGACAGCGCAAGGCGCGCTGCAGCGGTTAAATCTGTCATAAAACTCTCCAACGATGTTTCTTAAGCCCTCTATGGGCATACGCTTTAAGGTTAGCGATTAATTTTGTTGGCGAGCGGACTTGGTTCCTTGAAGATGTGGTTGTAACAAGTGCTACAACGACAGCTGAGCTCCCTCTCACCGCGCTATGCTCACTTCGGCGACCCGTCATTGAGCTTTCGCCATTCCATGAAGTTTCAGCACATCTTATTTGAACACGCTAGAGAACAATTAGATATGCTTTCTGTCACAATAATAAAATGAAACTTGCAACTAAAGACATTAAATTGTGATTAGAATCACAAAAATTTTATTTTCTGGTTTAATGTTACTCGAATAAAGTCAGTAAGTCGTCTTTATAACGTAAAAACTTTTACTTTTAATAAAATGACTCATTAATTGGCTAACTTCTCTACAAGTTGCGAAGTAACTCACATATATATAAAGGTAGTTAACATTACAACAGAAAACAAACAAAAAGAGCAGATAAGCAATTACCTATCTGCTCTGTAAATACTTTCTTATTTAAGCAGCAACCACAGCCATTGCGGTTAATGCAAAAAAGAAGCCGGCGATGGTTGCACTCATTAAGTTAGAGAGTGTACCCGCCAAAACGGCTTTCATACCTAAGCGTGCGACATCTTTACGACGGCTTGGTGCCATTCCCCCTAAACCACCCAGTAATACCGCAACAGAGGAAAGGTTAGCAAATCCACACAGCGCAAAAGAGATAATCACTTTTGTTTGTTCAGACAAGGCCATTAAACCCGCTGCTGCTAATTGTGATTCATCTTGCAGATATTTACTAAACTCCGAGTAAGCATAGAATTCGTTGATCACCAGTTTTTGACCAATAAAAGAGCCAGCAATGGTTGCCTCACTCCAAGGCACACCAATTAAGAAGGCGATTGGTGCAAATACCCAGCCTAAGATTAATTCTAGCGAGAAGTCTTCATAACCGAACCAGCCACCAATTCCGCCAAGAATACCATTAATTAAGGCAATTAATGCGACAAAAGCGAGTAGCATTGCACCTACGTTTAACGCAAGTTGTAATCCTGAAGAAGCTCCTGATGCCGCAGCATCAATAATATTAGCGGGTTTTTCTTCATCACTTAAGTTATCAAAAGCATCTTTTTGATCATCAGGTGTTTCTGTTTCAGGAACCAAGAGTTTTGCGAAGAGTAAACCACCGGGTGCTGCCATAAATGAAGCGGTGATCAAATACTCCAATGGCACACCCATACTTGCATAACCAGCAAGTACCGAACCTGCCACTGATGCTAATCCACCACACATCACCGCAAAAAGTTCTGAGGTTGTCATTCTAGCAATATAGGGGCGAACCACCAGTGGTGCTTCTGTTTGTCCAACGAAGATATTGGCTGTTGCAGACATTGATTCAGTACGAGAAGTGCCTAATACTTTTTGTAATCCGCCACCTAAAATCTTAATGACAAATTGCATGATACCTAAGTAATAAAGTACTGCTATCAATGAAGAGAAGAACACAATAACAGGTAAAACACGCAAAGCAAAAACGAAGCCACCGTTGCCAAATAGCTCAAACATTTTGTCAGAAACTAAGCCAGCAAAAAGGAAGCTCATGCCGTTTTCACCATAATCGATGACATTTTTAACGGCATCAGAAATAGCCAATAACACTTTACGGCCACTTTCTGAATAAAGTACAAATGCGCCTAAACCAATTTGAATAAGGAATGCGCCACCGACCGTGCGTAATTTAATTGCACGTCGGTTGCTGGAGAAAAGAATGGCTATCAATATCAATGTGGCCATTCCGACCAAGCTCATAATGAGGTGCATTGAAGGATCCCTGTTCATATAAAAATTTAATGGATTATCAATAAGCTTGTTACTAAGTTTATTGACTCTTTTTTTGCCAGATAATTATACCTAGTCCCAGAAAAGAACCCTCTATATCCATCACAATTAGCATCTTAAAAAAGTAACATAAAAGTCACAAATGAGATCTAAATCACACTAAAAAGCAAAAAACGCACTTAATGGATAAAGTTTATTTGGAAAAGTGGTTAGCAGTTTAATAAAAAACGGTAATACGAATGGAAGAATAATTACTAATTTACTTAAAACTAGGCATCATCTGTTAACTGAAATAATTGTAGACTATTCAGGTAAAGTTGGTTTGCAATAACCTCTGCTGACTCTTGACGCAATTCACAAAGAGAAGAAAAAACAGCGAGAATTCGCTCAGGGCGGTTAGGCTCGCCTTGAAAACCATTTACAGGCATATCAGGCGCATCCGTTTCTAATAACAAGCGCTCTAAGGGTAGAGAGGCAATTGCACGACGTGTTTTTTGTGCGCGTGGATAAGTGATAGTGCCCCCTACCCCAATGAAATAGCCTTGTTGAACAAAACGTTCTGCTTGTTGCAGACTGCCGGAAAAACCATGGATCACACCTTTACGAGGAACTGAATAACGGCGCAAAATAGCACTTAGGTTATCATGAGTTTTACGTGAATGAAGGATCACTGGTAAATCAAATTCTATCGCCAATTTAAGTTGTGCTATTAAAAATTGTTGCTGTTTTTCCGGATGTGGATTTGTCATATAGTTATCCAAACCCATCTCCCCCATTGCAACACAACGTGGCGTCGTTTTTAGGCGTGTTTTAAGTTCAATCAAGTGCTGCTCTGTATGCGCTTCAATATATAAAGGATGCAAACCTAGTGCACAATATAATGCATTGTTATAACGAGACAATTCCGTTACCGCGTCCCAATTCCACTGAGCAACCGCAGGAATAATAATTTTTTTTACCTGAGCCTGTTGTGCTAAAGCAAGGCTATTCTCAAGGTCGTGATAAAAGACGGGAAAATCAAAATGACAATGCGTATCAATAAATCGACTCATTCTTGAACACTCCTTACTTCAGGGTGCACACTCCGAGTTCCTTTTTGAATGATTTCGGCATCTTCCGCTTTATCTGCTTTTGCTTCATTTTCAAATAGGCTAAATATTTTTTTATCGTGTTGCTGAAATTTTTTCTTAGAGAAGTGTTGACCAATAGTGGCTAGAAAATAGCGCCCACAGCGTCTACCAACATGATAATCATGATTTAATGCACTTAAACGGCTTCCTAATGCACTAGATTGTAGTGTTGTTGGTGGATATATTTCAATGATAACGGCATCTTCAGGTGGAGATTGGATAAATCTTAGTGTGTCAGTATAAGTTTCAATATGGACTTGAGCCATATTGAGAAAGCGTTGAAAACGGCCATTCTCAAACCATTTTCCCATTTTATCCACCCACTCGGTGGTATATTGATATTCAGACGGTACTGTTCGTATAACGACAATTGTACGACAACCACGACGATAAGCCTCTTTTACCGGGATCGCATCACTAATACCGCCATCATGGTAAACAACATCTTGAAATAAAACACCATTGCGATAAAACGCGGGGATCGCACTGGAGGCTTTCACAATATCAAGCCATGTGCTTTTTTCTGGTTGAAAATAATTTGCCTTAAAATTGTCGGAGCGACTTGCCACCATATAAAACTCGCGACCACTATCGAAACGACGTAATGCTTTAGGCATATTTAAAGGCATTTCTTTCGAAGTGGTTTCTATATACCAGTCAAGATCGAGTAAATTTCCCCCACGAACAAAACGAATCGGATTAAAGAATTGGTTATTGGTGGTATAACGGTTAATGACTCTGCGGGCGTACCCCCTTTGTCCACAAGCAAAAGCAGATAAGTTTTGCGCCCCCGCGGATACCCCTAGGAGTAGATCAAAAGGATCAAATTGAGAGCGCATAAATTCATCAAGAACACCGGCAGTAAAGATGCCCCGCTGTCCACCGCCTTCGCAAACTAATGCAACTTTGCCTTGTGGTAAGGATGATTGAAATTCAAGTGCAGTAATATTATTTAATGTAACCGGTATATACTTCCCCATAGAGTCTCCTTAATACAACCTTATAAGGATACTCGCACCTGTTTTCAAGGTCATTCTTTTTAATCACTAATTAAAATAAATTAAGTCGCTATTAAGTTAGCCTTGAATATTCACTGATGATTCAACGCTTTTTACACCATCAATTTTTTCAATGATCTGAATGATTTGTTTTTCCTGCTCTGCATTTTTAACAAAGCCGGCAACTGTGACATGACCAAATTCAGTACGAATTGAAAGTGATCCACTGTCAATGGAGGGGTTAGGTAATAGTGTTTCTTCGATTTTTTTCGATATTGCCGTATCGCTTAATTCATTGTTAACATTACTGGTAGTTTTATCAATTTCGTTATACCACGATGTCTCCGCAATAGTTGCTGTACTTATCATTGTCACTGTCATACCCGTGACGAGCGCTAATACTAATTTTATTTTTTGTTGATTCATTGCTTCCCCCTGCTCATAAATTAATCATGACAGGAAATGTGTGTATTTTTTATCAAATTATTAACAAGTACTTCAGTTACACTACTAAGTTATGAGTAGCAAATAAAGTAATAAATAGTAAATAAAGATAACTTTTTGTAATTTTAATCTAAAAAATAGCCATTTATATGTAAAAAGTTTTTATTTTATTTATACAATGAGTATAAAATTATCATTATTAGGATAGCAGAGAATAGAAAGAGTAATAGCTGATTAAAGGGTAGTTTTTATTAGAATATCGACGGAATATAAATAGTATAGATAAGATTATTGAGTAAATCTAAACAGATACTGGGATTGATTTTACAATATATTATTGTGAAAAAAGCCATAAAAAATATGGCTTTTTATATGATTTATAAAAGAAAATTAGTGTTCACGCGTTTGATGGAACTCAATATCAGGATAGCGTTCACGGGTTAAATTTAAGTTAACCATCGTTGGTGCAATATAAGTTAAGTTATCACCACCATCTAATGCCAGATGTTGCTCATTTTTACGCTTAAATTCTTCGAGTTTCTTTTCGTTACTACATTCAACCCAACGAGCCGTCGATACATTCACAGATTCATAAATGGCTTCAACGTTATACTCACCTTTTAAGCGTGCAACCACGACATCAAACTGTAGCACCCCAACTGCGCCAACAATTAAATCATTATTAGCTAGGGGTCTAAACACCTGTACCGCACCTTCTTCAGATAATTGCACCAGACCTTTTAACAATTGTTTTTGTTTTAGCGGATCACGCAGACGAATACGGCGGAATAATTCCGGAGCGAAGTTAGGAATACCGGTGAATTTTAACATTTCACCTTGAGTAAAAGTATCACCAATTTGAATGGTACCGTGATTATGCAGGCCAATAATATCACCAGGATAAGCATGCTCAACATGAGAACGATCCCCTGCCATAAAGGTCAATGCATCTGAAATCACCACATCTTTTTTCGTACGTACTTGGTGCAGTTTCATCCCTTTATCATACATGCCTGACACCACCCGTAAAAAAGCAACACGGTCGCGGTGTTTGGGATCCATATTAGCTTGAATTTTAAAAACAAAACCCGTGAATGTCTCTTCAGCCGCTGTCACTTCTCGCATATCAGTTTGACGAGGCATTGGCGCTGGCGCCCACTTCACCAAACCATCAAGCATGTGATTAACACCAAAGTTACCCAATGCGGTACCAAAGAAAACCGGAGTCAATTCACCTGCTAAGAAAGCTTCATGATCAAACTCATGTGATGCACCTAACACCAACTCTAGCTCATCACGTAATTGAACGGCTAAATCATCACCAATCGCTTCATCTAACTCAGGATTATCCAACCCTTTGATTACTCGTGAGTTTTGGATAGTATGACCTTGGCCTGTTTGATAAAGATAGGTTTCATCTCTTAAGATATGGTAAACCCCTTTAAACAGTTTTCCACAGCCAATCGGCCAAGTAACAGGACTACAGGCAATTTTTAGCTCTGTTTCAACTTCGTCCATTAATTCCATCGGATCACGAATATCACGATCCAATTTATTCATAAAGGTCAAAATTGGCGTATCACGTAATCGAGTTACTTCCATTAATTTACGAGTACGATCTTCAACCCCTTTTGAAGAGTCAATGACCATTAAACAACAGTCAACGGCAGTTAAAGTACGATAAGTATCTTCAGAGAAGTCTTCATGCCCTGGGGTATCAAGTAAGTTAACTAGACAATCTGCGTAAGGAAACTGCATAACAGAAGTGGTAATGGAGATACCACGTTGTTTTTCCATTTCCATCCAGTCTGATTTAGCATGCTGATTTGAACCACGCCCTTTTACTGTTCCTGCACGTTGGATAGCTTGTCCGAATAACAACACTTTTTCAGTGATGGTTGTTTTACCCGCATCGGGGTGGGAAATAATGGCAAAAGTTCTACGACGAGCAACTTCTTGCTGAAAAATAGGATTAGACATCAATAGTGATCTTCTAGTTGATAAACAAGTGAATGCACTGCACTGAGATATTTCTATAACGACTTATTAAGTGACTATAAAGCACATTCACCCGTAAGTTAATCTTAGTTGGCGCTTATTTTCGCCTATCTTGGCTTTATAAACAATCAATGGTTATCTATTTATTCTCAGCATTGTGCCAATGCTCTGTTGTCGTTGTTTGTAATCGTTGTTTTTTTAGCTGATGAACAACCGAGGCTAGGCCACAAATTTCTTTGCTACAAAAAATCGATAATAGCTTATCGTGCTACACCAATGATGGTGCCGTTGTCGTTGATCGCTGTTGCTGAATATTGGGAGTCCAGAGGCTTTAGGTATTTCTGTTCATCGTCAATGACCAACTGCTTAAATCTGGCTGTTCGACTGCTGTTTGTGTTTGATCTTAATGCGACGAGCCAACTCAGATTAAGTCTATAGGCGATGGGTTATTTGAATGCGAGCAAAGCCCAAGAAGGTATTAGCAGAGGCTTGTTTTGCTACTTAAAAAGGAAGTACATTTATGTGTTGCACGCTTTTATAAAAAATCTCAAAAGAGGTTCAAAAATCATGAAGCTACAAAAACTGAAACAACGTGCCTTAGCCAATGCTGAATTTAAGAATGAGTACGATTAGCTTGAGAGTGAGTTCAGCTTTATTGCCAATTGCTTACCATGGGAACAAAAACAGAGCTACTCAAGAACAGGTTGCAGAAAGAATGCATAATTTGGTTCAGAAGATCAGCCCTGCATAAATGTCTGTATTTTTGACATCAAACACCGAGAACATCTTTCAACTTTGCTAGGGCTTGTGTATGTTTGTCATTCGGCATGTTTGCCAAATTGATTTGTTTCCATTTAATGGCAGGAAGCTCACTGACTCCATCTAAACCAATTAGAGACCAATCAGGCTCTCGATTTTTAAAAGATAGCAAAAAAGACTTTTCACTATCGGTCAGGCCTTGGTGAATGAGGTCTACTAGGTGCATCCTTACGGCTTCCAGCTCCACCAACGGAACATCCGTCTCGGCCATGTTGGTAAATTCACCTTCATAGGTGGCAGTAATATCCTTAAATTGCGGACTGAGTAACTCAGCCATTGGCCGATTATGGCTTGATAAATAAACGAGTAATGCTTTACGAATTTCATCCGTTAGGCCTTCATTCTCCAAAAGCCACTTCACATCAAATAAGTCTCTTGGATGCTGTCTATCTAATGCTGCACATATCTTTCCTGCATACAAATCAGCTAGATCAACAACAGGCATTTCAACATAGCCAAATTCGTCTTCTACAGCTGCGCATACTTCCATCAACTTTGGTTCATAAACAGTACCGCGCAATACAGGTGATAGCTCGACTTTGATCTGCACACCGTTGCGAGCAACGATCAACCTTAGAGCATCGCGTTTTGAGCGATAGGCTTCCGTTAGCTCGATGTCTTTAAATGCTATTTTTAAATCTGAGCTAATAGCATCAAGTGCATCGCAAATTTCCTGCAAGGCATCATCACGGCTCTTCATTGGCAGATACACCAAATCAATATCGACCGATAAACGAGGAAAGTCTCTGACAAATAAATTGATTGCTGTACCACCTTTGAGGGCAAAGCATTGCTGTTTGGCAACGAAAGGCAATACCTGTATCAAAAGCTGTACTTGTTTGTAATAAATACTATTTCTATCCATCGCTGAACTTATCCTTTACTTGCTAACGCCATATGCTGAGGTACGGTTATCAGATACTCTGTATCCAGCTTCCCACCTTTAGCAACAACACGCTTACCTGAACCTAAGTCGTAATTTTCTACATTTAACTTATCAAACCAAGGATAAGCTTGGCGTTTTGCAAACCAAAAGAATAAGCGTTTGACCTTTACGCTTTTACACTCCGTTAAGAGCACATCAAGCTTTCTTGGAGATAAGTTCACTAACCCCTGCATTAGCTCATCGGCATGTTCAAATGACACACTTTCAGGCAAATCCATCAACACTTCCAATATGGCTTTTTCCGGACATGAAAAATATACAGGTGGTAATTGCTCTCCCCATTCATGCTTTTTAACGAACGCTATATCTTGGGATAAACTATCAGGCCACAGTTTACTTGTACTATGTCCTTCGAACTTAATTGGCAATGACAGTCTCGCAAGCCAGGAAGGAAGCTTTTTCGTTGCATATAAATGAATATGAGGCGTACTTCCTAATGATAAATATTGCGACAAACCAGATATGGACAATGCTGACAATCCACCGACCACGATAGACGGAAGTTGTTCATCAACACTTTTTTCCATCATATGCTGCATTGAAGCTACTACGCCTTCCCAAGTGACTGCTCGAGAATACTGGCTGTAAACACCTGTAGCTAGTAGCAACAATGTATCGGTTTTGACAGCGTTATCTAACGCATGAGTACTCAAGCCTTGCTCTGTAAGCCACTTTTTTGTAGCTAACATACCATAAGGTAAAAGGGTTTTAAGAGACTGTTTATATGACTCTTTCACTGTTTCGCACTGGGAATGACTAACCATTTCTCCCCTTCCTTCTCTAGTTTATATTTTTATGATTTTACGGCGAATATCGCCGTAAAAACTAGATTCAATAAACTAACATAACAAAGTGAAGTTTACCAGTATTTATATCTACGGCGAAATTCGCCGTGTAATTGATATTTTTTAAACTAATTCAACTAAAACTGAGAAGGCTTACCTAATTCGATATGCGAGTAACATCTGTGATACTTTGGTGCGTTTTTTTGTTAGAACCAATCCAGCTATTAACTCAGTAATAAAATATCAAGCCCCATCCGCAGAGGTACTTGTTAGCTCAACTTGATGGGATTCACTTATAGATACCAGTAGCAATTTTCTAGTTTATAAACAAATAAATGTACAATACTAATGTATTTTCCTATCTTAATAGGCTTTTTATAAACTAACGATAAATTTAAGAACAAAAGTAAACATGCGTTTTACTTATTTTAACGCCCTTCATATTGTCTTTATTATTCTCACAATATGTTTTACTAAATACCCCTGTAACTAAAGTAAAATTATTTACCAAAATATCCATTAGGTAAAATTTAAATAAAAGAATAAAAGTCTACTCACTTCACATAAAATAAAAAAAGACGCCTAATAGAAGACGTCTTTAATTTAACTTAAATAAGTATTTAATTAGAATTTAATTGGATAAGCCATGATTATCGCATCTTCTTTTCCCGTTGCTGTTGGATAATAATTCTTACGTACAGATACTGAATTAAATCCTATAGATTCATAGAGATTAGATGCTTTTTGATTGGATTCTCTTACCTCAAGCCATAATGTAGCAATATCTTTTCTTTCAATATTATCAATAAGTTCTAATAACAATGCTTTTCCATAGCCTTTACCTTGATAATCAGGATGTATTGCGATATTAAAAAGCGTTGCTTCATCTAATATTAATTGCGTAATAGCAAAACCTACCATAATATTATCAATGCAAATTTTTAGATTAAAATAATGATCACCTTGGTTACTATAGAATGTTTCTTCGCTCCAAGGGAATGAATGACTTAGTTTTTCAATTTCCCATGCTAAAGGTAAATCAGCAGGGTTTAATGGGGAAATGGTCTTCATGTTGATAGATTTGTTTCCAAAGATCGCGTTTTGCATTGGCATCAAAATATAATTGATGTAATGAAGGGCTTCTCAGAGAAGTATATTGAGCAGGTAGAGTGATATCAGTACCTAATAGCCAACAGGCTGGTGTAAATGATCCTGTGAGCAGGCTCACATCCTCTGAGGTAATACAATAGATTTCACTTTTATCTATTCCCATAGTGCTAAAAATATCAGAGAAAAGCCCGTTATTTAGATCAACAACATCATCAGTAATGATAAGTAAACGAGTGGTATCCGGAAATTGCACAGAATGTTCGCCTTTTAATACAGCAGGCTTACGAAGAACCCATTGACGAATTCCAAGTTGGGCTAACATTTTGTCTTTACGGCTCATGATATTTACCTATCAAGTGTAGAACAACGGTACATAGTATCAGAGGGCATAAACTACGCCAATAAATAGCGTCAGTTTCTTTATATCTGATATCATGCGTTTTATGTTTTTTAAGGAGTAATAATCATAATGTCCTCATTGTCCCCTGCCAGCGAAGTTATTCTTCGTCATCTAGATCATTTCGCAGACAGGCACGTACTCATAGCAGGTGATCTTCAAGACACGCTAGCATCACAAATTCAGGCCAAAAGTGTTAGAGCCTATACAAATCAATATCACCAGTGGCTACCGCTACTCAAATCCATGGGTGATAATGCATTTTTTGGTTTAGCGGCAGATCAATCATTCGTAAAATATTGCGACACTTTGATTTATTTTTGGCCTAAGAATAAGAATGAAGCAACTTTTCAGTTACGTAGCTTATGCGCAAGTTTATCTGTCGGGACTGAAATCTTCATCGTCGGCGAAAACCGTAGTGGTGTAAAAAGTGCTACGGAATTAATGAATGGTATAGCAAAGCTAAAAAAAATAGATTCAGCACGTCGTTGTAGCCTCTTTTTTGGTTCACTAACCTATCAAACACTCTTTGATCGAAATAACTGGTGGCAAACTTATCGTTATGACGATTTAACGGTGATGGCATTACCCGGTGTTTTTAGTCAAACCGCATTAGATGAAGGCAGCCGATTATTACTCTCTACATTTGATGATACAATGGTAGGTGATTTACTGGATATGGCCTGTGGTTGTGGGGTGATTGCCACTGTATTAGGCAAGAAAAACCCGATGTTAAAACTCACACTCTGTGACGTCAATGCAGCCGCTATTTCATCCAGTATTGCCACGTTAAACGTTAATGAATTAGAAGGACGGGTTATTGCAAGCAATGTCTATTCTGCGGTAGAAGAAACTTATGATTGGATAGTCTCTAATCCTCCTTTCCATGATGGCTTAGGTACCAGCTATCAAGCTGCGGAAGACATTATTCGTCTCGCACCTAACTTTTTGAAAAAAGGCGGTAAACTGCGTATTGTTGCCAATGCTTTCTTACCTTATCAAGATATTCTTGATCACGTGTTTGGCTCTCATGAAGTGCTTGCATCAACAGGTAAGTTCAAAGTTTACCAAGCAACCAAGAAATAGTAATCACCAGCACTATTATAAAAACCGCCAGTAATTGATTTTTCAACTACTGGCGGTCTTCTGTTTATAACTGAAAACAGTCATCTAATAGCAGACAATTTTATTTTCAAACGAAATTATCATTTTTTTGAACCAATAACCTGACCACTTTTATCTCTGTAGATGGTAGTACCATTACTGTCTGTACGGGCTGAACCTGTGACTTGACCACTTTTATTGAGATAGATGGTCTCACCGTTACTATTTGTACGGGTAGAGCCTGTGACTTGACCACTTTTATTTAGGTAGATGATATTACCATTACTACTTCTACGGGCGTAACCAATAACTTGACCACTTTTATTTAAATAGGTGATCTGACCGTTACTACCTGTACGGGTTGAACCAATAACCTGACCACTTTTATTTAAATAGGTGATCTGACCGTTACTACCTGTACGGGTTGAACCAATAACCTGACCACTTTTATCTTTGTAGATTTCCGCATATACATTACTTGATATAATCACAAACAAGATAACAATCAATATATTGATTTTTTTCATAAAAAACCTCATAAACCTACTGCATAATCGGTTTTGTCATAATTATTTATCTTAGTTCTAAAAATAGAATCTATCTATTTTATATTATAACTCTCGCTGTTTTATTTTTATCTACAAGATAATCTATTTATAAAAATAATTGACGCCAAAATTAAAAAGCATAAAATTCGCCAACTATCTATTAAGATATTGTGTTTTGCGAGAGTGGCGGAATTGGTAGACGCGCTAGCTTCAGGTGTTAGTGTCCTTACGGACGTGGGGGTTCAAGTCCCCCCTTTCGCACCAAAACAGACTGATGAGTTAAACCCTACTTTATTTACTTCCTTCCTTTTTATTATCAGCAGGTTATCGTGCCTTTATTTACGGTTATCTACCCATGATAGGTTAAAAAAAAGGTCATTAAGCTATAGGTGATCACAACGCCGGCGGGGATCATCACCCACATTTGTAATTTCTTATGAAATAACATAATGGTAGATAGCAACATAGAAATAACAAGAACCAATGTAAATGCTGCTGTTCCTGCAATAGAGTGGGTGATCACAGTAAATAACGAAGCAACAGCCAACATTTCCCATAAACTAATACGAGATGTCCAAGAAGAGACAGAGGAGATACGTGTTGATTTAGCCATGAGAGTCACCATTCGTTAATGATAATGATTTTCATTATTATATAACACATTGGTTAACTCAATGTCTATCAAGAAAAAAAAGTAGCCATAACCTTAATTTTAAAGAGGTTAAACAAAAAACGCTTTACCGCTGCCAACGATAAAGCGTTTTAGAGTCATCAAATGATGATGTAAAATAAGTGATTAATCTTCTTTATTAAAATTAAGCACTAAATGAATATCTTCAGGCTCTCTTTCATAAAGCTCAGTATCAGGCACATCAATTAAACGACAGCCCATATGCTGATAAAAATTAACACTATTTTCAGAAGGCGTTGAGGATATATATAATCCGCTAGCCCCTTTTTGCTTCGCATATTCCACACAATAATCAAACAATATACGGGCTAATCCTTGCCCACGCTGCTGGTGGCTAATATGTAAGAAAGAGAGCTGTAACAAGGTGTTATCTTGGCCTCGCCACTGTGGATCAACACTGGCAGCAGCGACTAACTTGTCATCTTCAAAGACTCCCCAAAAAGGGGCACCGCGCTCAGCGCTTTCAAGTAAAACAGGGGTGTAATGTTCTGCCTCACCTTCAGGCCAGCCTTTCATATCAAAACGCTGTTCAGATAACACCAGTTGCCCTTGTTGTAAAACATATAGCCTTTCAATCAGTTCTGTTCTATCAATTTCCCAAACTCGAGGGATTTCATTATGTGTTAATAAACGAATATTTTTTTTCATTGTTGAAGATTAACCTGTTCTGAAGAAGATCCGCTCCGCTCTAATGCGTGGTAAGCCACTGCACAGAATAAGGAGTTCAACCGTTTCATATCACCCAACAAACTGGTATGCAGCGAACTGGTTTCAATACTTTGCATATTATGCAAATGAAGACGTTCTACATGAGCAAACGAGTAACGTTGGTTGAGTAAACGGAATCGATGTTTTGCTCGGCGTAATTTACGCGCATGCTCCATATTGCCGGAAACAAACACCGACATCGCCAGATTCAGATTACTTTGCAGACGCTCAAGGAGTGTCTGTAATTCACGACGTCCTTCCTCCGATAAATTTAAGTGATGATCTAAACTTTTATTCACCACCTCACCAGACATACGCGCTATGATAGCGGAAGATTGTTGCAAATTCATCGCGGTATCAATAATTTCTGCCCAGCGACGAGAGTCTTCAGTACCAAGATCATGCTGCTGAATTTGTGCCATATACAATTTAATACTGCTATGGAGCAATTCCACTTCCTCTTCTAGCTGGCTAATCTCCCTTTTTTGCAGACGATCTCCTTCCATTAAGGCTTGAAAACGTTGCAACATCTGTTCAACCACATCCCCTAACCGTAATGTCTCTCTGACTGCATTAGCAATAGCTAAAGAGGGAGTATCAACGGCGGATGGATCTAAATAACGAGGTGCAACTTCTGTCCCAGTAACAGGTAATTCCGGCACTAATTTTTGACATAATTTCGCCATTGGCCCCACAAACGGCAACATCAACACACAGCGCACTAAGTTATAAATCACATGAAAATAGATAATCACTTCCGCAGGGGAAAAATCATATTGTTGGATTTTTGTCGCAATGATGGTGATCCACGGCAATACCAGCAAGGCGCCAATTAATTTAAAAAACAGACTCCCTATGACGACTTGACGTGAACTAATACTTTGACCACGGCTACTGATTAATGCCAACAATCCACTACCAATATTAGAACCAATAACAATACATAAACTAATATATAAAGGCATAAAGCCTGTTGCACTTAATGTTGCGGTAAGTAATACCGCCGCTAAGCTTGAATAACTGACCATCGCAAAAATAGCGCCGACCAGTAGTGCTAAAATAGTATCTCCGCTCAAAGAGGTAAAAATAGCTTGTACTGCACTGGCATGGGTTATCGGCTCAGCAGAAGTCACAATCAGTTGTAATGCTAAGATAATTAAACCAAGGCCTATTCCCACTCTACCCAGTTGCCCGATACGCTCTTTTTTACGACTTAAAAAAGTCATGACACCCAGTAAAATCAGTAACGGTGATAACCACGAAAGATCGAACGTCAGCACACGCGCCATTAGCGCTGTACCTACATCAGCCCCTAACATAATCACCAAAGCGGGTGTAATAGAAATAAGACCTTGAGTGACGAATGAAATCACTAGCAATGCCGTAGCATTACTACTTTGTACTAAGGCAGTAACGCCGACACCGGCAAGAAAAGCATTCGATTTTTTATTAATACTTTTACCTAAAATTCGGCGTAAATCAGAGCCGAACACACGCATAATACCGGTGCGAACAATATGCGTTCCCCAGACTAAAAGTGCCACGGATGAGAGTAAATGAAGCAGTGTTAGCATAGAAATTAGTCACCTTATTTTTTATCGTTGTTTATTGGCTCATTTCTCCTTCAATGCCATAAAAGAGAGAGATCCTACGCAGATAACCATATCTGAAAAATGATTTTTATAGATAACGCCCTAATCAAAACGACGTTATTAGGCAAAAAGATATTGCGACTTAAGTGCAATAATCAATGGAGAAGTTAAGAATAGTATAAGAATATCATTGTAAATTCTGTTAATTATAGCAAACAAAAAGTAACTTTCAAAATCAGACTGTAAATAACGTCTTGATTTATTATCGTTTTCTTATTTTTTGTAAAGAAATCATAGAAAAAAACGCGACTTGAGGGTATCTCTCTAAGTCGCGTGAAAATACAACAATTTTAGTAAGACAATTCAACTACATTTCAGACAGACTACGATTCGGTGACCTTATTAGATTATTTCAATCCCATTGCATCGCGCATAGTAAAGAAAAGATCTGTTTGGTCTGTTAACCCTACGACATTAGCAGCATGTGGACCATAAGCGGCAACGCGTAATTGCGCGCCAGTATGCTCTTGTGAATCCGTTTCTGAGTTACCATAATTCACCACCATGACAGCACCATCTTTGGTAATCAATGCTTGTGTTAAGCCACTTGATTTCACATCAGCTTCAATAATTTGACTAGAGTGAGCGTGATCTGCGGTCACTATAATAAGCGTATCACCATTTTGTTTAGCGAAATCTAAACCAATTTGTACCGCTTCATCTAATGCCACCGTTTCACCAATTTGACCACAAGGATTAGCATTATGATCTTGTTTATCAATGGAGGCGCTTTCGACTTGTAAGAAAAAACCATTTTCATTCGTTTTCAGCAAATCAATCGCTTTTTTGGTCATTTGCGCTAATGTTGGTGCATTCGGGTCTAATTTTGAATTCGGTTTACACTCTAAAGGAGGATTCTTTAAATTACCTTGATAAGTGGCTTTTGGCCCTTCCCAAGCGACGGCCATATTACCGTCATGAAATAGACCTAACACAGGTTTATCTTGATTTGCTAGCGTAATCGCCTCTAACGATTTAGCATCTTTCACAATTTGATAGCCACGCTCTATCGCTTGTTGCTCGAGCGTTTTCCCTTTATATTCACCGGCCGTTGCTGTTTGAGCAAAACTTTTCGCGCCTCCTCCCAGTGTAATATCTGCACGAGTCACTAACAATTGCTCAGAGATTGAACCTCTACCGCCATTTTCTAGCGCATTCGTTGAGCATTTTGCTAACGTTTCTACAGGCCCATAACACTTACGCCCGGTAACATGTGAAAATAGCGCAGCCGGCGTTGCATCTTGGATTTCAGAGGTAGTGACATTCCCCGTCGCTTTACCATTCGCTTTTGCTAATTCCAAAATCGTTTGGTGATCTTTACCAAACACATCAATCCCTAATGCCCCATTATAGGTTTTAACTCCTGAAGCCCATGCTGTTGCTGATGCGGCTGAATCTGTTACATAATTAGGTTTTTGTGTTTTTCTATCCAAAGAATAATGGGTATATTGGCCGGTCATCGGTAACGCATCAATCCCTTTAAAGAAGCCACCAGCCCCTTCGGCATAGTTACGTGCTACCGTTATCTCAGAATCCCCCATCCCATCACCGATAAATAGGATCACATTTTTAGCTTGATGATTATTAAGTGCTGCTTTTAATGCTTCAGTTTGATCTGAGGTTATACGACGAGCACCACCAAATTCCGTAATATTACCTTTTGCTGCGCGATCTTGCGCCAAAATAGTATCGGTAGTGACGGGTGCTGCAAAAGAAGAGAAACTCACGCTTGTAAAGAGTGTTGCGACGACTACAGATAACGCAGAACGTTGATAACGTAGAGACATAGCTTTTTCCTTGCACGCAAAAAAATAAAGAATTTTGGGGTTTATGTTTTAAGTCACAAAGAGCTTACGAGAGTAAAATGACAAACAGATGAAAGAAAAAAGCGATTTAGATGACAGCTTTATGGCAAATAAATGACAAATTAGCCTAAAGAAAAAGGATGTGTAGTTCACCACCACTCACATCCCTTTAAGATAAAAAAGATGAATAATTAATCGTTAGTTAACGCTTTAGTGCCGATATAAAGCGCCTCACACCAAGAGATATAATCATGCCCGCTCGCCATCTCTAGCGATTGCACAGGATAGCCCCTTTGCTGTAAAACCTGCTTTAATTGGCGATTATTATTTAATATTCCTCCAGCGCCTTCGCGAGACTCAAATAACCCAGCCTCTAAGAAAAACTGTAATGGTTTTTTATCCGCCTGTTGATATTGGCGAATTAACCACTCTGGGGCTTCGTTTTCTGGCGCCCACCAATAAGAGCCGGACATACTAAGCACTTTCCCAAAGCGATCTGGACGGTTAAATGCCACCCATGCAGAGGCTAACCCCCCATAGCTTGAGCCTGAGACTATAGTTTCCTTAGCGGCTACTTGCAGGCCTTTCTCTTGCTCTAACCAAACCAAAAGTTCATCCGCTAAAAAGCGGTGAAAATCAGGATTAGGTGGTAATTCAACACTACGACGATCACTATCAATACTATCGACAAATAAGATAGCAATAGGAGGTAATTTCCCCTCTTCAATCAACTTATCAAAAAATCTGTCTATGCCATATTGTTGGCGATAAATTTGTCCATCAAATAGCACCAATAGTCGCGGCGTCGTCATTTTCTGTGCGGGTAAATAAAGCGCAATCTCTCGATCATTATTTAAAATTTCACTATGAAAACGACTGATTGATGTATTGCCATTCATTGCCCTATCTAAGATATCTGGCAACTGGCATTCACGGGGATAATCAAGTGACAGCAATGAAAAGTAATTATAACGATCGTCCGCTTTACTTGGTGAAGGGTGAAGATTAAAAGGATCGGCCTGTGCCGTCGTTAAAATAGCACGGCGTTGCTGTGCAGCTGTTGCATTTTCAATGACTGGCACATCTGGTGCTAATTTATATTGCATTAATGTATCGTTAGGCACGATATAACTACGATACCAAATATCGCTATTGGCTAAACGCGTTAACGGATCATGATCACCTGCAGGCGATCCCAATAGATATACATTAGATTGCGCACCTTGCCATAAAAAAGTCACACGCTTGTTATGATTATCGTAAGGTTCAACAAGGGGAGTTCCCTCTTGCTGTATCTGTTGCCAGAATAACTGTATATTGCTGGCGGTGAGATCTTGTGCCAGCATTTGCAATCTAGGGCTAGTTAATGCTATACCCGCATCTTTATCTAAAGGCTGATAAGGGTATGTTTTCAGTGTGATATGCCACTGTACCCCAACTTCTCCTTGGGCAATAAACTGATAATTTGCCGTTTCAGGTAATAGGAAGCGTATCTTTTGTTGTTGTCCATCAACGGGCACATCTTTTAATAAGCGACGAATATGAGTGCCATCTTGGTTTGCTAATTGCAGATTTTGTATACCTTTAACATCTAACTCAGCATAACGCTGGCTCTGTAAATGTGTAGTAAAACAGAGTGCCTTATCGTGATTAAACTGACCTGATATTTCTTTATTTTCTGTTATTGATAAGCAATTGGCAAAACTAGAAAAAGAGGCCATCAATGCGCAGATCATTAGAGGAGTTCTCACTGTATTTTCTCATTATAATTTAGGTAAGAACTTATAGTAATGATAATTGTTATCAATTCAATAAGGATTTATTAGTGTATGAATTTGATCACTTAGAATAATAAAAAAACTCCACAATCTTTTAGTTTTCTTGTGGAGTTTTAGTAGCAAAATAATATTCAAAAGGTCTATCAACGTTCTTCTAATGGATAACTACGGAAGCTCCATAATCCCAATGCTTTTAAGCCATCGCGATAAATACCTTGCAAATCAGATTTTGATGTTTTTTGTAATTCAGCTAATGGCTTATCGGGGGCTACAACCGTTAAATAAGTGATATCACTGGGGCCACTTTGCCAACTCGCAACCGTAAAAATAACATCAGCACGACGAACATGGCTACCAGAGCTAATAATCACCGCTGTTTTAATTCGATGTTTGGTTAATGCATAACGGCTAAATAACGCATTCTCCACCGTTGAGCGTGCATAATTGTCTTGGAAAATTCGCTCTGCGGGAATACCTTTTTTAACTAACCAATCCGCCATTAATTTACCTTCAGTTTGATGTGCTTTCGGCACACCACCTGTCACAACAATCATTGCATCAGGTAACTGTTTTGCGACTTCAAGGGTTTTATTTAAACGATCAATCAAGATCTGATTCATCGTACCATCTGGATTAAGTGCATAACCCAATGTCACAATGGCATTATTTCCTTTGGTTTTATTTAGCGTTGCCAAATCTGCTGGCGTTAACTTATCACTTAATGGCATTTTGCTTACACGATCAACTTGAGCAAAAAAGCGGCTTAGCTCTTCAGCTTTTGCCGGATTAAGGGATTTTAACTTGTTAAAATAGGCTTCACTTTCTTTATCTTTACCTTCAAAACGCGTCCAAGAAGTCACATAAATTAATGCATCAATATCATCCGGTGCGGCTTCTAAAATTTGTTTATAAATCGTTACCGCACGCTCAATTTGATTGTTATAGACATAAGCACTGGCGGCACTAAATAGTAAATCTAAGCGATAAGGCTCTAATTTATAAGCTTGTTGTAGCTTTTGTGCTACGACTTCCATATTAGAAGGTAGTTTTCCCGTAAATCCAGCGTCAGAAACACGCGCTGGCGATTTAAATGCCTCTAATGCATCTTGGATCAACATATCCACCGTTTGGCGCTGAGAAATATATTGCTGATAGCTATTATCGGGTTGATGGACTTTTTGATAAGCCAATGCAGAAGAGGAAGCCGTAAAGCCTAAAGCAGCAATGGCTAATGAAATAACTGTTTTTTTGATCTGAAGTGAAATACGGGAAGGTTGCGCCATTATCTTGTCCTTTTGCGAAAATAAATCTGTTTCTTCAATTGGTTAAGCTTATGAAGACAAAGTGTGTGACTCCTCACACTTAAGAGAAAAAGAAATACACACCGATATATCTATACCTAACTTTTATCATAGAGATCTACCATTAATTTGCAGTAATCATTTTCACTAATTTGAAAAAAATAGCATTATTATGCTAATCGCTTAATGAACAGCCGTTTTTATCCATACTTTAGGTTTAAACAAAAATTTCATTCTTATTGTGACTATATAGCTAGCTATAAATAAAAAACGCCAATTAATGGCGTTTTTAAAAATACTTATTCGATATGCTTTGATTGCATCATCAGCAATTCCCTGACTAATTCGACACAACGAAGAAAGCGCTCATCATAATCAGGAGGATCTACTTTGACATATTCAATATTGTTTTTATCTAACATCTCTATCAACAGTGTTTGAAAACGACGACGCTCTTTATCACTCCCTAAACTACGTAAACCATCGGCAACCCATGGCGTATTGTTCTCTAGCAGAATAACTAAATCAAAACGATATTCATCAATCAATGCCTGTACAAAAGGATGTTCTTTTCCTTCATAGCGTAAACAAAAAGCCTGTGTTGTTACAAAATCAGTATCGATAAATGCAACTTTATTAGCATATTTAACTGCAAAATCAATATATTGGGCATGACCTAAAGCGATTTTATCATAATCAGAATACTGCAATGCCATTTCGTCTCCTCCTAAATGAGAGAAGACATAATCACGGCCATATTCCCACGCACTGGTTGTATTAAAAATATTGGCAAGCTTATTTACTAAGGTCGATTTTCCACTCGATTCACCACCTAATATAGCCACTGTACGCACGAAAAAAGGTTTTACTTCAGTAGGAATATATTCCCAATATTTAAATGGCGCTTGACGGATTTGACTACCGCTAATATTCATAAACGAGCGCTCAGGATCGACCAGTACCGTTTCAATACCTAAAAATGCTTCATATTGACTGGCGTCCTCTCGTTCACTGGTATAGATAAAATCCGGCGCGATCTGTTTTTCTTGTAGAAAAGCTTTGATACCCTCACTCCACATTTCCCAACCATGAGGTTGAGGCTCTATACCATGTTCATTAAACTCATGAATACGAATATTTTTCTGATACTTAAAAGTTTGTAATAACCAGCGCAACCTATCACTTACCGTCGGCTGTTGTGACATCGCACTATTGATAAATAGCTCTTTATCACGAGGTTCGTCATGACATAAAATGACATGCAATTCATCCACTTGACTACAAGCTCGTTGAATTAAATAAATATGCCCAGTATGAAGAGGATAGAATTTACCAAAAATCACCCCAATGGTTTTCTGTTGTAATGGATATTCTAATCCCAAAAATTGGTGTAATGCGGACATTTTTTGTGCACTGGGGCTTTTGATTTTGTTATTAATAAGCTGGCTAAGATAGCCCTTTGTCATCTGACTTTCATCGGCAACTTGCTGTAAGGTATAGCCATTCTTTTTTATTGCCTGTTTGATATAATCAAAAGATCCCATGATTTACTCCTTTAGAAGTCGTCCAAATCATCAAGTACAGATAACGCATCTGATAGTTTTTTCACACCATACACTTTCATATCAGGTGGATTTTTCTTTGGCATATTCGCATTAGGCACAATAGCACGTTTAAAACCGTGTTTTGCTGCTTCTGCAATTCGCTCTTGTCCACTTGGTACAGGACGAATTTCTCCCGCGAGTCCTACCTCACCAAAAATAACTAAATCACGCGGTAAAGGACGATTACGAAAACTCGATACTAATGATAGTAATAAAGCTAAATCTGCACTGGTTTCGGTTACTTTGACACCGCCAACGACATTGACAAAGACATCTTGATCAGACATCTGTAAACCACCATGACGATGCAAAACCGCTAATAATATTGCTAAGCGGTTTTGCTCTAAACCCACCGCAACACGGCGAGGATTTGATAACATTGAGTGGTCGACCAATGCTTGGATCTCCACCAGTAATGGCCGTGTTCCTTCCCACACCACCATAACAGAACTACCTGAAGTCACTTCATCACCACGACTTAAAAAGATAGCCGATGGATTACTCACTTCGCGTAAACCTTGTTCGGTCATGGCAAAAACACCTAACTCATTCACCGCACCAAAGCGGTTTTTATGACTACGCAATGTTCTAAAACGTGAGTCTGTTTCACCATCAAGCATCACTGAACAGTCAATACAGTGTTCTAATACTTTAGGTCCCGCTAATGTGCCATCTTTGGTAACATGCCCCACCATAATAATGGCAATATCATTCGTTTTAGCAAAACGAGTCAGATAAGCGGCTGTCTCTCGTACCTGTGCCACACTGCCCGGGGAAGATTGAATATCGGCCATATGCATTACTTGGATCGAGTCAATGACCATTAATTTAGGTTGCTCTTGAGAAGCAATTAAACAAATTTGTTCAATACTGGTTTCTGACAACATATTCAATTCAGTTGTCGGTAAACCTAAGCGGTGCGCTCGCATGGCAACCTGCTGTAATGACTCTTCTCCCGTGACATACAAGGTTTTCATTTCAGTGGCTAAACGACACATGGTCTGCAGTAATAGTGTACTTTTACCTGCCCCCGGATTTCCGCCAATTAAAATGGCACTTCCCGGCACAACCCCTCCGCCTAACACACGATCAAATTCTTTAAATCCTGTCGAAAAGCGAGGTAATGCTTCAAGGCTAATTTCAGAGAGCTTTTGAACACGACTTATTCCTTTCGCATCTCCGGCAAAACCGCTAAAACGATCGTTACGGGCAGAAGGTGCCGCCGCAAGGCGCACTTCCGTAATGGTATTCCACGCATGACACGCAGAACATTGCCCTTGCCAACGCGGGTAATCGGCACCACATTCATTACATACAAAGGCTCTTTTGGCTGCTTTTGCCACACTGCTCTCCCCGTTATTTTCTTGACTGAAAACTTATCGTTCTTCGTGCTTTAATCCTGCACTTAAAATACACATCACACCCATTAAATCAGCATGACGAATAGCTACTTTGGCTTGTGCATATACTTTAGGTTTGGCATGGTAGGCAATACCTAAACCCGCCTTTCTAAGCATTTTAAGATCGTTTGCGCCATCACCTATCGCAATGGTTTGTTCCAGCGGTATGTCTAAATCTTTAGCTAAGCGTGTAAGTACTTGCGCTTTATATTTAGCATCAACAATAGGGCCTTTGACTTTGCCCGTTAATTTACCATCTTTAATTTCTAGCTGATTAGCAACCGCTGCAACTAAACGTAATCGCTGTTTTAGGTTATCAGCAAAATAAGTAAATCCCCCTGATGCAATCGCAATTTGCCAATCCATTGCCTGAAGCTTACGCACTAAACTCGTTAACCCGGGCATCAGAGGTAAATTATCCATTACTTTTTGTAAAATATTCGCATCAGCTCCAGCTAATTGTGCAACACGCAATTTTAGGCTTTCACTAAAATCCATTTCACCTTGCATCGCTTGCTCCGTTATCTCGGCCACTTTATCACCGACACCGGCCAGTTTAGCGATTTCATCTATACACTCAATTTGAATAGCCGTGGAATCCATATCCATCACTAAAAGTCCCGGAGAGCGTAAACGCGGGATCTGCCCAAAGGGTACAACATCTAAACCACATTCATCAGATAACCGACGAATACGACGGGTTAAACTTCCCGCAATACGTACCACTTGGTAATCATCAATACGCCATGAAGAAACCACCACAATAGCCACACCTAATTTATGCTGGAACTCACTTATTCTTTTTTTATCAAGTTCTCGTCCATAAAGTAACCATCCGCTATCGCCTGCACGATAATCCAGTGGCATCACTTCTTCACCACTGAGTGATAGCGGTAGACCTGGCCATTTACGGATCTCATCCGGTAAATAGCAATAGGTCAGACTATTTGACATACTTATTCTCCTGTTTTCCCCTGTCTGAACAAAATAATTGTTATTCAGCCTATTCTATCTGTGACTCATCTGGCAACATGCACATACTTGCTTACGCAAAAGGTTGAACATGCTTAAAGATAAACTAAAATTCAAACTACAAAAAACCGCGATTATACTGATTTGTATCGCATTATTGGCTTTTTTGATGCAAGGCGCCTCTTATTTTAGCCGTGCAAATCAGCACGCCCGTATCACCCAGTTTGAAGAGCTTGCCAAAACACTGGCAGAACAAGTTGCCTTCTCATTATCCAATTATATGGATGACAGTAGCAAAGATAACGTAAATCCACACATTATAGCTAATTTAAATCATCTAACTCACGATAGTCGGGTACTGGATGCAAGTCTTTATTGGCAAGATGGCACACAAATAGCGCATAGTGGTGAAAATGTGACGGTAAAAGAGCGATTGGCCTTAGAAGGACAAAAAAGTGGCGGTTCTTTTAATCATCAGCTGGTGGTGCCTATCCCTGGTCAAGATCAGCCAAAGGGTTTTCTAAGATTGACGTTAGATACACACCAACTTGTCACAGAATCAGGCCAAGTCGATAACACCACCAATTTATTGCGTGTGATGCTATTGGTTGCTCTGGCGATTGGTTTTTTACTGTCCCACAGCTTATTGCAATTAACACCAGTGCATTGGCAGCAATCGCCCTATTTATTAACCGCAAGTTTACCCACTCGTCATGAAAAAGAAGATGATGAACAAAAAAGTGATCAGCAAGAAGAAACAGAAAATAGATCTGAAGTTAAATAACACTGCCACAAATTAACATAATAAGGTGAGTCATTAGTACTCACCTTCATTTCTTTATTTCTATCTAAAATAGGTCAAATTATTTTAGATATATCTAATTTATACGTATTTTCGTGCTATTCCCTTAAACTTTGAATGGGCTTTGTTTAAAATCACAGTAAATCTCAGTCAATTTATTAACCTAATGCGATAAATAAATCTTACATCTTTCTTTTGCTCTTGAGTTGCTGAGGTGGTTATGACTGAACAATCTGTTATCCAACGTTGTCAACAAATCGTAGAAAATCCAACCCTTTCTCCCGAACAAAAACGTCATTTTCTAGCATTAGAAGCGGAAAATATGTTGCCATACCCGACGTTATCTAACGAGGCGAGCCTTGCGCTAAATGAACGGGTTATCTGCGATATGTATGAAGGTCATGCCCCTTATAAACCACGTTATGTATTACCTGATTACGCGAAATTCTTAGCACAAGGCTCGCGCTATTTAGAGCTTGAACCTGCCCAAGATTTTGATGATGCGCTAAATATGCTGACTATCCTTTATCATCATGTTCCTTCTGTCACTTCAATGCCGGTTTATTTAGGTCGTATTGATAAAATCTTACTACCTTATGTGGGGAATTTGACGCAAGAGCAACTCTATCCAAAATTAAAGCGTTTCTGGCGCTATCTTGATAGAACCCTTCCTGATGCCTTTATGCACGCTAATATTGGCCCTGAAGACTCTATCATTACACGTTTAATTCTTAAGGTAGATGTTGAACTTCAACAAGTAGCCCCGAATCTCACCTTTATTTATGACGCGGCGCTAACACCTTCTGATTTATTGCACCAAGCAATCACCAATATTTGTCATAGCAGTAAACCCCATATTGCTAACGGTACATTGCAAGATGCTGTATTTGGTAAAGATGAATACGGTATTGTTAGTTGTTATAACTCTCTACCGCAAAGTGGTGGCGGTAGCACTTTAGTTCGTATCAATCTCAAAGAAGTAGCAAAGCGCAGCCAAAATAGTGCCGACTTTCTAGAGAATGTATTGCCGTTTTATATGCAAAAACAAATCGAGATCATCAATGCTCGTTGCGAATTCCTCTATGAAAAATCAAACTTTTTTCAACAAAGCTTTTTAGTAGAAGAAGGTTTGATCTCACCCGATCGTTTTGCCCCGATGTTTGGCATTTATGGTATGGCTGAAGCAGTTTCTCTATTACTTGAAAAAGAAGGTCATACAGCAAACTATGGTCATAGCGAAGCAGCCAATAAACTTAGCTATATTATTAGTGAAAAACTAGCCCAGTTTGTTGCTCAGACCCCTGTAAAATATGGTTGGAAACAGCGTGCCATGTTACATGCTCAATCAGGCATAAGTTCTGATATTGGTACTACACCGGCTACCCGTATTCCTTATGGAACAGAGCCTGATCCTGTTACTCATTTAATGACCGTTGCCCCCCACCATCAATTTTATACCTCAGGTATTAGTGATATTTTAACCGTGGATGAAACTATCAAACAAAATCCTGATGCTTTAATGCAACTGTGCTTAGGGGCGTTTTCTTGCGGATTACGCGAATTTACCGCTAATGTGGGTGGTAATGATTTAGTCCGTGTCACTGGGTATATGGTGCGGTTATCGGATTTAAAAAAATATAAAGAAGAAGGCTCTCGCCTAAATACAACTTGGTTAGGAGATGAAGCGACAACCAATTGCCATATTGCTGAACGAAAACCACGAGTGATTAGCCATGAACAGCAGATGCGCTTCGATAAATAAAATACTGCCTTTTTCTTGTGTTGATGGCCCAGGCAATCGCCTCGCCATCTTCCTACAAGGATGTAATTTACGCTGTAAGAACTGTCACAATCCCTACACTATGGGGATTTGTGATAACTGCGGGGATTGCATTGCCACTTGCCCACAGCAAGCGCTTTCATTACAAAACGGTGTAATAAATTGGAACGCTGACAGCTGTGAGCAATGTGATACTTGTATTCAGCAATGTCCTCGCCAATCAAGCCCTATGACATTGACCTATACGGTTGATGAACTAATTGCAATTACGCGTAAATATGCAGCCTTTATCAATGGGGTAACCGTAAGTGGCGGGGAATCTACGTTACAACTTCCATTTTTAATTGATTATTTTAAAGCAATCAAAGCAGCCCCTGATCTTCGACATCTTACCTGTTTAATTGACAGTAATGGCACTCTTTCACTTAATGGTTGGCAAAAAATCGCCCCCTTTATGGATGGAGCGATGATTGATTTAAAAAGTTGGAGTGAAGAAACACATATTTATTTAACCGGACGTAGTAATCAACGTATTAAAAAATCAATCAAATGGTTAAGTGAGCATAATTTACTTGCAGAATTACGCCTTTTATATATTCCAGAAAAAACCGATTATTTAGAGAATATAGAACCGCTTTCTCATTTTATTAATTCACTTGGTGAATCAATTACAATTCGTATTAATGCGTTTCATCAGCATGGCGTATATGGTGAAGCGAAGAATTGGCGTTCCGCAAATAAAGAACAAATCATAAATCTACAAAATGAATTAATACTTAGAAAAGTAAATTTAATTAAAACACCAAATATATACACATAATAATAATTCCTTACTCATTATTATATATTAAATTCATTTCATTTTATCCAATTGACTTTAATTAATACAGAGGTTAACCTCCAGTTAAAATCTTATTTTTGGTATATAAAATGAAAATGAAAAATAAATCAATATTATATATATTGTGTCCTCTCTATATATGGCCTATTAATTGCTACAGCAATTATAATATAAATGATATGGGAGACTCAATTTATAACCCTTTTAGCATTGCAAATAATGCAAGTCAATATTATGAATTTACTCATAATAGATATGAATACATTAAACATCTCCACGGCCGTGTCTTAGATAAGCATAGTTACAACCAACAGTTAATGACGCCGTTTGGAAGCACTTACATATATGCAACAATAAGTGATGATACACTTTCATTATATAATCGTATAGCTGATGAAGGTGAACGTAATATTCAAAAAAAGATACCTAATTATAATGTTAGAGAAACCGTTTATTTCTCAGAAGAACTCTTACCAAATGAATTATTTATTAGTATAGATGGCGGAAAAACAATAAAAAAAATAAATAAAGAAAATAATCCGCAATTAGATCTTCTTTACCTTTCCCATATTTCAAAAAATAGTAAAACTGTTGTTGGGTATGCCTTTGCAGGTGCTAGAGCCAGATTAGAGCAGATGGTTAAAAATAATAGTATTTTTGAAGATACTATCGGTTGTGGTACATACAATGGATGTTATGTATTTGCCTATAACGTATATAACAATACATTTTCTATTTTAGATAGAAACATGGAGATTAGATATTTAACGAAAGATGGTAATTTTATTTTATATGAATACAAAGGTGATGAGAGAAAGAAGCTATATATTTATGATATCTATAAAAAAGAAGACTTCGAATTAACATTCGATAACGTTAATAAGTATTTAGCTAATCATCCAGAAAAAGCAATTTTACTTTCACCAATTACTGAATATCCCTTCTTAAAGGGAATAAAAAGAAGAGGTGTTGATATTCAAAAAATCAGTGATAATGGTCAAGTCTTTATTGGCCAGCTAAACCGAGATTTGCCTAAAAAGAAATTACTGGATAGAGAATATCCTAAAGTTGCCTTTATCACAACAGCATCAGGCCCTATACGAGAACTTAGTCTCTCTGAATTTGGATCGACAAAACTTGCAGATACCTCAGCAGATGGGAACTATAGTGTTGGCTGGGGAGATGTTTGGCATTATAATTATGCAATTAAGTTACCTACTAGAACAAAAACTTCTTCAGCAATTTTTAGTCAAGCACTACTCTATGACTTCTCTAATGATAAACTCATCAATATTGGTAATCTTTCTAAAAAAGAAGAAGAAGCAAGATTTAGAAATGCCAGAGCACTAGATATTACTGCTGATGGTAAATATATTGTAGGGTGGTCTGAAACTGATGAGTATAACTTAAATACCATTCCAAAAGATCTAACAGGCACTGGTCCTCATGCCTTTATCATGTTTCATCGTCATGGTTTTATTTATTTCAATAATCATATGTATGACTTAGGAACACTTGACGGGGGAAAAGATTCAGAAGCACATGCCATCTCAGATGATGGAAGAATCATTTATGGTGTAGCCACTAATGAACGTAATAACTGGCGTCAAGTTATTTGGAGAAATGATGAAATCGATGATAAATATTTCAATACTGAACAACAAGAAATTGCAGATGAAAAAGATAAGCAAGCTGAGCAAGAAAAGGTGGAGCAAGAGCGCCTAGCCAGACTGCAAGCTGAGCAAGAAAAAGCGGAGCAAGAGCGCCTAGCCAAACTGCCAGCTGAGCAAGAAAAAGCGAAGCAAGAGCGCCTAGCCAAACTGCCAGCTGAGCAAGAAAAAGCGGAGCAAGAGCGCCTAGCCAGACTGCAAGCTGAGCAAGAAAAAGCGGAGCAAGAGCGCCTAGCCA